>JAJFVH010000215.1 GCA_021371875.1 Bacteroidales bacterium
GGACATCGTTCAATAAAAACAGAAATTGTGGTGCAAAGAAAATTGACGATTATATTCAAAAACCTTGCATTTACACTTAAAAAGATCACTATATATTACTATGTATCAGACTTATTATACTTTTTAAGCAGACCCTATTTAACTTTATATTGGACTTTAACGGTAACTGAAGCAGTTTTATTTTTTGATGAAGTATTGAACGAGCCTCCCCAGCTATAATCTTCGGATGAATTTTGAGCCACAATCTGAAATACTCCCATGGTCGAACCGACCATTTTACCAAGTTTTGCATCGCCGTTTTGAGCCATTGTTTGCGCTCTCAGCAAGGCATCTTTGGATGCTTCGGCTAACATTTCAATTTTTAAATTCGATAATTTCGTGTAATAATATTGTGGTGGCAGTGAGGTAATTTCAATGCCCGAATTGATTAATTCGGTTATTTCGCGCGACACTTTCTCTATTTTCTCAACATCTTTCGAAGTAATAGATATTTGCTGAGTCAGCCGATATCCATCAAATACCGAAAACGTATTGCCTTTCTCGTTGTACGAAGTTGAATACTCTTTGGATATCTCGACGGCTGAAAAAGTAATTGATTTTGTTTCGATCCCTTTCACTGCCAAAAAATTATTAATAATCTCGCTTTGCTTTTTCAGATCGGCATAAGCACTGACCAAATCCATTTTTTTGACAGTAAATTGGCTTTTCCACACAATCAGATCCGACTCGAAATCACGTTCGGCAAGTCCGGTAACCGAAATAATATTTTCACTGCTGTTGCGGTTGATTATTGCGTTTGAAACAATCAACATCGAAATAATAAAACTAACAGAAATAACGATGACGGAAATAAGATTTTTTGACTTCATGGCAATATATATTTAAGGATAAATCGGAAATCTGGTTGTTTTCAATTAGTCGGAATAAACTTTCAGCTTGTCGCCTAAGTTTAATTTATCATTCGTTTTGTTATTCCATTTTTTTAATTCTTTTATCGTGCAATCGTATTTCATGGCAATCGACGACAATGTTTCTCCCGGGCTTACCTTATGAGTTATCGAAGTCGTTGCAGAAGTTGTATTTTTTGAGGGCGACTTTGCACTTCCTTCAGGAATCTGAAGTGTTTGCCCTCGTTGAATATTGTTGGAAAACAGGTTGTTGAATGATTTTAATTCGTCAATTGAAATATTATACATTTTGGATATACTGAATAATGACTCGCCGGAACTTACTTTATGTGTAATTTTTGCGATATCCTGTTTTTGCAGTTCGTTATGCGAAACTTTTTCAGTCCGGTTATCGGCAACTTCTTTACTTGCTCGCGTCGTTTCATCAGGCAGTTTAAGAACTTGTCCCGATAGAATCTTTGCATTCGTCAGGTTGTTAACTTTCATCAATTCTTTCGGAGTGGTATTGTGTTTTTTAGCTATCGATTCCAGCGTTTCGCCTTTGCTGACTTTATGATCCATCTCTTTTACCCCGTTTTCCTGAACATCCGCAACTTGCGAATTAGCATTTGCAGTTTCTGTGTTCGAAGCAATAACCGGTTCTGTTTCGTTTGTCAATTTCAGTTCCTGTCCCGGGAATATTTTGCTTTTTTTCAAATTATTCAGTTCATTTAGCTCTTTAACCGAAATACCGTAGAGCTTAGAAACAGCAAACAAAGTTTCTCCTTTTTTTACGACGTGTTTCGTGGGTAACAAACAATTATTCTGATCCGGAAGCAACTTGTCGTTTTCTGAAAGTCCTGAAGAATCGTTCATCTGTTTCAATGAATTTTTTGCTAAAACAGGCTCAACAACCAGTATGGTTTCTTCGTCTGTAATTTTCAACCGTTGTTTGACTTTAAGCATGTCCTTTTTCAGCTTGTTCTTCCGTTTTAACTGCGCCACAGTCAGCCCGTATTTTTCGGCAATCGACGACAAATTTTCGCCGGTTTTTACGTAATGATATTTTGCCGGGATTACTTTCTTAACAGGTTGTGAAAGCATGGCGCTTACATATTCCTGACGTTTCACCGTTGTATTGTCGGCGGCAATCTGTATTAAAGAATCGCATGCTATAACGCGCCCTGCTTTTACAAATCTTTTCTGATAATAATTCTGCTGCGAATTGGAAATTGTGACTCCTTCTTTTACGGAAGCATGAATAAAATCAAATTCGCCACCTTCTTTTGCCGCAACAACAATACCTACATGCCCCACTCTCCCGTTCCGGCGACGGCCGTTAAAAAAGACAAGATCGCCGGGTTTCAGTTCCGATTTATCGACTGAAGGAAACTGCGCGGCCTGATCGGCCGATGAACGTTGTAAATTATAGCCAAAATTACGGTAAACATACGAGGTAAACCCCGAACAATCGAATGAAGATATTCCCTCCGAACCATAGCGATAAGGAGTATTTAAAAAAAGTTTCCCGTAATTTATCAATGAATCGGTTAAATTGATTTTATCGGTTGGTTTTAAAGGCGTCAATACAGTTGATTTCACAGAGTCGGAAGGTATCGCAACTTCGTTCTGTTTCTGGGCATAAAACTGTATTGTTGAGAATAATATACCCAATAAAATAACCGTGTGTTTCTGTAATGGCATCGTTTGAAAAAATAAGTCTGATAATTAAGTCATTGCAAAGATAAAATTTTAGATGGACAAAACTAATTCTTTTGGTTCTTTTTAAGAAAAAAGATTTTCTTTTTTAAAAACCCAAATTCAGACAAACACAAGTAAGGCTGACATCCAAATCAACATTTTCGCCCAGTATCAAAGGCAGGTTGTAATCCACATGTCCGGCAGGGAAGTTGAAGCACACGGGATAATCGTACTCTTTTACAGCGTCCGCAATAATTTCGGCAACGGTCAACATCATCAACGGGTCTTCGTCGCATTCGCTGAACTGCCCGACCAACAAACCTGAGATTTTTCCCAATGCCCCGCTCAACCGCAGGTTTTGCATCATGCGGTCAATGTGGTAAGGTTTTTCGGCAATGTCTTCTATAAAAAGAATATTGCCCTCGTAAGGTAAATCGAATTTTGTACCGCTCATCCCGACAAATACCGAAAGATTTCCGCCGATCAGTTTTCCCCCGGCTTTTCCCTGTCGATTAAGCGGATGTGCCGGAATTTCGTAAACCGGCAGTTCACCGAATAAAATCCCTTTCAACCGTTGAACCTGTTCCGAACTCCCGGGAAGTTCGGTCAACTGTTTTGCCATTATCCCATGAACTGAAGCAACTCCAAGGTTGGTGAGGGTATTGTGCAGGATGGTGATATCGCTGAAACCAATCAACCATTTGGGTGATTGTTGGAATGCGGAAAAATCAATTTTATCAATAATCTGCGTTACTCCGTAACCTCCCCGACTGCAAAGAATTGCCCTCACATCTACGTCATCCAGAGCGTGTTGCAAATCGGCAATACGCTGTTCTTTTGTTCCGGCAAACCGGCCATATTCCAAGCGGGCAAATTCGCCTTCGGTAACCTGCAAACCCCAGGTCGAAAGCAGTTTTTTTGCTCCATCTATAAATAACGGGTCAATTGTTCCTGATGGTGAAACTATGTGTATCCGGTCGCCGGCATGAAGGAAAGAAGGTATCATATCGTGTTATTCTTTCTTTAAGTAATCTTTTATCACTAAATATTTTAATTCAGTATCACCGACATTGCTTATTCCGTGTTCAACCATCGATGGACAGTAAAAACTTGTATAAGGTTCACAAACAACCGAATCACCGTTAAGATAAAACATGGCTTTACCTTCCAATACAAAAAAGAATTCGTCCTCAACATGCTTATGAGGAGGATGAGTTGCATCGTGAGGTTTTACAACACTCATTTTCAAGGTGCGCCCGTTCAAAAAATCCTTGTCGGCAAACCAATATTGATAACCAGCTTTGATTGGAATAATATTCCCTTTATTAAATTGGTTAACACAATTCTTTATTGTCCATTTAGTCTGAACTGCGTCGTTCATTTGTGCAAATCCAATACAACCGGAAATGCAGAAAAGTATTAAAACTAATGAAATTTTTAATCTACTCATAATAATTAGAGGTTTCTATATGTGGGGTCTGCTTAAAAAACATAATAAGTCTGATACATAGTAATATATAGTGATTTTTTTAAGTGTAAATGCAAGGTTTTTGAATATAATCGTCAATTTTTTTTGCACCACAATTTCTGTTTTTATTGAACGATGTCCTGAAAGGACTAAATATGAACCAACGGTCAGCGTAGCTAATAACCGCCGGTAAAATCGGCGGACAAGAATAGTAGAAAGGAATAGAGCCCTGAAAGGGTTCAATAATACCATATTATGATATTGTTCAGCCCACTTCGGGGCTGGGGTTCTTGGTTATTCAACGTCCCCCAGTATCGCTACGCTCACTGGGGGTTATTGGCTACGCCGATTTTCAATTCACATTTAGCCACTCCGTGGCATAAAATAGTTTTTCAGCAGACCCTATCTAACACTCAAAAGCGTGAAAATCAAACAACTTTATTCTCTGTTCAGCATAAGAAAATCTACAGTTGCTTTTATCTCCTGAATAAGATCCGACGGCGAAAGGACTAACTGCAATCCTCTTTTCCCCGCGCTGACGTAAATACGTTCGAAATCCAGGCAGCTTTCATGAATAAAAGCAGGAAAATGTTTTTTCATTCCAATGGGCGAGCAAGCCCCGCGGATATAGCCGGTAACCGGCAAAAGTTCTTTCATCGGAATCATTTCGCAATTTTTATTCCCCGAAATTTTTGCAGCCTTTTTCAAATCCAGTTCTTCAGCTCCCGGAATGATACAAACAAAATAACCAATTTTATCGCCCTTCAGAACCAGCGTTTTGAAAACTTTTTCGATGGGTTCATTCAATTGTGCAGCAACATGAACGGCGCTTAAATCGTTTTCATCTACTTCGTAAGAAATTAACTGATAGTCGATTTTTGCCATATCCAGAAGCCGGGCAGCATTTGTTTTTTCGATTGTCATGTAATTTTACTGAAAATTTAATTTATCCCAAAGTTTCCTCTTCTGTAAGGAATAAGGTCAATACTTCAACCACTTCCACAATTCTTTCCAGGTTACTTTTTTACCGTACATCAAAATACCCGTCCGATAAATTTTGCCGGCTACCCAAGTACTTCCAATAAACGACAAAACAAGGATACCTATGGATAAGGCAATCTCCCAAGCCGGAACATCGAACGGAAGCCGCACCATCATCACGATGGGCGACGTGAACGGAATCATCGAACACCAAAACGCCAACGGCCCATCGGGATTTTCGGCAGTAAAAATGCCCGCGTAAATGGCAAACATGATCGGAATCATAAGCGGCGTTGAGAACTGATTGGTGTCGGTTTCGTTGTCAACGGCCGAGCCAACGGCTGCAAAAAGTGACGCATACAGCAGGTATCCTCCTATAAAATAAATGACGAACATAACTATTAGCTGCACATAATCCACCCCGTTTAAAGCAGTTATGAATCCCTGTATTTCAGCAGGCATGGTTTGTGCTCCAACTTGTCCCATTTCCTGTACTTTTTGCACCGAACTCATGTCAACGTCATTGCCAAAAGTCGAACTGACTCCTACCATAATGGCAACAGTAAGCACAACCCACAACAGAAACTGGGTGAGCCCCACCATGGCTATGCCAATGATTTTCCCCATCATCAGCTCGAAAGGTTTCACCGACGAAATCATTACTTCCACGATACGGTTGGATTTTTCCTGCACCACTCCGCTCATTACCTGTGCGCCGTAAATTAATATAAACATGTAGATGATAAAAGCCGTTATCATGCCGATAATCATAGCCAATTCTGCCGAAGCTTCTTTTTCCTCGCCATCCTCGCCCCATTTAATGGTTTTCAGGTCGATGTCGGTTTTCGAGCTTTCGACCATTGTTTTCAGGTTGGGAATATTATACGATGCCAATTTCTGCTCCTCGATGTAATTGTTCAGCAGTCCGGACACATAAGTTTTCAGTTCCAGATTTACTTGTTCGTCGGAATAAATGGTTGCAGCCGTCGAATCGACTCTAAGGTCGTTGGAGATGTAAAGTAAAGCTGTGTATTCGCCATCGTCTTTTTGTTTTTGTTTTTTCAGTTCGTCAACCGAAGCATCGGTAAACTGAAAAATATAAGATTCGTTATCTTTCAACACATTTTTGTAAAGTTGTGTTTTATCCACCACTACTATTTTTTTTACTTTATCATCTTTAATGCCTCCAAGATAAATGATAAGGGCAAACATAGCTGCGAAAAGGATGGGCGTAAGGAAAGTAAGCAGGATAAATGATTTTTTCATTACCCTGGTGCTGTATTCCCGTTTTATGATTAAGCCTATTTTTGACATGATGGTAGAAATTAAAAGCCCCTAATCCCTAAAATGGGAACTGGAGAAATTGTTTTTTGAAGTTTTTTTATCATAAAAAATATCTCGAAATAATTCTTTGTTTGGACACAAATCATATTTTTCCCGCTTTAGGAATGAGGAGTTACTGTTTCTATAAAAATATCGTTCATGCTTGGTAAAATTTCCTGGAACGAAATAATTTCGGTTTGCTGCATCAGCCTTTGAAGCAGGGAATTGTTGGTGTCGGCTTCCGCTTTTTTTATCGAATATTCAAAAATTCCGTTCTTATGGTGTTCTTCAATCAATTCAAAACCATTTACGTCAAGCGTTTTATTCGTTTTTACCAAATAGGTGTTGGTAGTATGTGAAGCCCTGATTTCGGCAACATTTCCCTGTAAAACAATTTTTGATTTATTGACCAGCGAAATATTCTCGCAAAGATCTTCCACGGTTCCCATGTTGTGGGTGGAAAAAATGATGGTTGCACCTTTGTCGCGCAGTTCCAGAATTTCACCTTTAAGCTGTTCGGCATTCACGGGATCGAAACCGCTGAACGGTTCGTCGAAAATCAACAACTTCGGATCGTGGAGAATAGTAGTTATAAACTGCACTTTCTGTGCCATTCCCTTCGAAAGTTCTTCCACTTTCTTGTCCCACCAGCCTTGCATTTCAAATTTCTCGAACCAGTATTTCAAAGACCTGAGGGCATCCTTTTTGGACATTCCTTTCAGTTGCGCCAGGTATAAAGCCTGTTCGCCAACTTTCATTTTTTTATACAGCCCGCGTTCTTCGGGCAAATAACCGATGTGGTAAACATCTTCGGGGGTCATTCGCTTTCCGTTCAATCGCACTTCGCCGCTATCGGGCGCCGTAATGCAATTGATGATGCGAATCAGGGTGGTTTTTCCGGCACCGTTTGGTCCCAAAAGTCCGTAAACGGAGTTTTCGGAGACTTCCAGGCTTACACCGTCCAAGGCGCGGTGTCCGTCAAATTGTTTTACAACGTTTTCTACTTCGAGTAAAGGCATTATTATATTTGGTTTACTTATTAAATCATTCACTACGTGTTATTTGTCTATCATCCGTCAAGACGTTATCGGTAGTTGTTAATACAGGCAAAGGCAAATTATATTTTCCCTTCATCGGCAAAACTGTAATAGCTTCCACGGGCAATAATGATATGGTCGAGGAAACGAATGCCGATAGCTTCGCAACCCTGTTTGATGCGTTTGGTAATCTGATT
>JAJFVH010000219.1 GCA_021371875.1 Bacteroidales bacterium
CAACAAAGGGACAGAGTCCCGATATATTGGTAGAAAATACAAGCAGAAAAAGCACAAAGATGCACCGTACCGAAATATAAATTAGGACACATTGTGGATAATCATAATAAAATAAATATACTCATTCATAATTTATAGTTAATAGAATCCCCTTCAATCCATATATCTGAAAAAAAATAGCTACTTTTGTACTCAATCAATATATAAAATTCAATATGAATTATCCGACATTACAAGGAAAACTGATCATGCCCGAATACGGGCGAAATATACAACAAATGATTACCCACGCGTTGACTATCGAAGATCGTGAAGAACGCACGCGTTGTGTAAAAACGATTATCAACATCATGGGAAACATGTTTCCATATTTGCGCGACGTAAACGATTTTAAACACAAGCTGTGGGATCATGTGGCCATCATGTCCGATTTTAAATTAGACATTGATTTCCCTTACGAAATTATGCAGGCCGAAAATCTTTATACCCGCCCGGAAAGGATTCCTTATAAAAACTCGCGCATCCGGTACCAGCATTACGGACGTACACTGGAAGAAATGATCGACAAAGTGGGTGATTATCCTGATGGTGAGGAAAAAAATGAATTGATTCGACTGATTGCCAACCAAATGAAAAAATGTTTCCTCACCTGGAATAAAGAAGTGGTTGACGACCGGAAAATATTTGATGATTTACGTGAATTATCACACGGCAAGCTCGATATTTCGGAAGATTTCCTGAAATTGGTAGAGTCGAGAGATGTGCTTCATAACAAGAAGAACAAGATAAAGAAAAAATAAATTCCGGCTCTGACATGTAATTCGATTTTGCTGATAGCTGATTCACAAGTCTATAACTTTCATTTTCAAATCCCTTTCAATTCGATCGTAAATTGTAAAACGATAAAATCGCAAATAATAAAATGGCATCATTTAAAATTGAAGGAGGACATAAATTAAGAGGGGAAATTATTCCCCAAGGAGCAAAAAACGAAGCGCTTCAGGCGCTTTGCGCGGTTTTGTTAAGTCCCGAAATCATAACCATTAGCAATGTACCGGACATTCTTGATGTCAACAACCTTATTAACTTACTGCGCAATATGGGAGTCGAAGTGTCGAGAATAAATACTGACACCTACACTTTCAAA
The DNA here is from genome assembly GCA_021371875.1 of Bacteroidales bacterium. Classification (GTDB taxonomy): domain Bacteria; phylum Bacteroidota; class Bacteroidia; order Bacteroidales; family Paludibacteraceae; genus Paludibacter. The sequence goes on from JAJFVH010000219.1 coordinate 1,148, forward strand.
GCCGAAAACATAAATCTGGAGTATCTCGAAACTGAAGAGTTTTACCTGCAAAGTGCAGCATTACGCGGCTCGGTAATGATTGTCGGACCCCTCGTTGCCCGTTTTGGCGTAGCCATGATACCCAAACCGGGAGGCGATAAAATAGGCCGGCGCAGATTAGATACACACTTCCTTGGAATTCAGAAGCTTGGAGCTGAATTTAATTACGACCCCGAAAAAAAACAATATAAAATAGTTGCCCCAAAATTAAAAGGCTGCTATATGTTACTCGACGAAGCTTCGGTGACCGGAACAGCCAACATTGTTATGGCATCAGTGCTTGCCGAAGGACAAACAACCATCTACAATGCTGCTTGCGAACCCTATCTGCAGCAATTGTGCAAAATGCTGAACAACATGGGAGCAAAGATTTCGGGAGTCGGTTCCAATTTGCTCACCATCGAAGGCGTCGAAAGTTTAAACGGTTGCAAGCATGTTATTTTACCCGACATGATTGAAGTGGGAAGTTTTATCGGCATGGCAGCCATGACCGGCTCCGAAATAACCATTAAAAACGTATCATACGGCGATTTGGGCATTATCCCCGACAGTTTCCGCCGGTTAGGCATTCAACTGGAACAACATGGCGACGACATTTTCATCCCCGCTCAGGAAAGTTATACCATCGAATCCTTTATCGATGGGTCGATTATGACGATCTCCGACGCACCCTGGCCGGGACTAACGCCTGATTTACTGAGTGTTTTCCTGGTTATAGCTACCAAGGCAAAAGGAAGTATCCTGATTCATCAAAAAATGTTCGAAAGCCGGCTTTTCTTTGTAGACAAACTGATAGACATGGGCGCCCAGATTATACTTTGTGACCCCCACAGGGCAACGGTTATCGGCTTGGGAGAACAACTTCATTTACGTGCCGCCACCATGAGTTCACCCGACATTCGTGCCGGAATTGCATTGCTCATTGCAGCTATGGCTGCCGAAGGAACCAGCACCATTCATAATATTGATCAGATTGACCGAGGTTATCAGGATATTGATAAACGCTTGAACGCACTAGGTGCTAAAATTGAAAGAATCTGAAATGTAATTATTTAAGATTCTATTCGTTTTTTCAGAACAACTGAATTTGATTTGTGATATTTAAACGCTAAAAATATAAAGCTTATGTTAAACAAAAAAATTACAGACTTATTAAACAGTCAGATTAACAAGGAGTTTTACTCTTCGTATTTGTATCTCGACATGTCGAATTATTATTACGATAATAGTTTAAACGGTTTTGGTAACTGGTTTGGAATTCAAACGCAGGAAGAATATGCACACGCCATGCTTTTTGTAAAATATATGCAAAACAATGGCGAAAAAGTGGCACTCGAAGCTATAAAAAAACCGGACATTGTTTATGCCGGTTTCAAACAGGCTTTGGACGAGGCTTATAAACACGAGTTGTATATCAGCCAGTCGATCAACGATATTTATGCCCTTGCTTACGAACTGAAAGATTTCAAAACCATGCAATTTCTCGACTGGTTCGTAAAAGAACAGGGCGAAGAAGAAAAAAATGTGGATGAACTTTGCAAACGATTCGATTTATTCGGAACCGATGCACGCGGATTGTATTTAATCGATACTGAATTGGCTTCGCGAGTATTTACGGCTCCATCACTTGTGATTTAATTTTTATATTGAAACAGTAGTTTTTATAAAGCGGTTTGGAAAAAATCCCAAACCGCTTTTTCTGTTGAAAAATTCAAATACTGTTCTTGCTTTTCTGAAAATTATTTTCAATCTTTGTAGGTTAAAAGTTCACCCGGCCGACCACTCATTCATTGACTAAGCAATAAAAAAATTCTATGCAAGACGTATCCTCTTTTTACCATCTCGCCCGCGAATTTGCCGTTTCAACAAATCGCAGCATTTTCCTGACCGGTAAAGCCGGAACAGGGAAAACCACTTTTCTGCATAAACTTAAAAAAGAAACAAAAAAACAAATAGCCATAGTTGCCCCAACCGGCGTGGCTGCCATCAATGCCGGCGGAACTACCATGCACTCGTTTTTCCAATTACCGTTTACCCCTTTCATCCCAACAGTTGAAGGACGTAAAGAACTGATTGATAAAATAAAAATGCAGGGATTCAGGCGGAAAGTTATACAAGAACTTGAACTGTTGGTGATTGACGAAATAAGTATGGTGCGTGCCGATGTACTCGATGCCGTTGATACTATTTTGCGCCATATCCGTTACAAACACACCGAACCGTTCGGCGGTGTGCAGGTGATTTTTATCGGCGATATGTTTCAACTTCCGCCGGTAGCTGTTGATGAAGAATGGCGCTTGCTTGCACCTTATTACCAAAGTCCATATTTTTTCCACAGTCAGGTTATAGCACAGCAACAACCGGTTTACATCGAGCTGGATAAGATTTTCCGCCAGACCAATGCCGATTTTATCCGTGTATTGAATGAGATTAGAAATAATAATCTGTCAAACAATGGATTATCGTTGCTACAAAGCCGTTACAACCCTTTATTTGTGCCACCCAAAGACGACACATACATAACCCTTACCACACATAATTATAAAGCCGACCGGATCAATGCGGAAGAATTGAGAAGCCTCAAAGGTAAAACCTACAAATTCGAAGCTGAAATTAAAGGCGATTTCCCTGAAAAAAGTTTTCCTACCGATAAAGAGTTGGAACTCAAGATAGGTGCGAAAGTAATGTTTATCAAAAACGACACTGAAACGCCCCGCCGTTTTTTCAACGGGAAAATCGGGATGATTGATTCCATCGAAGATGATCTTATTTCCATCAAATGTCCAGGGGAAGATGACCCGATTGAACTGGGAAAAATGATATGGGAAAACATTCGCTATTCTACCAACGAAAGTACTAAACAAATTGAAGAAAACACGCTCGGAACTTTTGTACAATATCCGTTACGTTTGGCCTGGGCGATTACCATTCATAAAAGCCAGGGGCTAACGTTCGACAAAGCGGTCATTGACGCTGGCGATGCGTTTGCGTCGGGACAGGTTTATGTGGCGTTGAGCCGCTGTCGTTCGCTCGAAGGCATGGTGTTGTGGAGTAAAATCAACCCGTACAGCATCGAAAACGATCGTCAGATTGTGGAACATGAGCGGAATAAAATCCCCGTTGAAGAACTTGAATACCAGTTAAATGAATCACGAAATCAGTTCAGGTCATATATTTTGAGTCAACTTTTCGATTTTCGTACCGGGATTGGCCATGCATCGCGTTTATTACGTGAAGTAGAAGGCGTTGCCAATTCGTTCAACGAAGAAACGCTACCTTATCTGAAACAAATTCTGAAACAACTACAAAGCATTCAGGAAATTGCCGATAAATTTCAAAATCAGTTGCTGCGGATTTTAGAAGGCAATCCGGCAAATGAAGACTATTTATCGGAACGGTTAAATGCTGCTGCAACTTATTTTACATCCAAAATTGAGAACCTGCTTGAAACATTGCGCCAATCGCCTGCTACAACCGACAGTCGCGAAAATGCACGCGATTACAACGATCAACTACGTACAACATTTGGTTTCGCAGCTCAGAAACTCCATGTACTGAAAGGCATAAAACATCCGTTTTCGGTAGAAGATTACTTTGTGTTGAAAAACACCTTCCTCCTGCCCGATTTTACAGTAAACGCCTATGCCAAGACCGGTACAGCGAAGCAGGTTTCATCGCGAAATCCAAAATTGTTTTATCAACTGATTACGCTTCGCAACAAACTTTGCGAACCCGATGATTTACCGATTTATTTGGTTGCGGGTAGTAAAACGTTGGTAGAAATGGCTGATTATTTACCATTAACCGAAAAAGATTTACTGAAAATAAATGGATTCGGTCCGGCGAAAGTGGAAAAATATGGCAGCCAATTCCTCGAAATAATTCAGCAATATTGTCAGGAACACAAACTTGTTTCGCAAATAGCGGAAAAAGCTGATAACAAAAGCGAAAAGAAAGAAAAAAAACCTAAAGGAGAATCGAACCGCATTACGCTGGAAATGTATAAAGACGGCAAAACCATTGATCAGATTGCCGTCGAACGAGGACTGGCAGTATCAACAGTTTGCACGCACTTATCGGGATATATCAATATGGGGTTACTGGATATCAACAAATTTATTTCAGCCGAGAAACGCGATAAAGCTATGAAACTCATGGAACAGACGGATGAATTAGGCTCTGTTTATCAGATGCTAAGCACTATTTTAGATAAATACGAAGTGAATTTCTTTTTATCGTGGATGCGAAGTCACAAAAAAGCAGAAGATATTACTCCTCCAATGACTTAACACTCAACATACTCCTCCAATGACTTAAAGTCACCAAATGAGTATGCGAAAATCATCATAAATGAATGGATAAGTATATTTACGTACCTTTGCACCATGAATCAAAAGAATATTCTCGATAAATTAAGCATCGAAACGCTTAATCCCATGCAAAAGGAGGCGCAATCGACCATTTTGTCAAATGCCGAAGTAGTTTTGCTATCACCTACCGGAACAGGAAAAACGGTTGCTTTTTTATTGCCTGTTATCGCCGGATTGGATACGAATTGTACCGAAATTCAGGCATTGATCGTTGTTCCTTCGCGTGAGCTGGCGCTTCAGATTGAACAGGTTATTCGTCAAATGGGCACAGGTTTCAAGGCTAATGCCGTTTATGGCGGGCGTGCCGGGTCACAGGATAAAATAGATTTGAAACATCGTCCGGCAATCTTAATTGGAACGCCCGGTCGCATTGCCGATCATTTGCGCAAGGAAAGTTTTTCGACAGCATTTATCAAAACATGGGTGCTCGACGAATTCGACAAATCGCTCGAAATAGGTTTTGAAACCGAAATGACTGAAATAATAGCAGCATTGCCTCATGTTCAGAAAAAAATATTGACTTCGGCCACGCAAGCATTGAGAATTCCCGATTTTGTGGGATTAAAACATCCCAACTATATCAATTATCTGCACGAAGCCATTACTCAACTCAAAATCAAAACCATACTTTCTCCTTCGAAAGATAAACTGGAAACTTTAGTGGACGCGCTAAGTCATATCGGTAATCAGCCGGGTATTATTTTCTGTAATTTCAAAGAATCGATTCAACGCGTGAGCGATTTCCTGAACGCCAACAATATCAGTCACGGTTGCTTTCATGGTGACATGGAACAAATTGACCGTGAACGCGCTCTGGTAAAATTTCGAAACGGAACCCATCAATTAATTCTGGCTACAGATTTGGCAGCCCGCGGACTGGATATTCCTGAAATAAAATTCATCCTGCATTATCAACTTCCGACTCGGGAACAGGAATTTACACACAGAAACGGACGAACTGCCCGCATGAAAAGCGATGGAACTGCCTATATTTTGGCATGGAAAAATGAAGAATTGCCCAATTTTATTGGAAAAACTCCGATTGAAGAAATTCGTCCCGCTCCCCTACCCTTGGCTTCAATCTGGAAAACGCTTTATATTTCGGGCGGACGACGCGACAAAATATCCAAAGGCGATATTGCAGGTTTATTCATGAAGCAAGGGAAGTTACAACCTGACGAACTCGGAATGATCGAAATTAAGCAAGATTGCACCTTCGTGGGCGTTCATGCCTCTAAAATTGATGATGTCATTTATCTGACAAACAGAAGCAAACTGAAAACCAAAAAAATTCGGGTAAGCGAAATTTAATGATTGAAATGGCCTTTTTCTAAGTTATCTGATGTATTATAATGAAGCCGTCTTGACTTTTTGTTTTAGAATAAATTCCTATGGAATTTCCTATTTGTAGCTAAATTCATTGCCATTTATTCGATCCAGGTAGGATGATAAATTAATAAAAATACTATTTCTACTTTGACACATTATTTTAATTCTAGTTTTATTGTCTGTTTGAACCTGTCAGATTTCAAAAATCTGACAGGTTTGGGGAACATAAAAGTATGGAATAGTCTGAAAATAAACCGAAAAAAGAAACGCACAATTTTACTGATTTTAATCGGTCAAAGTAGAACTATTTAGACACAAAAAATGGACTTCTAAAAAGTCAAAATGCATCAAATTAGCCATTGTTTAAAAAGTCAAGACGACTTCAATTTTAAAAGTTTAAATAATATGGCAACAAACTTAATCCTATTGATTTTTCCCGACGGGAACTTGAAATTATTCACAGATAGCCAAACTCCTGTCGGTCATCTTTTCGAATTACTGGTTACTATCATGCTTATTACGGCGCTTGTTTGTTTTGTGGTAGGCGAACTGACGAGGAATTTCAGCCAGGTGGATAAAATCTGGAGTTTGATGCCTGTTGTTTATTGTTGGATTACTTTATCGGCTTTTCCTTCTTCGCCGCGTATATGGCTTATGACTATATTAGTTACAATCTGGGGATTACGATTGAGTTATAACTTTTATCGTAAAGGTGGTTACAACATTGTTCCCTGGAAAGGCGAAGAGGATTACCGCTGGAATCTGTTGCGGCAAAACCCGAAACTGAATAAACCTTTACGTACCAGCTTGTTCAACCTGTTATTTATTTCTCTTTATCAAAATATCCTTATCCTGCTCTTTTCCACTCCTGTCATTTTAGCAGCTCAATATGCCGGAGTCGGCATGTCGGCGGTAGATTATACGGCAGCTTTATTCATGTTTATTTTTATTTTGATTGAAACAATTGCCGACAATCAACTGTTTAATTTTCATCAACAAAAACAAAACAAGATTCCACGAAACAGGAAATACAGCGCTTCATTGAATAAAGGTTTTATGGCGGAAGGGTTATGGAAATACGTTCGTCATCCGAATTTTGCTGCTGAGCAGGGTATCTGGATTTCGTTTTATTTTTTAGGAGCAGCCGCTTCGGGGCAGTGGATAAACTGGACTTTAGCAGGGTCGTTCTTACTGGTTCTTTTATTTGCAGGAAGTTCCCGGTTTACCGAGAGTATCAGTAGTGGTAAATACCCTGAATATCGGGATTATAAACAAAAAGTACCCAAGTTTATTCCGCTCTTATTCAAACGGAATGCAAACTAAAGCTTCGTAATCACATTCTTATATATATCAGTCAATATTAATTCTTAAAAACCGGAAATCATGAATAAAAATCCGAATAACAAATATTTTAAAATAATCGTATTTATTTTCATCATCGGGTTCACTTTGAGTGGATTCAAATCTGCAGAATATAAAATAGAACCATTGCAAACCGGCGAAATAGCCACCGGAATTTATGCCGTAAACGACAAATTTGTAAACATGTTTGTAATTCGCGACGGCGAAAGTTATTTGGTTATTGATGCCGGAAGCGATGCAAATAATATTAAGTCTGAACTGCAAAAACTGAAAATAGAACCGGACAAAGTAGTAGCAGTTTTACTCACACATACTCATCACGATCATACAGCAGCCATCAATTTATTTAAAAATGCCCGAATTTACCTTTCGGACAAGGAAATAGAAGCAAAAAACGGGGAAAAACCGAAAGTACTTACTCTGGCTAAAGACACCTACAAAAACGAATTCAGTTTTGTGACCGACCAGCAAATCATCCATTTCAAAAAAACGACTGTTAAAGCCCTGTTTACCCCCGGACATACTCCCGGATCGACCTGCTATCTGGTTAACGATCAATATTTATTTGTTGGTGATGCATTCAGTTTAAACGATGATAAAAAAATAGATAAACCGAATAAAATATACAGCAAAGATATGAATGCAGCCATTCAATCGTTCGGGAAGATCAATAATTTAGCTCATGCCCGGTATATTTTCACTGCGCATACAGGTTACAGTGGCGACTATAAAAACGCCATTAAAACAGAGTTAAAATAATTAGATAGAATAAAAACGGTCTTTAATGCAAAGCCTGTCAACAGCAATTCCGATTCAGAAATTCCAATGTATAAATACCAAAATAAGGGACAATATTATTAAAACGAATCAGTATGAAAATATTTAACAGCAAAATCGAAAAATCCATGTGGTTGTATATTTTAGCGGGAATACCTATCGGCATACTGATTCTTTGGAAACATAGCGGAACATTTGGGATAACGGAAACAATTATACTATTATTTTCATTGGCCGTTGCCATACTGATTCTTTACCTGATCAAATGGACTTCAAAAAGATAAATTCATTTGGGGAAAAAACAAGGTCATCGGAGTTTCGATGACCTTGTTTTTGTTTATTTAAAAGAGTTCTTCAACTAACTCATTCAAATACACTTCTAAATTAGTGTATTTTTTATTAAGCTTAAACTGAGCGCCATCTGTCGCATCATCTTTATTCAGTTTATTTTTCCCCTCCCAAACATCGGGCATTCCATCACCATCCGAATCGACAGGAACTTCTGTTTCTGAATAGGAATATACCGGCCAACCTCCTACATCCTTCTGGGTATCGATTATTCCATTGAGGCTACCGTTGGAACCGGAAAAGGTATAAGCGCCTGATTTTGTTTCACGTACAATCCGTCTATCAAGCGTATCCCTGATTAAACTTGCTCCGGCATTTTTCAGAACCGATTGATATGCCTTTACCGCCGATTGGTTTTTGAATTTAAAAAGTTCAAACTCTTTTTTAGATAATATATCTTCCGAAGTTGTAGTTTCGCCTTCTGCCAAATTGATGTGAAAGCCTGCTTTGTTATTTTTAGTTACTTCCCTGTTTCCTTCCATTACGTTGCCTTTAAGGAAGAATTTACCCCAAACACCCTTAGCCTGTCTATAAACACCTTCATCCGAATTGGGAGCAAAAATCCGTGATGCCACTTTTTTACTTTTCGCCAAAGTTGCCGGTCCGGGCTTATAATAATTATTTATCATGTTATACACACCCCCTTCGCCGGCATAACCGCTGTTACTGCCCCAGTTATAAATGACGTTGTTGCGGAAATCCACTTTTTCCAATTCAGGTCGATTACTGTAACGGCTGCCGCAGAAACGCGGATTACGGCTGTCGTGATGCGCCAGCAAATTATGATGAAACGATGCCATTTGACCGCCCCAGATACCGCCATAACCATGCGCTCCCTTTTTATGCACCGAGTTGCGCAAACTTTCGGAAATTATACACCATTGAAGCGTAAAGTTCGCATTATCGTAAAACGAAGCGCATTCGTCCGTACTCCAGCTCATTGAACAATGGTCGATTATAATATTCTTACAGTTATTGGCTTTTAATGCATCATCCTGAACCTGGTTTTCGTCACCCATCCTGAAACGTAAAAACCTCAGAATAACATTGTCGGAACTGATGATAACCGGATAACCTTTGATACAAATTCCATCGCCCGGAGCAGTTTGTCCGGCAATAGTTACGTCATCTTTTGTTATTTTTAGTTCAGATTTCAATTCAATGATACCAGCTATTTTGAAAAGAATTAATTTAGGACTTTTTTGTGATAAAGCCCAACGCAATGTACCGGGAATACTGTCAGCATCATCGAGTGAAGTAACATAATATACTTTACCACCGCGTCCGCCGGTTGCGTTTGCTCCCCCACCCTCGGCGCCGGGAAAAGCTAAAGTTTTGGTAGATTTTATGTCCGTACCAATTGCTTTGGTTTGGCTATTGATGAAAAATAATAAAACTGATATTGAGATAAAAATTATAATTCGTTTTATATTCATGTGTAAATAATTGTTTTTTAAAGGTCACATGGAACTCGTCTCGCCTTTGGCGTAGACTTGTTTCATGAGAACAAAGCTGTTGATTGATAATATTTTCGGGTACAAATATAAATGAAGTTAATTTTATTGCTGATTCATTTCTATAATTTTATAAAAAAAGAGGTCTTCCAGTGTGGTTGACCCCTTTTTCGTTTAACCATAAAAAACTAATACCAGCGTAAATCACCCGCCACTCCTTTTCCGGCAAAAGATGCGGCTTTTAGGCTGAAATCGCCATTTACAGGATCAGTCCATAGAGCAGTTGAAGAGCCTGGAAATGCAGTCATAAATTTCTTAATCGAATAAGAAGTTACCACAACCGTCGGATCATCCACATAATCATTGGTATAATAACTTCCGGTTACCGTAAGGGTTCCTGAAGTATTTCTAACACCATTTGCACCAAGAGCAGCTCCCGAGCTACCGAAAATACAGTTATTAATAGTAATTCCGCTTTCAAACGTTGCACTGTTAGCATCTATCAAGTAACGGGACGAAGAAGCATCCTGCATTCCCTGGTTTATTGTACAATTGCTGATATTGATCGATTTCAGGGGTTGACCGGTACGCAACACCAAAGAACCTTTAAAATTGTAAACCGTACAACCGTCAAAACTGATATTATTGATAAAGTCGGCAGAATTGCTGTTTACAACAGCGTAAGTACTGCTAAAGCCAATATCCCAGATCGTACAATTCTTGAACAATGCGTTTTCAATCACTTGGTTTTTAGCACCCTGAACGCGTAATGGCGTATTGCCGAAATTATGTAACTTACAGTTGTCGAATGACAAAGTATTAACGGTAGTCTTAACATTATTATTGAACAAATATCCGATTTTTACTGCTGATGTACTGTTATCGCAATACCCGGTAAAATCGATATTTTCAAACTTCACATAATCGAAAACCGAGCCATCGGCAAAACCTAACATACTTGATGTTGCTGTTGGGGTTCCACTGGTCATAGCCAACACCGGAAGATTGGTTGGCAACAAACCACGCACTTTGATGTTTTTATCAAATCTGAATGTCGCAGAACCCATGGGGAACAAAGCTCCGGGTTCCAATACAAGTACCTGGCCGGCAGCAGCTGCTGTGATGGCAGTAAGTAAATCCTGACCGGCAGTAATATAAACATCACCTTCAACCACTACATTGGTAGTTCCACGCATTATGGTACCGTTGTAAATCTGAATTTTATAAGTTGAATTGGCAAGTGGAGCAATCAATTTTTCACCTATGGCGATGTCCGCCGTTGTCAGATTGATGGTTGTTGTACTTTCGTCGGCTGCGGTCAACAACAAATGAGTTGCATTAGCTTCGGGCAACCAATTAACTTTTACAGTATTTAAAGCAGTCATCAACGAACTATAACCGTCAAAAATATTCTCGGGTGGCGTGCTAAAAGTCAAAGTAGAATTAAATTGAGAATTCTCAGCTTCATTAACGGCATTTGCTTTAATCCTTGCATAATATTCCGTATCTCCGGCCAATTCCTTTTCAAAAGTTGTTTTGGTCAGCGTTTCATCAACAACCAAATTATTAAAACCGGCATCAGTACTAATCTGTAAAGTGTATGATTCAGCGCCAATTACGGCAGCCCAGTTTAAAGTTACTCTGGTTTTGTTCAAAGTATACTCAAACCCAATCGGACGGAACAATCTGTCAGTTTTCAGTACCTTCACTTCGTCGAAAACATCACTGCACGCAGTTGAAAACAACATCGTCGCAATGGTTAAAATATAAACTATATTTTTTATTATCTTGTACATAACTCTCTATTTATTTTAATGTTGAATTAATAACCATAATCGTTTATCAACTGACCGTTACTTGCATCAAGAAATACCTGCCAGATAGGCCAGAATTGCCGTTCGTTCGGTTCTCTTAGGAATAATGAATTGATTTTCAAATCAGTCAGTGCAGCCACACCATCGCTAATGAACCAACCTTTGTTCGAAGGATAACCCAAAGCAGCGCCTTCGGCATCAGTTTGCCCTTTTTCCAGACCGTAAATTACAAGACTTTCACCATCTGCTGCTGTTTTATAATAGATTTTATCAGGATATCCGGCATATTTACCTGTTCTGTTAGCAAGAGCAGTTAACTTTGTTTTAGCTTCATTCAATTTGGTTGAAAGCAGATTCCAACGAATCAAATCGCCTTTGCGTAACATTTCGCCGGCAAATTCCAACGCCCGTTCGTTGACAATTGCATTAAAAAAAGCCTCTTTACCCGCCGTGGCGGTTGCCATAAACGCATCAACTTTTGCCGGATTAGCGGGGAAAGCCCGTTCGCGAATAGCCCTCAAATAAGGAGCTGCAGCAGCAGGTCCATCAAGTTCGTTTATCGTTTCGGCAGCCATTAAATAAACATCGGCCAAACGCATTACCTGCCAGTTCACGCCATCGTCGTTTGTTGAAACAACGACACGGCTCATCCATTCGTAACGGAGTTTTCCGAAACACCATGTTTTTAACTGACGGGGAACCTGTTTACCGTTTGTCCATTCGTAAGGAACGCAGGTAATATCGCGACGCAAGTCTTCCTTTTCATAATCGTAAAACAAAGTAGGCAGCGGTCCGTTTGTTCCGCCCTGAGCTTGTTGCGTATATTTATCAACAGTTGTATGCTTGACGCCAAAAGTGTACAGCACCCGTCCACGTCCATCGGAAAACGGAAGCTCGTAAAGCGATTCCAATCCGGCAACAGTTTTATCTTGGCAAAGATTTTTAAAGTTTTGTTCAAAACTGCCCAATTCACAGGTTTTGCTATTAATCACATCCAAACAAGCATTTTTAGCTTTCAGATACATTTTAGCAACGGTCAGTTCAGTATCGTTACTCCGACGAATAGTACCATCCGGACGTTGCCCGTATCCGGCAGCCTGCAAACAAACACGTGCCAAAAAACCCTTAACGAATGCCTTGTTAACACGCTCAGTAGTTTGTGTAGCGGCAGTTTCTTTAGGCCAAGGAACTAAATCGACCGATTCTTCGAGATCAGCAATAATTTGTTTAAAAATTATATCTCTATCGGATTTTGGCAAATAAAGCGTTTCGCTTGTTAAAGGTTCGAAACGGGCAGGAACATCGCCCCAGGCTTTCATTAAATCAAAATAAATCATGGCACGTAAAGTTAAAGCCTCGCCTAACAATTGAGCCAACTCAGGATTATTAGCCACATCTCCATACGCTCTTAATCCGCGGATACAGATATTGGCACGTTCGATGCCTTCGTACATTTTTGCCCAGGCATTGTTGTCGGTATTCATTTGTGTGCTCCCGACATTGGGATTGTATCCCATCAATAATGCCCTGTCGTCGGAAGTATTTTCCGATGAATTCCACCATTCGATATCTGTATTTAAGCCATAAAAAGGAATATAACGGCCCCTGTATGAATTGGTTTCAGAGAAAGATTGATGAATCCCCATAACGGCCCCTTCGGCTAAAATTGGAGTTGAGAAAATTACCATTTCGTCCATTGACGATTTTGTAGGTGCCTCCAACACATCGCTACATGAGCTGATAAAACCCACTAACGATAATACTACAAAAAAATTGAATATTTTGTTTTTCATTTTAGCTAAACATTTTTAAAATTAAAAACTTAAATTAAGGCCCAAAACAATCTGACGACTTTTTGGATAGGCTGAATAATCGACTCCCGGAGTTAATGCGGTTTGACGGCGTGTGGAAACTTCAGGATCAAAACCTGTGTAATTTGTTAAACAGAACACGTTATAACCCGATGCATAAATACGCAGATTCGAAATCTTCATCGCGTTTACAACTGATTTAGGCAACGAATAACCCAGTGTCAGTGTATTTAAACGAAGGAACGAACCATCTTCAACCGCCCAATCGGTAAATACATAACGTGCCATATAAGGCGACCAGATAGTAGTATTTACATTCATAGCTTCCAATTCTGCAGGATCATTACTGATTGTTCCATCGGCTTTCAGGTTAGTCCAACGTTTTCCATCGGCCATTGTCGTAATCATATTGCGATATTGGTATTTACTGGTCGAAGTGTATTCCACCTTGTTGGCATTGTAAATATCGTTACCGAAACTCCAGTTGAAACTTGCACTCATGTCGAAACCGTATAAACGTCCATTCATGGTAAAACCGCCTGTATGTAAAGGATTGGCATCTCCAATGATTTTCCGGTCATCTACATTTACTATATTATCGCCTTCGGTCAGGTTTTTCAGTTTCATCGAACCCGGGCGTAAAGTCCCGACAACACCTGTAGCATCAGCTACGCCATCTTTCAATTCCCATTTTTCAGTCGTCGCATTGTAACCTGTGAAATCGGACACTTCGTAACGTCCATCTGAAACATATCCGTACATTTGACCTACCGAACCGCCTTTTGCAATCCAATAATCAACACCAATTTCGGTTGATGCCCAACCACTTGTAGCTCCAAAATCATCCATTAAGCCCAATGAAATAATTTTATTGTGGTTAAAGCCAATATTCCCCGAAAAATTTAAGCCGACGTTTTTCTTATTAATAGCAATCCAGTTCAATGTTACTTCAACACCCCGGTTACGTGTTTCACCCATATTCCGGTATTGGGAATCGTAACCTGTGCCCGGAATCGGGAAGTTGATTAACAAATCTTTTGTAGAATTCCAGTAACCTTCAACAGTACCATTCAATCTGCTATTAAACAAAGTAAAATCGATACCCATATTCCGGGTAACAGTGGTTTCCCATTTCAAATCGGGGTTTGCCATTATTTTCGAGGCTGCCCAATAACTACTGTAACCATTGATCCAAGAAGTAGATTTTGATTCAAAAGACTGGGTCATTTGTCCTGAAGGTATATCGTTGTTTCCTGCAGTACCGTAGCTTACGCGTAATTTCAGATCGTCTAACCAATCTTTGGCGCTACCCATAAATTCTTCGGACGAAACACGCCAGGCAGCGGCTGCCGATGGGAAATATCCCCATTTATTGCCCTTCGAGAACTTACTCGAACCATCAGCACGAAAAGTTGCGCTTAACAAGTATTTGCTTCTAAAGTCGTAATTTGCACGGCTAAAGAATGACAACAACTTGTTATCGGGGCTTAAATTGTTATCAATTGAATAGGCAAAACCCTGGGTTGTTAATTTGAAAGCATCAGCCGCTGTAAAGCTTACAGGAAATCCGTGAACAGTAGTAGTTAATGCATTCGACTGCGTATAAATATACTCTTGCCCAAGCATGAAATTTAGATTATGATCATTGTTAATCAGTTTTTTGAAATCATAATTGATTGTATTTGTACTCCGAATAGTATTCCGGTCGGTATTGGTAAGTACCACTGCCGGATGATTTTGATTGGCCGAAGCGGGAGTATTTTTAATGTAATAAGTAGTCATGCCATAATAACGATTATTCTTATTGCTGTAATCGTCGTAACCCACTTCAGCTTTCGCCTTTAAATTTTTAATAATTTCCCACGTTACGGCTCCAGCCATGTTGAAAGTCTTACGTTTTTGCTGTTGGTCGTTATCCGCGATATTTACCAATGGATTATACAAGTTACCTACTTCACTGTCATCGGTTGAACCGCTTTCGGCAGTTAAATCCTTAATGGGGAAAGGCGTGTAAATCATGGCATGTTTCAAGCGTGAGTCGGCACTCGAGATTTCTTTTTGTTCATTGGCGCCTCCACCATAAATAGCTGTACCGGAATATCTTGACGAAAATTCAAGGCTTATATTTCTGGATGCATTCGTACTGAACTTGAAGTTCAGATTATCACGCCGGTAACTCGATAATTGCATGATGGCTTTGTCGTTCACATTGCTGTAACTTAAAGTGAATTTACTTTTATCGGTTCCGCCGCTGATGGATAAATTGTGGTTGAAGGTAAATCCTGTACGTCCAAAAACCAGATTTTGCCAATCGTTGGTCGCCACATTGTCGTACAAGTCGATATCATCGTAACTACCGAAGTATTTTTCGTACGATTCGGGATCCTCCTCATTATTTAACAAAGCCAGTTCATATTGCCATTTAACATAATCGGGAGCCGATAAAACAGGCATTGTTTTAGCTAACTTCTTCCAACTGGTAAAAGCATTGTAATTTACCGTAATCTTACCTGCTTTTCCTGATTTAGTGGTGACAATGATAACCCCGTTTGCACCACGCGAACCGTAAATGGCGGTGGAAGAAGCATCTTTCAAAACATCCATCGATTCAATATCACTGGGAGCAATATCGTTGATTGATTCCACCGGGAAACCATCCACAATAAACAAAGGTTTGTTATCTCCCGTAATAGATCCGCCTCCGCGAACTCGTATTTTTACTTCGGCATCGGGCGATCCTTCGGTAGTTGTTACTTGTACACCAGCTAATTTTCCTGAGAGAGCCTCAACAGCCGACGATACCGGTATGGCAACCAATGCATCGGCATTTACCGAAGATACGGAACCGGTAATGTCTTTTCTTTTTACGGTGCCGTATCCGATAGCGACAACTTCGTCCAACATTTTAGTGTTGTCCATTAAAGTTACATTTATTACACCGCCTGTAATGGCAACTTCCTGCGTTTGCATACCAACGTATGAAATCACTAATGTTTTGGCATTTGCAGGCACCTCAATGCGAAACGCGCCATTAATATCGGTAACTGTCCCGGTATTGGTTCCTTTCACGAGTACCGAAGCTGCTATCACTCCATCCCCGGCCTGGTCTTTAACCACTCCTGTAACGGTTTTTACCTGAGCTGTTACCATGCCGGTTAATAGCAGTAACGTTGTCAGCGAAAACAGTACTCTCTTTAATATAGCACCATCTTGTTTTGTTTTTTTCATTTTAAAAATCATTAGATCTTGGTTGAACATAATTTTGTTTAAAAAAATCATTATTAATCGTTACAAAAATACAATATAAATCAGGTAAGAATGTGCAAAAACTGACGTTATTAGGTGGATGTATTGACTTCAAATAAACTCCTGCCGCATTTGGCATTTATTCAAACAAGTGTAAGGTAAGCATTCATTTGGCGAAGGGCATAAAATGCTTTAAAATTCGGAGAATTATAATAAAATATTTATCTTTGCAATAACACTTTGTATCACCCTTTAAAACATCAAATATTTATGCTAAGCGCAGCCGATATTTTAATGCTTCAGAAAAAAGGCATCAGTCCTGAAAAATTTGAAGAACAATTACATGCTTTTGCCACAGGTTTTCCTTTTCAAAAAATAATAAGCGCTGCAGAACCTGGGAATGGCATTACGCTTATCTCGAACGAAAATATTCAGCGTTATTTAATTGAATGGGATGGCTATCTGAAAACAAATGCCACAATTCTGAAGTTTGTTCCTGCTTCGGGGGCGGCAAGCCGCATGTTCAAAGACCTTTTTGAATTTTTGGAAGGGAGCCTCGATGAGCCGGCAAAACCGGCTGAAAAAAAGTTTTTCGACCAAATCAATCAATTTGCCTTCGTTGATGAACTGGATAAAGTTTGTAAAATAAATACCGGAAAAAATATTCCTGAGCTGATAGGCGATAAGCAATATAAAATCGTCGTTGAAAATTTGCTTTTAAAACCGGGGTTGAATTACGGGGCTTTGCCCAAAGGTTTATTGCTTTTTCACTCTTACCCCACCGAAAAACGGACTCCCGTGCAGGAACATTTGGTGGAAGGCGCCATGTATGCAGCCAATATAAACAAGGTAGTAAACATCCACTTTACCGTATCGAACGAACACCGGAGCTTGTTTGAAAAACATTTAAAGGACACCATTCAGTATTACGAGCAAAAATTGCAAACTAACTTCTCGATAAGTTTCTCCGAACAAAAACCTTCGACCGATACTTTGGCTGCCAATGCCAGCAATGAGCCTTTCCGCGAAAACGGCGAGTTGGTTTTCCGTCCGGGCGGACACGGTGCTTTGATCGAAAACCTGAACGACCTCGATGCCGACATAATTTTTATCAAAAATATCGATAATGTTGTCCCCGATTCAATGAAGAATCCGACTATTATCTATAAAAAAGTAATTGCCGGTTTACTCGTGAAGCTTCAGAAGCAATGTTTCGGTTATTTACGCGAATTGGAAAAGGGACGACTTTCGGACGAGAAACTCGGAGAAATCTCATCTTTCTGCGAAAAGGAGCTTAACAACCTCCATCCCGCCATCGATAAACTCTCAGGGACAGCGTTACAACAATATCTTTACACAAAACTGAACCGCCCCATACGGGTTTGCGGCATGGTAAAAAACACAGGTGAACCGGGGGGAGGTCCTTTCCTTGCCGTAAACAGGGATGGAACTATTTCGACCCAGATTCTTGAAAGTTCTCAAATTGACTTGTCAAATCCTGTAGAAAAGGAAAAAATGATGCATTCCACCCATTTCAATCCGGTGGATTTAGTTTGTGGTATGAAAAATTACAAGGGAGAAAAGTTCGATTTACTTAAATATGTAGATAAAAACACAGGGTTTATTTCGTCAAAATCGAAAAACGGCAAAGAACTTAAAGCGCTCGAGCTGCCAGGGCTCTGGAACGGCGCCATGAGCGACTGGAATACCATTTTCGCGGAAGTACCGGTCGAGACCTTTAACCCCGTAAAAACAGTAACCGATTTGCTCCGGCCCGAACATCAATAAAAAAAACTCCTGGTAACTTGTCGGTTTTTAATAACCTCTGCTTTTGCTGGAAAAAAGACTGATTAATATCGAATTTTATTGAAGACATAAGCCGGCTACAACTTATAAAGTTGCTTATTTGCTGTCAATTCTACCTGAGCGTTTGTACAAAGCTGTGTATATAAAACAAATTACATTTTTCAGGAAAAAATCCCGAATTTTCGGGTCTGCGGCCACAAAATCGATCCAATTATAAAGCAAATATGATTTTGCAGGATTAGTATTCATTGCAGATTTCATTCAACCCTATTAAAAAATTTACCAATGAAAAAAAACATATATTCTTTTGTGTTGGCGTTTGTGTTCAGCGGCTGGTGTTTTGGACAAAGCAAACCGGTTACCGGCGATTGTAATAAAGAAGTAAAAGATCGGCGGGGAAAGATGATTCCGTGGGAAAAAGGAGCATGGAAAACGGGTAAATACCGCAATGTATTTCTGGAAGCCGGGTATAGCCAGGCCGATATTGATGCAAAGCTCGCCAAAGCTTATTACGACGTTTTTGAAGGGCCGGAGAGAGTATATTTCGAGGTGGGCGATTCGATGGGGTATGTTTCCGATTTGAAAAATCACGATGCCCGTACCGAAGGGCTTTCCTACGGGATGATGGTGGCGGTACAGCTGAATAAAAAAGAAGTTTTTGACCGTTTATGGCGCTGGACTAAAAAACACATGCAACATCAGGGTGGAGCCAGGGATGCTTATTTTGCCTGGAGTGTGGAACCGAAAACCGGAAAACACAATTCGGAAGGATCGGCCTCCGACGGAGAATTGTATTTTGTGACCGACCTGTTATTTGCTTCCAACCGCTGGGGAAACGATACAGGGATCAATTATTACGCCGAAGCTCGGAGAATTCTGGATGCGATGTGGAGTAAAGATGGAACCGGAAACGTTACGAATGTGCTCAATAAAGAACATAAACAAATTACCTTTGTGCCCGACAACTATGGGTATAACTGGACTGACCCTTCTTACCACTTGCCTGCATTTTTTGAAATCTGGGCGGAATATGCCAAAGACGGCAGAGAACAGTTTTACAGGGATTGTGCCGATACTGCCCGTGTCTTTCTTCACAGAGCCTGCCATCCGGTTACAGGATTGAATACAGATTATACCGAATTTAGCGGAGTTCCTAAAATAAGGGGCCGCATAGGCGATGCCTTCCGTTACGATTCATGGAGAGTGCCCATGAATATTGCCATGGATTATTCGTGGTATGCAAAAGACAAAAAATGGCAACGAGATTATGGCAAACGGATTCAGAACTTTCTCTTTTCAAGGGGAATTGATGCTTTTGAAGACCAGTTTAATGCAGACGGAACGCTCCCCACCTGGATACTTCAGGCCGGAGGATATCAGAAATTGCGACATTCTCTTGGATTGGTGTCCACCTCTGCCGCGGCTTCGCTGATGGGAACCCAGTACATAAGCTGGAAATTTGTCGACAGCATGTGGAATGCCAAGTTGGAACCCTATTCCGATGGGTATTTCGACCCTTATTATGACGGCTTGTTGTATCTGTTCGGCGTGATGCACTTAAGCGGGAATTACCGGATTATTACTCCCGGGATAAATTAACCGACGATATTCACAGGCAATGCAGGTAAATGGAATAATTAAGTTATAAATCTGCCAAAGCCTGAAATACGTTGACCACTTTAGAGTAACAAAAACGTAAGCATCCCAAATCCGCCGTATTACTTTGCAAAAAAAACGGACTATCATATAAGCACTATTGATAGGTAAGCATCCCAAAGTAAGCATCCCAAATCCGCCGTATTACTTTGCAAAAAAAAACGGACTATCATATAAGCACTATTGATAGTCCGTTTTGTATTTTTGAAATAAATTACGGGAGTAAATCCTGCCAGTTTATTGGGGTTTTAAGTTTGGGTATTTTTTCAAGAGTCGAGGTTAACCATTTGTGCG
>JAJFVH010000135.1 GCA_021371875.1 Bacteroidales bacterium
TATTTCTACCAATATAACGGTGCGCTGCACCTGCCAACAAAGGGACAGAGTCCCGATATATTGGTAGAAAATACAAGCAGAAAAAGCACAAAGGTGCAGCGCACCGAAATATAAATTAGGACACATTGCGGATAATCATAAAAAATTATTATAGTGATGAATTTGTTGATGATAATCAAGTATCTCCCTTTAACAAAGACAGGCTGTTTCGCATTACGCGAAACAGCCTGTCTTTGTTCTACGGAAAAATGAAATTAATAACGATAATGTTCCGGTTTGAAGGGGCCATTCGCGTTTACTCCTATATATGCAGCTTGTTCGGGGGTAAGTTTGGTTAGTTTTACGCCTAATTGTTCAAGATGCAGGCGGGCAACTTCTTCGTCCAAATGTTTTGGCAAACGATATACATTTACATCATATTTCTTGGTGTAAAGTTCGATTTGAGCCAAAGTCTGATTGGTGAATGAGTTACTCATTACAAAAGATGGATGGCCGGTAGCACAGCCTAAATTCACCAAACGGCCATCGGCCAGCAAAAGCACGCTGTGCCCATCAGGGAAGATATACTTGTCGACCTGTGGTTTGATATTTACCAGTTTAATTCCGGGGTATTTTTTTAGTTTATCTACCTGGATTTCGTTGTCGAAGTGGCCTATGTTACAAATAATAGCGCCATCTTTCATTTTTTCAATATGCTCAATACGAATAATATCTTTGTTTCCTGTTGTAGTAACGTAGATATTTCCTTCTGCCAAAGCGTCTTCAACCGTAGTAACTCTGAAACCTTCCATCGAAGCCTGCAAAGCACAAATCGGGTCAATTTCGGTAACAATAACGCGAGCGCCGTAAGCCAGCATCGATTTGGCACAACCCTTACCCACGTCGCCATAACCGCAAATCACCACCACTTTTCCGGCTAACATAATGTCGGTAGCACGCTTGATTCCATCGGCCAGCGATTCGCGACAACCGTACAGGTTATCGAATTTGGATTTTGTAACCGAGTCGTTTACGTTGAAAGCGGGGAATAACAACGATCCTTCTTCAAGCATCTGATACAAACGGTGAACACCTGTTGTGGTTTCTTCGGAAACCCCGCGAATTTCAGGAGTCATGCGGCTCCAGATGCCGTTATCTTCTTTCAGTACATTTTTCAGAATGGCATAAAGCAATTTTTCGTCTTCACCGTCAGCATCTTTATCAAGAATCGAAGCGTTTTTCTCAGCTGCAAAGCCTACATGAATCATCATAGTTGCATCTCCGCCGTCGTCGACAATTACAGTGGGACCTTTGTGTCCTTCGAAAGTCAAAGCCTGAAGTGTACACCACCAGTATTCTTCGAGCGTTTCGCCTTTCCAGGCAAAAACGGGAACACCCGATGCTGCGATGGCGGCAGCAGCATGATCCTGCGTTGAGTATATGTTACAGCTGCACCAACGGACTTCGGCGCCCAATTCTACGAGGGTTTCGATAAGAACGGCAGTTTGAATGGTCATGTGAAGCGAACCCATGATACGAGCTCCTTTCAACGGTTTTTCCTGTCCATATTTTGCCCGCAATGCCATCAAACCCGGCATTTCTTTTTCGGCTAATTCAATTTCTTTACGACCAAAATCAGCCAGATTAATATCGGCAACTTTGTAGGGTAAATGACTAAACAATTCCATAATTTTCATATATTTAATTAATATTTTTATAATGTTATTAACCGGCATAAAAGCTTGCAAAGTTACAACTTTTAGCCGATATTATCTGCTTATAGCCGGAATAATTATCCGGCAGAAGAGTACAAACATCGAGTTTTCGGGATTTTATGCCTCAAATAACTTGATTGTATTCCGGATAATTTCGATGCATTCGGTCAACTGCTGTTTTGTGATAACCAATGGCGGTGCAAAACGAATAATGTTTGTATGTGTGGGTTTAGCCAGCAATCCGTTTTCGGCAAGTTTCAGGCAAATATCCCAAGCCAGATTTTTACGGTTTTCAGCACTGATAACTAACGCATTCAATAAACCTTTTCCACGCACAAAAGATGCTATTTTCGATGATATACATAATTTACTCATTTCATCGCGGAAGTATTCGCCCAACAGGTAAGCGTTTTCTGCCAGCTTTTCGTCGCGAATCACTTCGAGCGCCGAAACTGCAACGGCAGCGGCAATAGGGTTTCCGCCAAAGGTCGAACCGTGTTGCCCCGGGCCGAAGACCTCCATAATTTCGTTGCATGAAAGCACCGCCGAAACCGGATAAGTTCCTCCCGAAAGCGCTTTGCCGAGAATCAAAATGTCGGGATGAACGTTTTCGTAATCACAAGCCAGCAATTTACCGGTACGCCCAATACCTGTCTGTACTTCATCGGCAATAAATAAAACATTATGTTGGCTACATAAATCAAAACATTTTTTCAGATAACCCTCATCGGGCACATAAGCCCCTGCTTCACCCTGGATTGGTTCCACCAAAAATCCGGCTACATTTGGATTCTCATTCAGCACTTTTTCGAGCGCAGTAGCATCGTTATATGGAATTATAATAAATCCCGGCGTATAAGGCCCGTAATGATTATAAGCATCGGGATCGATTGAAAAAGAAACGATGGTAGTGGTTCGTCCATGAAAATTATTTTCGCACACCACTATCTGAGCTGCATTTTCGGGCAATTTTTTTTTCTCGTAAGCCCATTTGCGGCATAGTTTAATGGCAGTTTCAACCGCTTCGGCTCCGGTATTCATGGGAAGCACTTTGTCGTATCCGAAATATCGGGTTATAAACTTTTCGTAAACGCCCAGCTGGTTATTATAAAACGCCCGGGAAGTCAGGGTAAGCTTTTGAGCTTGCTCGATTAGCGAATTAATGATTTTCGGATGACAATGTCCCTGATTTACGGCAGAATATGCCGAAAGAAAATCATAATATCTTTTGCCTTCAACATCCCATACATAAACACCTTCTCCTTTTTCGAGCACTACCGGAAGCGGATGATAATTGTGCGCTCCATATTGATTTTCGAGTTCCATTAATTCGGGAGCTGTTTGATTTTTATTTGTCATTATCGTAATGTTTAGAAGTTGAATATTGGATTCTGCTTGAGCAGATTATTTTAATTCTCCGTTTAAACCTGTCGGATTTTTAAAAATCTGACAGGTTTGGATCAAACACGACACCTGACTTGCCGTGCCGTCAGGTGTAAAATTTCTCAGAATACTTCCGCCATCATGCACCTTACGCTTCCGCCTCCGTATTTTTCGATGGTTGGAACTGCAACTACAATCAACTCATTATAGTTTTCCAGTTTTGCAACCTGGTCATTGTTAAGTGACCCGAAAGCCGACTCTGACATAATCAAAAACAGCCTACCCTCCTGATTTTGTACCTGAAGCATATTCCCTGCAAAGCAGTGCATTTGTTTTTCCGAAATTTCAACGATTTCTTTTTCCGTTTCCTTAAGCGATTCTGTAACATATTTTCTTTCTCCGGCATCATCAATACTATCAAGACATATTACAGCATATTTGTCGGCTACGCAAAGCATAACATTGGTATGATAAACCGGCAAACGCCGTCCTTCAACCGTTTGATTGGCTGAAAAATAAATTGCCCGATACCCAAAATCGTTACAAAATTGTAAAAACAACGGTTTATCCGTTCTTTCCGACAGAGCCGCGTATGCAATTTTGTTTTTCCTGTCGAGCATCATGCTGCCTGTTCCTTCAAGAAAGCGGTTGTTTTTTTCAAAAATTGAATAATCGGTTTCTTTTGAAACCCGATAACCCTGATCAACGACAAATTGAATAATTTCCCTGCGGCGCTCTTTCCGGCGGTTTTCGGCAAACATCGGGTAAATAACAATCCTTCCGTTTTTGTGAAAAGAAATCCAGTTGTTCGGAAAAATGGAATCGGGCGTATGAGGCTCGGGCGTATCTTTTACTACAATTACGTGAATGCCTTTATCTCGCAGTTGTTTTACCATAACCGAAAACTCTGCAAGCGCCAGTCGTTGAATTTCGGCTCCGGGCGTTTTATCCTGCTGTTGGAAATAATTATTTACTGCTGTCTCCGGGTTAAAACCAAAAGCAACGGGTTCAACCATCAACAAGGTATTTGTGATATGGCTTTTCATAGCAATTATGATTAATCGTTCAGCCTGATTAATGGAAAAGTGGAACAACGAAGCAATCCCCCCATTTTAGCAATTTCGCTGTAAGGAATACGCTCAACAGTCAATCCCCAATTATTTTCCATAAAGTCATTCAGCCGTGTAAAATGCTGTTCTGAAACCACTACTTCCGGCGAAATGGAAAATACATTCGCGTTCATGTAATACATTTCTTCCTGGGTGATTTCGAAAAGATTTTCGGCGCCAAACATATCCGCTAATAAATGATAATCTTTCGCGAATCGAAATCCCTCTTTGTATATCAACGCTTTGTTGTTCGAAACCGGCATAAACGCACAATCGAGATGCAGCACACTGCGTCGCGGATCGGTGTCGTGCTTCACAATTTCGAGCGGGATAAAAGTTTTGTCGGGGAAAAGTTCCTTCAGAAAATTAAAAGCATAGAGATTAGTCCGGGCAGTTTTCAGTTTAGAATAATCTTCGCCCGTGTAAAGCCCTACAAAAACGAAATTATTGTACAAAACCACATCGCCCCCTTCTACATGAGCCCGTTCGGGTAAATTGTAAATTTTGTTGTAAGCAATTTGATCGTAAATAATCTCGTAAGCTTCTTTTTCGTCTTCGCGATCAGGAATAATATTGGAATTAATAATTTTATCGTCGATAACAAAACCCACGTCACGTGCAAAAACCTGATTGCAGTTTTCGAGTGTCCATGGACGAAAAACCTGTACATCGTATTTGAGGAGCACTTTTTCGAATGCCGACATTTCTTTATAAATCGCCTCTTCGGTGGGATAAACGCCATTCAATACCGATTCGTAGGATTTGGCATCGTAAACCTTATCCGGCTCGGGAATTTTTCCTATCGAACCGGGTTGTCCCAAAACTACTGCCTTCAGTGTGGAAGTTTCATTTTTTATATTCAGATTCATATATTGCGCTTTGTGCAAATATACAACACAAAGTTAACAGTAGAACTATGAACCCTCAAAAAATGTTCATAAAATGAATAAATATTTACTCTGTAAATATAGAAGAGTTGCAAAAACAACAACAATAATTTTCACTATTTACAAATTTTGTGGCGATGACAGGTAATGATATGGTCGTTCACCATGCCGGCTGCCTGCATAAACGAATAACAAATTGTTGACCCTACAAATTTAAAACCGCGTTTAATCAAATCCTTACTCATGGTGTCCGATTCTTCCGACTTACATGGAATTTCGGACAAAATTTTAAACTCATTCACAAGCGTTTTTCCTCCGGTAAATTGCCAGATATATCGATCGAAAGTACCAAATTCTGCCTGTATCCGTAAAAAAGATTTGGCGTTAATCACTGAAGCTCTTATCTTTGCCTGATTACGAATAATGGACGCATCCTGCATTAATTGATAAATTTTTTCTTCGTCGTACAGCGCTATTTTTGCAACATCGAAATTATCGAAAGCACGCCTGAAGTTTTCACGTTTATGCAGTACAGTTTTCCAGCTTAATCCGGCCTGAAAAGCATCGAGAACCATAAATTCAAACAACTTCGGATCGTTGTGAAGGGGAACTCCCCACTCTTCATCATGGTACCGGCGCATCAATTCATCGGCGCCGGGCCAGCCACAGTCGAAATCTAATTCCTTGTTCATAAAGGTGTTTTTTAGGTGAATAAGTCACTGTAATGTTTTATAAAAAGCTGTAAAAATTATTTTGAAATACAACGTTGAGCCGTAAAAATTGTTGTAATTTTACAAACTGAAAAAGACAGAATAACGAAACCACATGCTTAACACGAACAAAATCATAGAAAAATATTATACCAAAGGTAGCGACATTTATAATATTTTGCTTATTCACAGCGAACAAGTCAGAAACAAAGCAGTAGAAATCGCCAACAAAAAGCCTGAATTAAAACTCGACATAGATTTCATTGCCGAGGCAGCTATGCTTCACGATATTGGGATTTTTAAGTGCAATGCTCCCGTTTTACATTGCCATGGTACACACCAATACATCGAGCATGGATACCTCGGAGCGGATTTACTCAGAGCCGAAGGTTTGCCGCGGCACGCCCTTGTTTGCGAGCGGCATACGGGAGTTGGTTTCACCAAAGAGATGATTATTCAGGGTAAACTCCCGTTGCCTGAACGTGACATGATTCCGCAATCACTTGAAGAGCAACTGATTTGTTATGCTGATAAATTTTATTCAAAATCCAAACTCAACGAACTCCATACCGTAGAAATCATCCGGAAAGATTTATCCCGTTTTGGTGTGTATCAGCTGATAGTTTTTGATAAATGGCATTCCTTTTTCGAGCAATAATCCATTAATTCAACAATTTATAAGAAAACCCAAAACTCAAAAGTTCTTTAAACTGCAACCTTGCTTTGTCGCCGGCGGCTAAAATTTGGGTATTGTCGTAACGTGGATTCAGTGAAATACGGGTCGACAAAAAACGGTTTATCGTAAAATTACCCACGATCTCCCAATCAATTTCTACTTTTTCGTAATTAGTATAAAACGACAATTTGGAGTCAATCTGAATTTCGCGAGCAGGAGCATAGGAAAGTACACCTTTGAACGAACTACCTATTTCGCTTAAAACATTTTTCCCTTTTTCGATACCAAATAAATTTTGATTTACATTGATGGTATCATTTACATAAATATATTTGTAAGATATTGGCGAAAAGGCCAACGAAAAGAGTTTTTTGTATTTGTAATCCAACCCGACGCCAATATTCAGCCTCACAGGAGTAAGTAACGAAGCCTTCATCTCGGGAGAATTCACAGCCTTGTAGTTGTGAAACAGTTGAGTAGAAAAATCTACCGATCCGGAGTAAAACCATTTTCCTCCAGCCTTGAGCCCTAATTTACTGTTGATTTTCAAGTTGTCATCATTGGTATTTAAAACCCGCAATGTATCGCCATCTACCGAATTGAAACCCATGCGCCATTCTGCGTTGTTATCCCATTGAATATTTTTTTTGTCGTCGTAATTCAGTTGTCCTGTAAGTATGCCTAATATGGCAATATTCTGGTTTCCACCCTGATACCAGTTGTTCGAAACATAATTTTGCGAAAACTGAATCATAGTATTTGCCTTGCGGGTCCACGGGTCGCGCTGCATTTTAGGCACAACGAGCTTGTTGCTGGTCGTTCCCTTTACTTTCGAAATATTGACCAGCTGAATTGCTTCGGCTTTCCTTCCATCGATTATGTGGCTTTTGACTCCATCGGTACTTGGCAGGTTTTCGTACCGGAACACGAAAAAAGAAGGATATTTCAAAGTAAAAGACTTTAAAGCTCCCAAACGTAATTCGCGGATGATTTTTCCGGCAGAAGGAACTTCAATTGATTTGATAAAGCTCTTTGCAAAAGGCGCCGGAGACTCGCCAAAATAAAAAGTATAAGGATATAGATTCTTGTGCCGGTCAAAATTGATTTTTTCTTCTTTATAAACCAAATCGATAAATAATGGATTCCCCTTGAGAATCAAAGAGTCTACCGGAATGAAATCTACTTTACGCATCGATTTTTGGGCGTCAAAAAGAGTGTCTGAAAGACTTCGTTTAATTTTCAAGGAATCAAGGCCAATTTTCTGACTACCGGTTGCAAGAACCGAAATATTATTCAGCAAACTATCCAGATCAAAGGCTTCGACATCATTTTGAATTAAGCTGTCGGGTGAGGCGACTGTGTTTGGGAACAAGCCAATGCTCAGAAACAAAAACACAGCAGTAAAAATCACTTTCACTTTCATACACTTTCAGAAATTAACTATATCTTGTTTGATGAGCAAAAACATAGCGGCTTCTCCGATCTATTTAGTGTTTGCAAGAAAACGCCAATCTCTGCGTTGCACTCACATCAAAAACTACTCATTTACACGAGTAAATTCCGTGTTTTTGCTGTTTCGTGCGCCTTGACCTTGACCTTTTCTTATCAAACACTGAGTTTTCTTTCAAGCACTATTTAACGTCAGGAATTCTCAAAACCTGTCGGGAGAGACTTATTCCCTGTTTTTGCCCCCAGTTCTTTTATTTTTTCGGCTGTGCGGATAATATTTCCTGAGCCGTCTTTCATTTTTTTGATCGCATCATCGTAAGCATTTGATGTTCGATCGATATTATTTTTGATTTTCACCATGTCCTCGGTGAAGCCAATAAATTTATCGTATAATGAGCCGCTCAGGCGTGCAATTTCCTGGGCATTTTTTGTCTGGTTTTCTTGTTTCCAGATTGACGAAATGGTACGCAATGTTGCTAACAAGGTAGTCGGGCTTACAATGACAATTTTTCGTTCCCACGCATACGAAAAAAGTTCTCCATCACCCTGAACAGCAACCGAAAACGAAGCTTCGATAGGAACAAACATCAATACAAAATCAGGTGTATTGATGTTTTGTGCATTTTGATAATTTTTTTCGCTCAGCAATTTTACGTGGCTGCGAATCGAAGCAATATGTTCTTTCAGGTATTGTAACTGATGTTCTTCACTTTCGGCAGTCATAAACCTTTCGTAAGCTACCAACGAAACTTTCGAGTCAATAATAATGTGTTTATTATCGGGCAAATGGATGATTACATCAGGGCGCTGCACGCTGTTATCGGCTCCATCCACCACTTCTTCCCGTTCATATTCCTGTCCTTTGGTCAACCCCGAACGTTCCAGCACACGTTCCAACACGATTTCACCCCAGTTACCTTGTTTCTTTACATCCCCTTTCAGGGCTTTTGTCAGGTTGTTGGCTTCTTCGCTTACCCTTGTGTTCAGTTCTGTGAGTTTACGCACTTCTTCACGCAAACTGATTTTATCACGCAACTCCTTGTCGTAAGTTTCGTCCACTTTTTTCTCGAAAAGCTGAATTTTTTCCTTCAGCGGATTCAAAATCTCGCTTATATTTTTGTGGTTCGAAACCGTAAACTCGTCCGAACGCTCTTTCAGTATTTTATTGGCAATATTCTCGAATTCGGCAGTAAGTCGCTTTTGCAATTCTTCTATTTCGGCTTTTTGGTTTTCGAGTTTTTCGATTAAGTTATTGTTAGTCGTTTTGAGTGTGGCAACCTCCAACGCACGAGTGTTTGCAAGCTCCAAATTTTGTGCCAGTTCCTCTTGGATACGCAGTATTTCCTCGCTTTTCAGTCGCAAGGTTTCCTGCGCAACCGATTTTTGTTTTTCAGCTTCAGTTTGTGCTGCCTGAATCGCTAAAGCTTTCTCTTCCTGTTTTATAAGAGTTTTTGCGTGCTTGCCCGAAACAATAAACCAGGCGGCAAGAAATCCGATAATTAAAGCACAAAGCGCGAGTATATATTCCATGTGTTTAAGATTTTTAAATAATTATTGTAATTTTACTTTGATAAATTAGTTTCAGACGGAATAAACACAGTTTGTCAAAGTAGCATTTAAAATGAAGCCGGATTTATAATTGCAGCTCAATCGAATAAAGTGGGATGATCTTCTTCGAATTTACGAATGATCATTAACATCAAGGTTTCGCGGATAAATTTGGATTTGTTTTTTACTTTATATTTTGCTAAATAACGATTTAACGCTTTGTTTTCCTCATCATTAAGGGTGAATATCTGTCGATGAGTCCGCAACGAATTGCGTTTCGAAACGGGAATTGTTGTTTTTTTTGCCATAAATGCTAATTTTTCACTACAAAAGTAATATTATCTTGCCAAACGAAAAGTTTTTATACGAAAAATATCTAAATTTGCCAAAATTGCTGTCGTGTAAACTTGCTGTAAATGAATAATGAAAATCGACTGCAATATGAACTTTAACGTTAATATATTAATCAGGTTATGGCTGAGCACAACGATCTTGGCAAATTGGGTGAAGAAAGGGCGCAAGCCTATCTGCACGCCAAGGGTTATCATATAAAGCATGTCAACTGGGTTGCAGGCAAATTGGAACTCGATATTGTTGCAGAAAAAGATAACATGCTGATAATAATTGAAGTAAAGACCCGGTCGACCGAAACATTTGAAGCTCCCGAAGAGGCAATAGGCAATCGTAAGATTCGAAATATTGTGAATGCCGCCCACGAATATATTCAAATTTATGACTGGAAAGGCGAAACCCGTTTCGATGTTATTTCCGTTATCCCTGAAGGCCAGCAATTCAGGATCGATCATATCGAAGATGCTTTTCTTGCACCTGTAAATTAACGAAGGAAAATGTATTTAATTTCAAACATTATTCATAATAATGCATTTATATGCACATTTGCCCGATAAAAAATGTTTTTAAATATGGTTTTTTATGTTTTATGACTAAAATTGTTTCCGTACTTTTGTAGCTCAAAACACATTCTTTCAACAAGGTATAAAAAAGAAGTTTACTTAACGAAAAATAAGCACATTATGAAAGTATTAGAAAAAGCCGTAGCTGAAAAGCTACTCAAAATAAAAGCGGTAAAATTGCAACCCAGAAATCCTTTTACCTGGGCTTCGGGATGGAAATCGCCCATATATTGCGATAATCGCAAGACTCTTTCATATCCTCAAATCCGTACCTTTATCAAAGTTGAAATTTCCCGTTTGATACTGGAATTATATCCCGATGTAGAAGTGATTGCCGGAGTAGCAACAGGAGCCATCGCTCAGGGAGCATTGGTAGCCGATGCACTCGGATTGCCGTTTATTTATATCCGCCCTACGCCGAAAGATCACGGATTGGAAAATATGATTGAAGGCGATTTGCGCCCTGGACAAAAAGTAGTTGTTATCGAGGATTTGATTTCGACAGGCGGAAGCAGCCTGAAAGCGGTGGATGCTATTCGTAACGATGGGTCCGAAGTATTGGGAATGGTAGCTATTTTCTCTTACGGTTTCCCGGTGGCGGAACGAAGATTCAAGGCGGCAAAGGTAAAACTCACCACGCTTTGTAACTACGATTCGGTTTTGGCAGAGGCTTTAGCCACAAATTATATTGCTGTCGACGATATTGAAACGCTTAAAGAATGGCGTGAAAATCCTGCTGAATGGAGAAAAGACCTGAAATGATTTGCAAGTTGTTGATTTAATTGTGTATTGTAAAATTCAGATAAAAATATGACAACATACGAAAGCGATATCAAAACCATTTCTTCGTCGGAGGAAATGGTTTTTGGCATACTAAGCGACCTGAATAATCTGGAAAAGCTAAGCAAAAATCCGGCATTGAGCGATAAAGTGAAAGACATGCAGTTCGACAAAGACAATTGCAGTTTCACTTTGGATGGTTTTGGCCGAATTGGGTTCCACATTGTTGAGCGTGAACCTTTTAAAACCATCAAGCTGAAATCTGAAAATTCACCGGTGGATATCAATGCATGGATTCAACTCAAGCAAGTGGGCGAAAACGACACACGGATG
The DNA here is from genome assembly GCA_021371875.1 of Bacteroidales bacterium. GTDB lineage: Bacteria > Bacteroidota > Bacteroidia > Bacteroidales > Paludibacteraceae > Paludibacter. The sequence continues at coordinate 11,484 of JAJFVH010000135.1, forward strand.
AAACTCACCATGAAAGCAGAATTGCCTGCGATGATTAAAATGATGGTGGATAAAAAACTGAAAGAAGGAATCAACGTGATAGCGGATACATTGGCAAAAGCGTTGTCAACCTCCTAAAGCCCCCAAAGTGGGACTTTATAAAGGTGGTTTTTTAAAGGTGGTTTATCAAATATAATAAAGAATACAAACTAATTACAATTCCCCCTTGCTGCGTCTCGACTTTACCGGTCTCGACTTCAGGCGAGAGGGGATGGAAGGGGCTTATGAAACTTTGGGAAAAAGACATGCAGGTCGATGCGAAAATTGAAGCATTTACGGTTGGTCGCGACCGCGAAATGGACGTTTCTCTGGCAAAATACGATGTGTTGGGTTCGATGGCTCACATCCGCATGTTGCAATCGGTGGGTTTGCTCGAAGCCGACGAACTTGAATTGCTGCTTGCCGAACTGAAATCGATTTACAAACTTGCCGAATCGGGAAAATTTGTGATTGAAGAGGGTGTGGAAGATGTTCATTCGCAAGTGGAAATGTTGCTTACCCGTAAGTTGGGCGATATTGGCAAAAAGATTCATAGCGGACGTTCGCGCAACGATCAGGTGCTGGTCGATTTAAAATTATTTGCTCGTACCGAAATTGCTAAAACAGTTTCGGCTGTCAACGATCTTTTCGAAGTACTGATAGCTCAAAGCAACCGGTACAAAGACGTTCTTTTGCCTGGCTACACCCATTTACAGGTGGCTATGCCTTCGTCGTTCGGGCTATGGTTTGGCGCTTATGCCGAAAGCCTGGCCGACGACATGCAACTTCTGCTTTCAGCCTGGAAAATAACCAACCGTAATCCGTTGGGTTCGGCTGCCGGTTACGGATCATCATTTCCGTTAAATCGGCAAATGACAACCGATTTGCTTGGTTTCGACACCATGAATTACAATGTGGTGTATGCCCAAATGGGTCGCGGAAAAATGGAACGTACCGTCGCCAATGCCTTGGCAAGTGTGGCTGCAACCATTTCGAAATTAGCTTTCGATGCCTGCATGTTTACTTCGCAGAATTTCGGTTTTATTAAATTACCCGATGAATTCACAACCGGTTCGAGCATCATGCCGCACAAGAAAAACCCCGATGTTTTCGAATTGACACGTGCCAAATGCAATAAAATTCAATCGCTTCCACAGCAAATTATGTTGATAACCAACAATTTGCCATCGGGTTATTTCCGCGATTTACAGATTATTAAGGAGATTTTTATTCCTGCTTTTGCCGAATTACACGACTGTATTGAAATGACTGCCTTGATGATGGCTCAGGTGAAAGTGAATACCGAAATACTCAACGATCCGCGCTACGATTTTCTTTTCAGCGTGGAAGAAGTAAACCGCCTCACTTTATCAGGCGTTCCGTTCCGCGATGCTTACAAACAGGTAGGGCTCGAAATTGAAGCCGGCAACTTTAAACCAGACAAAACGGTGAATCATACTCACGAAGGAAGTATCGGTAATTTGTGTAACGAAGAAATAACGGCTTATAAAAATGAAATAATGAAGCAATTTGGATTTGAAAAAGTCCGACTTGCCGAAAAGAAATTAGTAGAATAAGTGTAGGATTTTACAAAAAAAATAAGCAGCCTCCGAAATTGAATAATTTTGGAGGCTGTTTAATTTATTGCCGGATTATTGTAAACTTTATTTAAACCGCCAACCAATACGCCATTCAACATGAACCGATTGGTATGTAGAGTCCAAATAATCGAGTGCACTTAGCTGTAAGGAAGTTTGAAAACCAAATTTAGTAATGTAACTTAATCCAACAGGCACTTCAAAAAACAAATATCCGCTTTCATTTCCATAAAGCAACCCTACAAAAGGAAAAAAACCGCTTGTACTTGTTTTTGTTGGTAAGATATAATTTGGGTTCAAACGAGTAATAGTATTTGGTTACATCACTTCCGCCAAGATTCAATTCGAGGATAATATTGGGAGATGTAAAATAATCCAGACTTCCTGTATACATTCCACCGTCATCCGTAAACAAAGAAATTCCTGTACTTAAACTAAACGATGTTTCATACGAGGACTTTGGTAACCCAACATATCGACCATGCCATTTGAATACTCAATTTTCGTTAAATTACTGAGTTTGGTGGTAAATTGCGGGACTGTAAATTACTATGATCTCTGAAATATTAAAACACGACATTATATTTGTCTGATTGCTTATGCATGAATATCGATAGATCGAAAGTTATTTTTTGATTAATTTAGAGAAATACTTATTTCCATCGGCTGTTTCAACCAACAGGAAATAAATCCCTTTAGTGATTTCAGCCTCAGGAGTTATTAAATCGCCTTTATTTATATCGGTTTTGTGCCACAGCTTTTGCCCCTGTATATTCAATAGTTCAACAGCAAATGAAGTTTCGTTTTCAGGAAGTTTGACAGCAAACGAAAAAGTATAAGGATTTGGGAAAATTTCAAGTGAATTTTGGGAACCATTTCCTTTTAATCCAGAAGCCAAATCCCAGATAATTGGGAGTTTATGTATGTATTTCACAGGTAATTCCGCATTATAAATACGCACTTCGTCAACAGTTCCGCTGAAATTATAATTGGGTTCCGACTCGTCTTTTCGGGCTATCGTAATACTTTTGGATGATGTCCCTATATTTCCGGTCAACGCTTTGTACCCTACCAACAAACCATTTCGGTAAAGTTCCAGCGAGTATCCGGTGTAAAGTCCGGTATAATGTACAAAAGTTCCGGTTTGCAAAGCTATGTTATCATCAACATCGGCAATCCCATTGGAAGTTTTCAATGTCCAGCGCATTTTTTTTTCGGATGTTATGGACATTTTGTAACGCTCTTCGTAACTTCCGTGCGAAATAACAAACTGCTCGTAATTGGGCAACAAATCAGGTTTGATCCAAAGAGAAACTGATAGTTTATCGGTAAAATTGAGAGCCGGATCGTTAGGCGTGAAAATATACTGGCTACTGTTTGAAAAACTATAAGCACTGCCAGCCGTTCCACGTTGATCCACAGTAGCAACCGCACTGTTCGAAACGGCATGCAAGGCATCCTGAGCAGCATTTTTTGTATCTCCGTTGAAAGGATAATAAACAAGGACTTTTTCAGTTATTGATTCCGATTGCATATCTTTTACCAGCACGCTTTTGATACTTGTTACCGTACCAAGCAGGTTGGTGACTGTAAGCGCCAGAGAATACAATCCGGAAACATTGGGCAAAATCCATGTTGGCGAAAGCGTATTTGTATTTTGAAGTTCACCTCCACGGCATTCCCAGCTATAAGTTGCCGTTGAAGGGATTATCGTAGCTTCGGCATTTATTGAGCCGGCAGTGCTGTATGGTTCAGTTCCCGAAATGGAAAGGCTGTTGATTTTAGGAGCTACCTCACCCTGAGGAGCTACGGTTATTTCAATTTCGCTACTGGTTATCGTTTTATAGTTCGAAGTAACTTCGCATTTGATTGTATAAATACCACTCGTTGCCGGAGCAGTCCAATTCAGAGCGGCGGTTGTAGCTCCGGTGATAACAGTTCCATTCTGATACCATTTAAAAGTTGTTGTCTCCGAATTATTTTCAATCAAACAATTAAAAGTCACAACCTCAAGGCTCACGGCGCGAGTTTTATCCGAACTAAAAGCTTTTATCCGAAGCGGATTGGTGTAATTATATCCGAAATGATAATCGATGACGCTGCCTTCATAAATCTTTCGAATTCGCCCTACTGTTTGTTTACTTTGATCAGGCGGAATTACAACAAGAAGCCTGGTAGCATCTGCATTTATATTAAAGGGAACCGTTCCGCTCACATTTGTTTTCAGCACGGTTTCCGAAATGGCATCGTAGATATCGTAAGTTCCTGCAGGAAGTTCAATATTGACAGATTGAGCAGTTGTCGTGGAATTGTAATATAAATAAGTCGGATAAGTGTTTTCAACTCTGAAATCTGTTTTATTCAAATCAATCTGCAAAATTCCTTCCACATTGGTTTTATTTATGATTGATGCAAGATAACCAACTGCAGAACCGCTGTAAAGCGACAGATTGGTCGCTGCCCAGCCTCCGTTCACCGCATCGCCTGTGGCATAAGGAGTTTTTCCACCCGAAACCTGCTTCATGGCTTCGAAAGGTATGCAGGAATTAGTATCATATTGTTTTGCCCAGACGTTACTCGATGCATGCTGATTGGCATCAGGCAAGCCGTTTGCATAGAAAAGCCTGCTTGCATTGGCAAGGTTCAATATCCATTTGCCTATGGCACGCGCATAACGTTTATCGTATTTTGCAACCGGAGCCAAAGTGGCAGCATGCTGAAATCCATTCATTATAAAAGCATAATCATTGCCTCCGTCATTGGCTTCGCCTATCAATCCGGAAACATCGTATCCGTTCCATTTTCCAATGATGGTTCCCCAGCTGCGCAAAGTTTCCGAACCAGAAGAGAAAGTCCAATTAAGCATTTTATCGATGTCGTAATTGGTTCCTTCCACAGCGTTCATGCGTGTAGCCGTTGCGATTCCGTAAGGCAACTGAATTTCGTAAGAAGGATTTGTTGTCCAGTTTTGAAGAAAATCCAGTGCCAATTCGGCTCCCTGAAGGTATTTTGGTTCTTTGGTTTGCACGTAAGCCTGATACAATATCCAGGCAATAGAACCTGCCGATTCAGGTTCGGGAACACTGCTCGTATTAGGTAGGCCTGTGAGTAAATTAAAAGCCCGGTAATTCATCAAGGGAGCTGTCCATGGTTGTACTTTGGCTCCAAGTTGGAACAGTACATTCAGTTGCCTGTCGGCTATGATTCTGAACTGACTTGCAAAATCGGCATCTACATTGGGGTAAAGCGCATAAAGCTGATAGAAGAAAACGTTTGGCATAAGTTCGTACCACCAGTCTCCTCCTGTTCCACTACTGTAACTATTCAGGTAAACGTTTTGTCCGTTTTTCAGGTTATAGAAATCTTTAATTTTCTGCACCCAGTTAGTATTCAAATGTGTAGCTTTATTAACACCTACCAAAGAAGCGCCTACCACAGCAGGAATAATGTTAATGGCCTCGGCTACATTGCCGTGATTGCTTTGACCGACATAAGTATCCATACGAATATTCTGAACATCGCTGTAATTTACGCCTGCTGCCGTATTGATTCGGGTCAGCGGAAGGTTGGCGCCGGTTTTCTCCGTATTAAAAACAAAATTATCATAATCCAGAGTCACTTGTTTCCATTCACGCATAACATAGGGTGATGGTTTGTTAGGCATTAGATCGATTCTTGGGATTGATCTCTGTTGAGCATCACATAAAAGAACAGAGAGAAGAAGGGGTAGTATGAATAGAACTGATTTTCTCATAAATATTTTATGAATTAATTATTTAGCATTATTTAAACGATAGATGAGAAAACGATTAGTTTGTAAATCAGTGGTTCCCAACAGTTTTCTGGCCTTACGCGGGAGTTTTACTTTTTGGGCAGTGCCGAAATTAATAGTGACTGTGATTTCTGTTTTTTCATAAACACGTGTAAATGAAATACAATCATTTTTACAGTCCAAATTTTTATATACCCCGTACTGAAGAGTTTTCTCTTCATTTCGTAAACGGATTAACAATCTGTAAACATGAAGCATTGAATTCTCATCATTTATGGCGTTTTCAACATTGACTTCCTTTGCATTTTCGTGTAGGTTTATCCAGGGTTTTACCTTCGAAAAACTGGCATAAACAGTGCTATCCCATTGCATAGGACTGCGTGATTTATCACGATTGTGGCTATTCCCCTCGGCAAGAGCTTCTTCACCCGTTTTTCCGTCATCCAGTGCAAGTTTGTAAAAGGTTTTTCCCTGAATATCCACAATCTCATCATAATTGTTAGCAGTTATGTCTTGCATACCAATTTCTTCGCCATAGTAAATAAAAGGAACACCTTTGGCAGTAAGCATCAAGGTGGCCAATGCCAGCGCCTTTTGAGGATCATTATTCGCCAGGCGATTCATTAGTCGGGGATTGTCGTGGCTGCCAAAAAACAAAGTCGGATAATTACTCATATTTTTTTCCATGCTTAGGAGTTCAGCGAAAAGGCGTTTCGCCGAGAATGCCGGAATGCTTCCGAAATTAAAATTGAAAACCACATCCAACAAATCGGGGGATTGATATTGTTTTAGAACTTCAATCTGATCGTTTCCTACTTCACCAACCGTGAAACGGCAGGGATATTCGTTTACAGTAGATTTTATAGTAGCTATGGCGGCTTTTACACCTGGTTGGTTAATGTTGTAAATGTGCTGTTGTTTACCATCTTTCAGTGGATTATTAGTAGTAATGTCATTGGTATGCAGAAAATTAATTACATCGAAACGAAAGCCATCAATGCCCAGATCGAGCCAAAACCGAAGCACCTTTTGTACTTCTTTTACAACTGACGGATTGGTCCAGTTGAGGTCGGCCATTCGTACAGCAAATTTATGCAGATAATATTGATTGGTAAGCGTATCTAATTGCCATGCCCCACCACCAAAAAATGATTCCCAGTTGTTGGGCTCGTTTTTCCAAATATAATAGTTGCGATAAGGATTGTCTTTTGATTTTCGGGATTCCTGAAACCAATGGCAATCAGTGGAGGTGTGATTAAGTACCATGTCCATAATGACCTTTATGCCGCGTTTGTGAGCTTCGTTCAGGAAGTACTGAAAATCATTCATCGTTCCGTAGGTCGGATCAATCTGATAATAATCGGCCACATCGTACCCATTATCGACTTTGGGCGATTGTAAAAAAGGAGTCAGCCAAATGCCTTTTATACCGAGCGATTGCAAATAATCGAGCCGGGATGTCATTCCGTTGAAATCACTGAAGCCATCGTTGTTGCTATCTTGAAACGAGGGCATATAAATCTGATAAAAAACGGTTTCTTTCCACCATGTTCGGGCCACAGTTTGCCCTTCCGCTTGTAAGTAAACAGACATTGAGAAAACAAGCAACCAATATCTTAAAGAGTTACTAAACATGGTTCTGACTTTTAATGGAGAAAGAAGAGGCCTGACTTATGAATAAGACAAGCCCCTTTTCTGTGAAAACAACGTTCAACCTTTAGTTACTTTCTTCTTTGTATAATTTGGCTACTTGACCGTCAGTCAAAGCAATATTATAAAGTTTCAGTTCGTCCATAGAACCTACAAAATTGTCCCATGCTTTTGGAGTTTCAGACCAGGCCCAGTTCCATTCAGCTTTAGCTTCGGCATAAGTTGTACATGCACCAATCATCAAAGGTAAAGTGTTTTTATATTGCCAAGCTCCTGTACCTGTTAAACCCGGCTTCGTTGTTGCAGTCCATTCCATGGTACTTACGCCATTCACATAAAAAGTCAATATTTTGGTATCCATATTCAATGTTACCACCAGATGTGTCCATACTTTGTTTGGAGCAGAGAAATCAGCCTGGTTATCAGCATCAACCCAACCATCAGCATTGGTGTGAATGGTGAAGAACGGTTTATTTTGTTCTTGTAACTGGAATTTCCATGAGTTCCAATAATTATAGGACATAATATAGTTTCCAGCCCTTGTGGAATCGGGATTTACCCATACCGAAATGGATAATTGTTTACCCATCAGATCACTGGCAGTATAATTACTGATTTCAAGGTGAGAACCATTATTGAAATACATCGCTTTTCCTACTTTACCATCTTTAAATGTAGGTAAATTTGTAGCTGTTCCGAAGATTTCAGAAGGGCCTGATTTCAATACAGCTGTCCAGGGTTTTCCGGCAGTTGTGAGTTGAGTTCCGGTTCCTTCATCAAAGTTCAATCCCATAATTAACGAAGAAGCAGGAATGGCATCGTAAGCTGCCGCCAAAAACACTTCTTTAGCTTCTCTCAACTGAATCACCAGATTATCAACGGCAGTTTGAGTAATGGCTGTGTTGAGAACAGCAGCTTTTGCAGTAGCCAAAATAGTGTTGAAAGTAGTGATGGCAGCCTGAGGATAATCGTCCGTTGTAGCGGCATCTGACAATTCCTGACAAGAATCAATTAAAGCGGTCAGCTTAGTAGTGTCAGCTGGTTCCACTTCATCTTTCTTACAGCCGGTAAATGCTGAAGACAAAAAGATTAAAGATACACATGCAATAAATGCACTTTTAAAAATAATTTTTTTCATGATAATTTAAATTTAATTGGTGTTTAATAATTGATTATGATATATATGTTAATTTATTGTAATGCCTGATTAGTATCCAGTTCGCTTTGGGGAATCGGGAAATAAAAACGAGGTTCGTTCCATTTCAAATCTGTTCCGAGCGCCGCCTCTGCTGCTTCTTTTCCCCAACGCATCAAATCGAAAAACCTGTGAAATTCAAAGCCGAGTTCTTTGCGTCGTTCATTACGAATTACTGTTCGCATAGCAGTCTGTGTTGTTGTTGCTGTTGTAGGAGCCAGCCTGGCACGCGAACGGATAAGGTTCACTTCGGTTGCTGCTTTGAAAATGGCATCGGCTCCGCCCAACTCGTTTATGGCTTCGGCTTTCATAAGCAAAATATCGGCATACCGGATAGCGTGATACGGAATGGTTGACTGACTTTTTGCGACACCAGCCACCATATCTTCATTATATTTCTTTACCAGATAACCGGTGGCTTCTGACCATGCTGCAGAAAAAGTACCATTGTTAAACCATGGCTTTCCATCACGACCAATAGACGCATCTAATCTTGGGTCATCCTGATTATCAGTTGTCTTGTCGACAAATGCATCCACGTAATTCTGTGTCGGAGCATTGAAATAATATCCACCCTCGGCCGAAGGAGCAAACCACACATTTAGGTTATTACCTAACGAAATTTCGGTGTTGTTCACAAACCGCAATCCGAAAATTATTTCTACACTGTTTTCGGCTCCGGTTTTAAACAAATCGCTGTAACTGTCAAGTAAATCGTATTGATTCAAATCTTCCAATGACTGAATGCTGGCAAGACTTTCAGTGTATTTTTTCTGATAAAGTTGTGCTTTGGCCAGCAAAGCATAGGCAGCGCCTTTGGTTACTCTGCCTTTTTCGAGCGGGTAATCTGTGGGTAAAACAGCTATAGCATCAGTCAGGTCTTTCTCGATTTGGGTATAAATCACATTCACTTCGCTTAGCTCTACATAAATAGCTGCAGAAGAATTTTGCGGTTGTAACTTCAAAGGTATTTTACCAAAAATGTTGATCAGATTGAAATAGGAATATGCACGAAGGAATTTAGCTTCGCCTACCAAGCGGTTTTGAAGCGTAGCATCCATGGTAATTCCGGGGATATTGGTAATGGCATTATTAGCCCTCGAAATGGTTTCGTAAGCGGATTGCCAGTAAGTGTTCAAAACTCCGTTATCCGATTTGGCTGTAAAATCATTGATACCATTAATATCAGCCTGATCACCAGCATTTCCGCCTTTTACAGCATCGTCGGAAGCTACATCTCCGAAAATCCACAAGGTATTTCCATAAAGAGAGTTGTAAATGCCGTTTACAGCCATTGTTGCATTTTCGGCCGATGTGTAGTAGTTGTCGGAAGTATATTCCCCTTTCAGGTCGGTGTTCAGAAAATCGTCGCACGACGCGAATGATAATCCTATCATGGATAGTGCAAAAAGATATATTTTTTTATTCATAATACTTGTAATTTTAGAAAGTTAAGTTCATCCCAAAAGTTAAGTTCATTGCCACGGGATAAGTTCCCCAGTCGATACCATTTGCCATATCGCCTTCTGAAGCTGAATTGGTACTTACAGTCATTTCAGGGTCAAGACCCGAATATCCGGTCAGCGTAAATAAGTTGGTTCCGGCAATATAGAAGCGCAAATTTTCAATTTTAAGTTTCTTGGTATTGGGAACCGTGTATCCTAATTGCAGATTCTTGAGGCGCATATAAGAACCATCTTCCAAAAAGCGCGAAGAAGCTTTTACATTATTCGATTTGGCTGTCCACGAAGCACGCGGCTGTGTATTCGAAGTTCCTTCGCCCGTCCAATGCTCCTTGTAATATCTTTCGGTAACATTAAATCCGCGATAGTAACCTTCGATGTCGAAATTAACCTGTGAGAATATTTTCTGTCCGAAGGCGCCCTGAAAAAACAATGAAAGGTCAAAGTTTTTATAGTTTCCCGATAAATTCAGACCTGTATTAAAAGTAGGAATGGCGCTGCCCAAGAAAGTACGGTCTTTGGCATCGATCACATTATCTCCATTTTGATCCACATATTTCACATCGCCAGGCTTGATATTGTTTCCCTGATAAGCCGATGTAAGTACTTCCACATCGTTCTGAAAAATTCCGTCCATTTCGTAGAGATAAAATGAACCGATAGAGTGACCGTTTTCAGTTCGAGTAGCATACACACCGGTGTCGATACGCCCCGCAAAATAAGGGACATCCAGATTGAATACTTCGTTATGAAGGAATCCACTGTTCAAAGCTATATTGAAACCACCATCCCGGTAATTTTTCCGGTAGAAAAATTCCAGATCAATACCTGTGTTCAATACATTTCCTGTACTGTTGATTTGCGGAGGCGATGCGTTTCCGATTGAAGGCGGAAGCGATGCCGGTAAAAGCATATCGTGGGTTACCTTGTAATAATAATCAAGTGTGATCCCGAGCGATCCTTTCAGAAACTCAAAATCGGCGCCGAGGTTAAACTGATTGCTGGTTTCCCATTTCAGTTCGGTATTTCCGAGTTGAGTCTGTGCAAAACCATTGTAGCTGTTACCTCCGAAAGTGTAATAGTAATTATAACCATAACGATCGGCGTAAGCATACAAAGGGATATTCTGATTGCCGATAGAACCGTAACCGGCACGTAGTTTCAACTTGTTGATGGCTTTCACGTTCTGCATGAAATCTTCGGTTTCCATATTCCATCCTCCTGAAACGGAGTAAAAAGTACCCCATTTATTTCTGGTGCTAAAACGGGAAGAACCATCGCGACGAAGGATACCCGATAAGTAATATTTCTGATTGAAATTGTAATTTACGTTGGCAAAGAAAGAAACAAGCGTCGATTCCCAAACAGACTGACTTATATTGGTTTTGCTGCTACCTAAGCCAAGAAACAAAAAATCGGGGTCAGTATTCAGAAATTCACTTTCGCTCCCATACATCCCGCTACCGGAATTTTTAATGGCTTCAGCTCCAATCATAGAATTCAGATTATGATTTTCAGCGAAAACAATATTATGACTCAACGTGCTGTTTACACTCCAATTCACAGTATTAACTATTGAAGCGGAAAGTCCGTTTGTCCCATTGATACGATTAGCCGTACCCCAGGTTTTATTGTATTCACGTAATTCGGTATTGTTATAATCCAGACCTGCTGTTGTTTTCAGCATCAGATTGGCGGGTAAAGAAATGAGGACATTTCCGGTAGTCAACAAGCTTTTAATCTTCTTGGTACGGTCGGTGTTTTCAGTCAGTCCTACAGGATTATAACCATCGCCAAAAAAAGAATTATAGACGGAATTTCCGTAATATTCCGAAGGTAAATCAATAAATTCACCCAATGAATTGCGAACCGGAATGGCCGGATTACGATATAAAGCATAACGAACTACACTACCGCCTTCACCTGCATACCCATCGCCCGAACTGGAAACCAACCGGTTGTTTGAAATGCCCCCACTTACATTTAATCCTACTTTCAGCCATTTCTTTACCTGAGAATTGATGTTTGAACGCAAACTTGTACGGTTATAATTAGTGTTGTTGATAATGCCATCCTGCTTGTAAATAGTTCCGGCAACAAGATACTGAGTTTTTTCTGTTCCTCCGCTTATGGACAATTCATGCGACTGAAAAGGAGCGGTACGGAAAATTTCTTCCAAATGATTTACATTCGGGAAATCCTTCACCCATGCGTTTTCAATCAAAGCACGTTGAACTACCGAAGTAGCATTGTCGGCGGTAGCTGCCTCGTTGTAAAGACTAATGTACTGATCGGTGCTTGCCATTTTGGTCAGACGACCATGTTGCTGAAAACCCAGTTGTGTGTTGTAAGATATTTTTGAATCACCTGATTTACCGCTTTTGGTAGTAATGAGCACAACACCGTTGGTAGCGCGCGAACCATAAATAGCTGCCGATGAAGCATCCTTCAATATCGACATGCTTTCAATTTCGTTAGGCGAGATATTGTTCAAAGCGCCTTCTACGGGAATCCCGTCCACGATATACAACGGTTCATTACTCAGACTCATGGAATTTACACCACGTATACGAACCGAAACGGGCGCACCGGGTGCACCGGTTTGTGTGGAAACATTTACTCCCGCCACACGGCCCTGGAGTGCCTGTTGTGTAGATGCGACGGGAATTTTGCTGATGTCGGTTCCATCTACCTTACTGACAGAACCCAACACATCACGTTTTTTCTGAACAGAATAACCTACAACGACCACTTCGTCAATAATTTGGGCGTCCGGTTCTAACTTGATTGTAAGAAAATTTTCTCCAGTTAATCTTATTTCCTGTGATTTGTAACCTATATACGAAATTCTGATGGTTCCGTTTTGAGGGGTGGAAATGCTGAAATCACCATTGATACCTGTTACTGTTCCGGCATGAGTTCCCTCAACAAGGATATTAACCCCTATGAGTTCTTCGCCTGATACAGCATCTTTTACCACACCCTTCACATCGATAAGGGCCTGAGCCTGTGAAGCTATAACGATTAAACTTAGTAATAAAATAAATAGTGTTTTTTTCATTTTTTGTTGATATAAAAATTCTGATTATTGAAAGGCAATTGTATTTCCATTGGCATTCAACGAATTGTTTTTTCGTTCTATGCGTGTTCCAGCCGGAAGTTCAACCAACACACAAGCTGCATTAGCCGGAATTGTAATTTTGGTATCGGTATCAATGTCTTTAGCTAAGTATTTTTTTGAAATAATATCAAAAACATCTACTTTTCCCGTCGGATGATAAGTTACTGCTTTATTTTCGGTAAAAGGATTATAGAACAGATAAGTAGGGTAAGCTCGGGCTGAATAAAAATCAGTAACGTTACAGTTCAACCGCAAAATCATTTGCACATCAGTCGTATCCACAATGGCTCCCATTATTCCTACAGGAGATGTGCTGTACAAACTAAACATGCTTTCTTTAGGATTATTGGGATTCCAGTTCGGACCGTCGCCCAATGCAACCGGATGTACGCCTTTGAGTTCAGGTTTGTTGTAGCAGTCTTCATAACGTAATCCTTCGTAAGCAACAACCGAGTTGGTGTAGTTTTTCATTTCGGGCAGCCATTGATTCTTGTCGGCAATTTCGTTCGGGAAAAACAGTCGGGAAGCATTTACATTGTTCAGCATCCATTTTCCGATGGCACGTGCAAAGCGTGGTTCGTATTTCACCATAGGTACCAACGGCCAGGCCATTTTCATACTGTTCATCAGGAAAGCATATCCACCACCATCGGTTATGCTGCCTTGTAACCCGCTTACATCATATTCTCCCCATTTGCCGACAATCACACCCCAGCCGTTTCGACCATCGGGATTTTTACATCCATCGAATATCCAGTTGATCATTTTTTCCACATCGTAGTTTGTCCCTTGCTCGGCATTTAATCGGGCAGCCGTGTAGATTCCCATAGGAAGCAAAATTTCGTAAAAACGACTTTCTTCCTGATTATCTAATGCAGCAATAGCCGATTTGGCATGAGCCAGATAGCGGGCATCTTTGTATTTCTGATAAGCGGCATAAAGCACATAACCATGACCACCGGCAGCATCCTGCTGATATGGAATATGATTTACCATACCTTTCATTTGTCTGTAATCGAAATATGAATAATCGTAATTTCCATTCAGAACCGAATCGGCTTTGCAAAACTGTTCGGCAATGCTGCGCTGGATGTTATCAGCATTTTCAACATTGGGAAAAACATCCGAAATGGCGTAGAACAATACATTGGGTAGTACATCGTACCACCAGTCGCGGCCATAACCACCGCCCAACGAGGCAACTTCCGGACAAGTGTTGTTCATCATAATGTTCCATCCATTTGCTGAGTTGAAATAATTCTGAATCATCTTTACGTAGTTGTACCCGTTTTGATGAGTTTTGTCTATGCCCATTAATCCAGCTCCCAGAATTGCGGAAAGAGAATTCAGGCTTTCGTGAAACTCACCGTTGTTGTTTTTTGGACCCTGGCGGCAATCGTTGATGGCAGTGTAAAGTCCGAATGTAATTTGAGAAATGTTTCGCTGACTATTATCCAACCAAATCATGCTGCCGGCAGACATGGCGGGATTAAAATCGAAAGCATAGGCGTCGTAATCTCTTGCTTTTTGCTTCCAATCTATAATTCTGTAAGGAGATGGAGCATTGGGCATTAATTCTATACGCTGAATAGCCGTTTGCTCAACTGGCTTTCCGTAATTATCATTTCCACTGCACGACACCAATATTACGGCAGTAAGAAGTATAAGAAAAGTTGATTTATAGTTTTTCATTTCCCTAAAATAATTTTAATCTATCTATCATCAAAAACAAATAAGAATTATTTAATATTCATTATTAAATAGATTTGTATTTCGTGTCAATCTCTTTAATGATATGTTTTGCCAAAGGCAATGAAATTAGTTGCAAAGCTCCTACGATTATCAACGCGTATTTCAGCGCAAAATCTTCAGAAATAAAATAAGCAAGTGAAATAAACAAAATCATTCCAATGGCGCGTCCCACAAACAAACCGATTTCGTGGCTCATGATGTAGGTGTATTCATTGCGTTTTTCGATAGTCGAAACAGCATCGATGGTTTTCATCATCGTTGGGAAATAAGCCAAATCGTGTAAAGGCTGAAACAAAACTTTACAAAGCACAAATATAATTACACCCAATGCCGAAAATAACACCCCGTTAACTAACGTTCCAATGAAGAAAACGATTAATCCGAAGCCAAAAATATACATACGGTGTTGCGGCTTGGCTACCCTTCCGAGCACGTAAACCAATATGGCGGTAGCAGCTCCTCCGATTCCCTGAATCAGTCCGAGCGAACCTTCATTTCCCACCATACGCATAACCAGGATAGCTGGTGCAGTAACCAAGAATCCTTGTATCATGCCTTTTAAACTAGCTAATACCAGTAATTTTTGCCACAAAACATGGAATTTAAAATAGATAAACTTTTTCTGAACAGGATTGGCAAATTTCCCTTTTGATAATACGATACAAGCTCCGATAGCGATAACAAAAACCACTACGGTTATGAATTGGTAACCCATATTAATATTCACAGTATGGCCAAAAAACATTTTACCATCAATGGTTGCTAAAAATGCACCTACGACAAGAGGAACGATAATACTCCAAAGCGAAAAGAAGAATGATTCTAATCCGAAAAAATAATTGCGATTTGCATCGTTAGTCGAATTCAGGGTAAGTAAATAACGATTGGTCCAGAAAAATCCGGTGGAAGCACCCAACGCAAAACCGGCAATTCCCAGCTCCACAATTCCCAGCGAATGAACAAACATCATAACCATCAACGAAACAGCCGTCAGGATGATGCCAAAACTATACAGTAGGTTTACTTTAAACATCTTCAATAAAGCGCCGTTTAAAAGTGCAGTACTGACAACGCCAATATACATGCACAATTGATAAATAGCAACGTAAGAAGGATTTCCAGTGTTGCGCATGATATAAGCCCCCACAAAAATTTCGATGATAGGTAATATTAATGCGTACAACATATTGGTAATTAAGAGTGTCCGTATGTTAAGCGGTTGCGATTTGAAGAATGCTAGTTCTCCTGCCAAGTTCTTTGCCATTATTATTTTTTTAAAGAATTTAGGATTTCGGTAATCGAAAAGTTGGCGCTGCAAATCACTTCGTCGCTGGCGCCATAAAATATTTTAATTGTATTGCCGTCCACATAATGTCCGTTGGTAAACACCACATTGCCGAAAAATCCGGTTTGTTCGTATTCCGCTATCGGTTCCATAATGGGTTGTTCGCTGCGGGCCAATACTTTCGAAGGATCATTCAAATCAAGCAACAAGGCGCCCAGGCAATATCGGTGATCTTTGTTTGCCCCGTGATATATTTCCAACCATCCTTCGGATGTTTTAATAGGTGCGCCGCCGGCTCCCACACGTGCCGAGTCCCAACTTCCTTCGCGGGTTAGAGCTACACATTTGTGGTTTCCCCAATGAATACGGTCGGGCGATTGTGCAAGCCAAATATAGTTTCCTCCCAGCTCGGGGCTGCTTGGACGGTGCAATGCGTAATACATGCCGTTTAGTTTTTCTTCGAAAAGAGCACAATCCTTATTGTGAGGAGGGAAAATCATTCCTTTACGGTTGAAATTCTGAAAATCGGATGTTGAAATAAGTCCTACACCCACGGCAACCGGTGAAACTTCGGTAAAGGAAAGATAGAATCCATCTTCCATGGTTGCCACACGGCAATCTTCAATGCCGAATGTTTCTAATTCCCCTTCTCCGAAAACAGGGGGATAAGCAGTATCTTCATAAAAATGAATATCATCGTCGCTGCATACCAGGCGAAGATACGATAAAGTGGTCAGGTAGTTTTGTCCTTTGTATTTTATTACGCGTGGATCAGAAGCATCCAACTGAGGGTCGTTTTTATCAAAGCTGAGGACTTCGATTTTTCCTTCTGCATTATATACAGGGAAACTTATTTTTCCTTCCATTTGGGTAGGACGTTCGGCAACACGAAGCAACAGCCATGTTTTTCCGTTAAGTCTGAAAACCCCGGGATTGAGCAGACAGGTTATTTCCATTCCATTGATTCCTGCTTTCAAATCAGCTGGACGTAACAATGGATTATTTTCTGAGCGTTTGGCGATATCCATAATATTTTTTGATTTAAGAATTTCTCGGAGACAAAAATAGACACTATAAATTGAGGTTAGGGTATCTTATTTTTACAAATGAGTACACGAATCTTTCGTTTTGGCGTTACAATACTGTTTTGATGAAATAAGATACCTGCTCATTACTTTACCGGATTCAATTTATTGTATATTTGCATATCCATTAAACAAAATACATTTCAGATGAAAAAAATACTGTTGCTTTTCATGCTCTTTTTGTCGGTTTCTTTGTCGGCAAAAAATTACGATATAGGAAATCTGACGAATAGTGACGGGCTTTCAAATAGCTCCATTAATACCATTTATCAAGACTCCAACGGATTGATGTGGTTTGGCTCGTGGGATGGATTAAATGTTTACAATGGACGAGAATTCAAGGTTTTTAAACCCGATCCCGGGAATTCGCAGAGCATAAGCAACAATATTATCCGTGACATTATTGAAGAACAAAAAAATATTCAATGGATTGCTACCGATTTGGGGATTAACCGGCTGAATATGCAAAAAAAAACTTTTGAGCGTTTCTTTACAGATACCCCCACTCAATCCGTTTACAACGAACATTCATTTTTAATCGCCAAAAACAGTTCAAACCGTATCTTTGCTGCCATTTACGGACAGGGAGTATTTTTCTTTCACGAAAAAAAACATCAGTTTGTCCAACTGAATACAGCTAAAAATTTTAAAATAAAGAAAATATTCTTTGACCTCGATGACAATCTTTGGTTATTTACTGAAGAAAAAACCTTGTTTAAAATCGTTTTCAAAAAAGGAAATGCTGAACTTGCTAAAGTTGAAAATATAGTGTGTTTTCAACATTTGACGAATATCGAATCCGTTTTTTATGATAAGCACAACGAAATCTGGCTTCAAACTCCCGACGGGAAAATATTTTCGTATAACATTTCAGAAGGAGTATTGAAAAATTATTCATTCAAAACTCCAAAAACCGGTATAATACGGGCTATAGCTTTTATGGATGGTTTTCAGCTTTGGGGAACAGGCAGTGGATTATTCCGGTTCGATTTGAAGACACAACAGGTTGAATCTGTTTTGCCATACATATCAGTTCTGTCACTTTATTCAGGTTCGCAGCAAATCGTGTGGGTAGGCACCGACATGCAAGGTGTATGGCAATTATCGCCATCGCGTGAAAATTTTCATGCTTATTCTGCGGAAAATATTAGTTCTTTCGGACAAAGCGCTGTCCGTACTTTTTTCGAAGATAAGAACGGTTTGCTTTGGGTGGGAACAAAAGGAAGCGGTATCTATACTTTTAATTCTGTTGGCGATAAGAGAGAGTTGGCCACAGGTCAAAACTTAACTATAGCCGACGGATTGTTAAGCAATTCGGTTTTTACCATCAGTCAGGGACAAGGAAACGAATACTGGATTGGAACGGATGGGCGTGGCATCAATTACTACGATACACAATCAAAAAAGATTCACACATTATTCGTGAACGATAGTTCGCAACGAAAGGTAAATCTCTCGTCGGTCTATTCCATTTTACCGACCGAACAAAACATTCTTTGGGTAGGAACAAGTGGTTACGGAATGTATAAACTGGAAATCGACCGCAGTACTAAACCATATTCTATTAAAACCTTCAAACAATACATATTTCGGAGCGACCAACCTTCGTCGCTCAGTAATAATATTGTTTATTCCATCATCAGGGACGATGCCAGCTATCTGTGGATTGCAACACGTGGAGGCGGACTGAACCGCTTCGATATGCGCACGGAACAATTTCAGACTTTTCGTTTCTCCGTCGATAATCAGGAATTTATCAGCAGTGACGATGTGCTTTGCCTGTACAAAGACAAGCATGGTTTTTTGTGGGCGGGAACCAGCATGGGCCTGAATAAACTGCTGAGATTTGAAAAAGGGAAACCTGTTTTTGTCCGCTTCACCGAAAAAGAAGGAATGCCCAATAATACCATTCATGGCATACTGGAAGATAAGGAACATAATCTCTGGCTAAGTACCAACAAGGGTATTGCGAAACTGATACATGATAAAAAAAAGTACCGGATCGTATCTTACTTCAAAAAGGATGGGTTGCAAAACAATGAATTTTCTGACGGAGCTTTTTATCTAAGTCCTTATTCGCAGAAATTTTATTTTGGAGGAATAAGTGGCTTCAACGTGTTTAATCCGCTCGAAATTACACACAGCAGCTATATGCCGTCGCTGTTGCTCGATGCTTTTTATGTGGATAATACAGAGACCAATCTTTCGGATTATTTAACTCCCGGTGATAAAAACGAGAAGCTTGTTTTATCGTACAAAAACAAATCCTTCAGTTTCCGTTTTATTCCGCTCGATTATTTGTCCGGGTCGAAATGCGAAATTTCATATTTACTCGAAGGTTATCAGAAAGACTGGATACAGCTTGGAACTTCGAATACCATCGTATTTACCAATTTACCCAAAGGCGATTACGTATTAAAAGTACGATGCAGTAACGCTGATAAAATTTGGAGCGAACAATATTTTTTAATGCCCATCAGAATGCAGCCTCCCTGGTGGGCAAGTAACATCGCTTTTATCTGTTATTTCATTTTGTTCGCATTAATATTGTTCGGCATACAGCGTTTTCTGAACTATCAGTTTACCATACGGAATAACATACGAATGAAAGAACTCGAAAAACAGAAAATGGAAGAAATTCATCAGGCTAAATTACGTTTTTTCACCAATATTGCCCATGAGTTTTCGAACTCGCTCACACTAATTTACGGGCCATGTGAACAATTACTCAGAACGTATGCTACTGATAATTTTATGCGAAAGTACATCAACATTATCAAATCCAATTCCGAGCGCATGCAAACGCTTATTCAACAACTGATCGATTTCCGTAAAGCTGAAACAGGTCATCTGCGATTGGAAATTGAACGGGTGGACATTCCTGAATTGGTGAAATTTGTAATGGATAACTTTCTCGATGTGCTGGAACAAAAAAGGGTTAATTTTAAACTTTCATTTATGCCTGAGAATATTGTTTGGCAGACCGATCGAGACAGTATCGAAAAAATTGTATTTAATCTCATTTCGAATGCCGTTAAATATACTCCACAGGATGAAAACATAGAAGTGCTGGTTGAAATTGTGAATAATCTACTATTCATAAAGGTAACCAATACCGGTGTAGGTATAAAATCAGCCTACAGGGAAAGTATTTTCGATCGGTTCGAAGTGTTGGATAGATTCGAGAAACAAGTTTCCAAAGGATTGGAGACCCGCAATGGGATCGGGTTGGCTTTGTGTAAAAACATTGTGGAAGTTTTGCAGGGAAGTATTGACGTGGAGAGCGATGGGGAAACGTTTACCTCGTTTGTAGTCAGCCTGCCCGAACAGGAGTTGGATGAATCCGTTAGTCAGAACAACAATGAATCGTCGGTTATTAAAAACCAGAAAATGAAAATAACCGAAACCATTTCTGCCGAGAAAAAAGATCGGATTTTAATCCCTGATAATGAAAAAGAAGGATTAATTCTGATTATTGACGACGACAAGGAGATTCGACAATTGCTGAATGATTTTTTAAGCGACAGATACGAGATTGCAGAGGCTGCCAATGGACAGGAAGCTATCGAAGTAATGAAACTACGCATACCACTTATCATTGTTTCGGACATTATTATGCCCGTAATGAACGGTGTTGAGTTTGTGAAAATCATGAAGGAGCAGGAACTTACACGACACATTCCGATTATTTTATTATCGTCGAAAAGTTCCATCGAAAGTCAGATTGAAGGACTTGAAGTAGGAGCTGATGCTTACTTGAGTAAGCCGTTTCATCCGCGACATCTTGACGCCATCATCGAAAGTTTACTACATCGCAACAAAGCAGTACTCGATTACAACGAGTCGCCTTACTTCGCGGTTGATCAGTTGGAAGGTAAACTGGTTCGGAAAGAAGACAAAGAATTGTTGGTGCGGATTACAACCATAATTTATGATCAAATCGATAATGAAGCACTTTCACTCGAGTTTATTGCGAGTGAAACTGCCCTCAGCAAAATGCAACTTTACCGTAAAATAAAAGAAATCATGGGACAAACCCCGACGGAGTATATACGTTCCATTCGGTTGAAACAGGCTGAAAAATTATTAAAAACAACTAATAAAACAGTTCTGGAAATTATGTACGCATGCGGTTTCAATAATAAGGCTTATTTTTATCGTGAGTTTGCCAAGAAATATCATTTAACTCCGAAAGAATACCGCAATCAGAAAATAGTTCAATAAATTTGCCCGGAGTCAAAACAAAAGAACCAAGACGCTAACAAATGAGTATTTATGTTGATAAAGTATCATCAATCCTGACAGACATTGGTTGGTAACTGCCAGCCCCCATAACGGTTTTTCTTATCATACACGGCACTCCAAAAGAAAAAGCCTTACCGATATTTCATCAGTAAGGCTTTTCAGGGCTTTTATAAAACGAATCTAAGAATTATTTTTTTGCAGGAACAACTTTTTCTGCTTTAAGCTCTTTTTTCTTGTTTTTCTTAATCACTAAATCATGAGCAAGAGGTACCGCAACAAACAGCGTTGAGTAAATTCCTAAAACAGTGCCAATCAACAAGGCAAAAATAAATCCGCGAATGGTTTCACCACCCCAAATAAAGATGGCCAACAATACTACAAATACACTCATCGATGTGCTAAATGTACGGCTCAGGGTTTCGTTCAACGATTCATTCATGATGTCCTCTCTTTTTCGTTTCGGATACAAGCCCACGTTTTCGCGGATACGGTCGAATATGACGACCGTATCGTTCACCGAGAACCCGACATAAGTCA
Source organism: Bacteroidales bacterium (assembly GCA_021371875.1). GTDB lineage: Bacteria > Bacteroidota > Bacteroidia > Bacteroidales > Paludibacteraceae > Paludibacter. The sequence goes on from JAJFVH010000135.1 coordinate 33,205, forward strand.
GGATGGCCGCTATAAACGATTGATCCATTTCCATTGAGAATGGCATAATACTGTATAAAAGCGAATAAGCGCCCATGATGATAATCACATCGTGGAAAAGTGACGCCAAGGCGCCGATGGAGAAAGCAATGTCGCTGAAACGGATAAGAATATACAATGCAATACAAAATAAAGCAATAATAACCGCCCAGATAGCGCTGGTTCTAATATCGTCGGCAATGGTAGGTCCCACTTTTTGCGAACTCTTGATATAATCCTTTACAAAGGCTTCTTCTGTTACTGTGTTTTTCAACAGGGGCTTTAATCCTGTATAAAGTTTTCCTTCAATTTCGCCGCCTACAGTTTCAGAATTATCATCGATTTTATATTTTGTCGAAATACGAACCTGATTTTCATTACCAATACTGATTACCGAAACGCTTGAACCTTCAAACTGTCCTTCAAGCATGTTGCGGACATCATCCGGTTTCACCGGTTCATCAAAACGTACTATATAGTTGCGTCCGCCGCTAAAGTCAATACCGTAGCTTAATCCGCGCGTTGCTAATGAACCTAAACTTATTACAATCGCAATACCCGAAACGATATACCATGTTTTTCGTTTTCCGATAAAATCAATTTTAGTGTTCTGGAACCAGGTTTCTGTTGCTTTTGTAGTAAAAGGTAATTCTTTCGCTTTTTCTCTATTGGCATACATTTCCAACATCATACGCGTTAAGAATACCGAAGTGATGAACGAAGTAATGATACCAATAATCAAGGTGGTAGCAAATCCGAGAATCGGTCCCGTCCCAAATACAGCTAAAACAATACCTGCAATCAATGTGGTAACGTTGGCATCGATAATGGCTGAAATAGCATTGTTAAAGCCATCCTGAATGGCTCTTTTCATGGTTTTACCTTTGATCAGCTCCTCCCTGATACGCTCATAAATCAACACGTTTCCATCCACCGCCATACCCAAGGTAAGCACGATACCCGCTATACCTGGAAGCGTGAGTACCGCCTGGAAGGATGCTAAAATACCCATCAGGAAGAATACGTTGACAAATAATGCAATGTCGGCAATCAATCCGGGAATCCGTCCATAGTACATAATCATATAGGCCAGTACAAAGATAAAGGCGATGACAAACGACCATAAACCGTTGGTGATAGCTTCCTGCCCTAGCGAAGGACCTACAACATCTTCCTGTATAATACGTGCAGGCGCAGGCATTTTACCCGAGTTCAGCGTATTGGCCAAGTCCTTGGCTTCCTCTACGGTAAAGTTACCGGTAATTTGTGAGTTCCCACCGGTGATTTCACCGTTTACGGTTGGGAATGAATAGATATAACCATCCAAGGCAATAGCGATTGATTTGCCTATATTTTCTTTGGTCATACGAGCCCATGTTTTCGAGCCTTCCTGATCCATGCTCATGCTTACATTGGCGTAAGCCGAGGTTTGACTAAAGTCGGCACGCGCATCGGTAATTACATCGCCGGCAAGTGGCGCCCGTTTTTCACGGTTAGTATATCTGATGGCAATTAACTGGAAGATTTCATCTCTGTTGTCAATGGCTTTTACAGTCCAGCGAAGTCCTAAATCGGGGGGAAGGACATCTTTTACCTGTTTCATGGCAAAATACTCGTTGATCTTGGCTGTGTCTTTACTGTGAGCCATACCTACAACTGGGCCGCGACTTACCTGACCGCCACTAACTGGAAGTTGCAAAATAGAGATTAACGGGTTTTCTTTGATCCATTCTTGTTGCATTTTGGTCGAATCGGTTTTCGATTCGACTTTTTTACCTAACGCCGCTTTCAGGCTGTCAATGTTCGATTTTGGTTTTACCGGAGTTTCGGTTGCTGTTGTTGCAGCAATCTGAGTGGTATCCGCTTGTACTCCAGTGCTTGTACTTGCCAGATTCATTTCACCCAACACGCGGTTAGCTTCGCTTATGTTATTGATAATTTCCGAAAGTTCATAAGTTTCCCAAAATTCAAGATTAGCCGAACCTTGCAATAATTTACGAACACGCTCAGGTTCTTTGATGCCCGGAAGTTCAATCAGGATACGGCCTGTATTGTTGTTATCCCTCTGTATATTTGGTTGCACTACGCCAAAGCGGTCGATACGGGTACGCAATACGTTGAATGAATTGCTGATGGCTCCATCAATTTGGTTTCTCAATACTTTCACAACATCTTCGTTTGATGTGTTTAGTGAAATTTTATCTTTCAACTCGAAAGTGCTGAAAACCGTCGATAGTTTTGCATTGGGGTCTAACTCTTTGTATGCTTCTACAAACAAATCAAGATATTGTTTCTGGCTGTTGGTCTTCTGGCGTTCAGAAGCAATACTTAATGCCTGGTTAAAATTAGGCGTCGTGTTGTAACCTGATAACGAGCGAATCACATCGGGTACCGAAACTTCGAGTGTTACATTCATACCGCCTTTGAGGTCGAGTCCAAGGTTGATTTCCTTTTCGCGGCATTCTTTCAATGTGTAACCCAACCACACTTTCTCATTAGCTACAGAGTCCAGATATAGGTACTCTTTCATTTTGTCCCCTGCTGCGTAGTCTTTCGCTTTTTTATTATAGGTACCGGTAACAACAGTAAAGGACAGGTAAAACAAACACACCAAAGTGAGTGCTACTGCAAAAATCTTGATAAGTCCTTTGTTTTGCATGGAAAATTTTATTTAAAGATAAAACATTAATTATTTCAATTTTTTCAAACGAGGTGCAAATATAGCATTTTTTTTATTATAAACATAAAATTGAAAGAAACAGAGTTTCAAATGAAAAGAAAAAATTTATTTATTTCAATCAGGTTTATTTGTATAAAAAACACTCATGATTAATCATGAGTGCATTTTTCTTTATTGCGGAGGCTCAACTCGAACGAATGTCCTCCATTTGGCGGATATTGAGCAGAATGAACTAAGCCTTCTCCTAAATGAAGAGGGAGTTACAAACTTTTGCAAACTTTCGAATTAAAAAAGAGAGGAAATGATTAAACTCACTTCCTCTCTTGTGTTGCGGAGGCTCGACTCGAACGAACGACCTTTGGGTTATGAGCCCAACGAGCTACCACTGCTCCACTCCGCGATATTTGTGGGTACAAAGATACTGTTTTTTTTGTACAATACAAATATATTCCTGTTATTTTTTTGTTTGCCAGCATACATTGCCGGTTATACAATTAAACACGAATGCTTTAAGCAAATCAAATCATTCGTTCGTTGAGCGTCGATTAATCAGATGATAATGAAACGGATAATCATTTCAATAATAAACGAAAAATCTCTTCGATTCAAGAGTAGATTGACTTTTCGGAGCACACTCAAACTTCACATTCCCGATATTCGCGTTCACAATTTTATTCATACCCGTAAATGACTAAATGACGACCTTCCGTCGTTAAAAAAATCAAAATATATTTCAACGGTTCATCTTCTTAACCATAAGTTTTCTGACAAAATGCTGAATTATAAGATATATGAATACTGGTTTGTCTTATAAAGAATTCTTTTGAATTTGTAATTATTTAAACTAAACAGTTGAATTTTTGTTTAATATCATACAAATCAAAATTTTTATTTAAATGAATTCAAATAAAATAATTCCAAAAGATATTGAAGAACTTGAAAATGAGGAGTGGTTTTACTCGCTTGACTATGTTTTACAACAATGGGGACCGGATCGCGTCGTCGAACTGCTTCGACAGTTGCAAGTACGTGCCCACAAGGCAGGTGTTGAGTTGCCTTTTACGGCCAACACACCCTACATTAACACAATTTCGCGTGCCAAACAACCTCCTTACCCGGGAAATCGTGAAATTGAACGTCTGATAAAAAGTGTAATTCGCTGGAACGCCATGGCCATGGTTGTTAAAGCAAATAAAAATGAACACGGTATCGGTGGACATATCTCTACTTATGCCTCGGTGGCTACCCTGCTCGAAGTAGCTTTTAATCATTTTTTTAAAGGTAAAGGCGAAGGGCATGATGGCGATTTAATTTATTTCCAGGGACATGCTGCTCCGGGTATTTATGCGCGTGCTTTTCTCGAAGGCCGCCTGACAGCCGAACAATTGAAAAATTATCGTCGAGAATTAGATCCCCGTGGCGGACTTTCGTCTTATCCACATCCCTGGTTGATGCCTGATTTCTGGGAATTCCCGACTGTTTCGATGGGTTTAGGGCCGATTATGTCAATTTATCAGGCACGTTTCAACCGCTATCTCGAAGACCGTGGATTGAAAGTTACTTCGCATCAAAAAGTATGGGCTTTCCTTGGTGATGGCGAAACGGATGAGCCGGAAGCTTTGGGTGCAATTACCTTAGCTGCACGTGAAAAATTAGATAACCTGATATTTGTAATCAACTGTAATTTACAACGACTCGATGGGCCGGTGCGTGGAAATGGAAAAATTGTGCAGGAGTTGGAAGCTGTTTTCAGAGGAGCCGGATGGAATGTGATTAAAGTGCTGTGGGGGGGCGAATGGGATGAAATGATTGAAAATGACAATAAGGGTAAACTCGTTAAACGTATGGGCGAAGTGGTTGATGGGCAGTCGCAGAAGTTCTCCATTGCTTCGGGCGATTATGTTCGTAAAGAGTTTTTTGGTACCGATCCCGAATTGCTTGAGATGGTAAGCCATTTGTCCGACGAACAAATAAGAAAGATGAAACGTGGTGGTCACGATCCCGAAAAAGTATTTGCTGCCTACAATGCGGCAGTGCATCACAAAGGTCAACCTACCGTTATCCTTGCCAATACGATAAAAGGTTACGGTTTGGGTGAAAGCGGTGAAGGTAAAAATATTACCCATCAACAGAAAAAACTAAACGAAGATGAATTGAAAGAATTCAGAACGAGATTTGGTATTCCCATTTCGGACGATGATGTAGCCAAAGCGCCGTTTTATAAACTTCCTGAAGATTCGCCCGAGATGCAATATTTAAAAAAACGCAGGGAGGAACTTGGTGGTTATGTCCCCGAACGCAGAGTGGATGTACGTCCGATTAAAACCCCACCGGAAGAAGTTTTCAGCGAATTTTATTTAGGTTCGGAAGGCAGGGAACTTTCTACGACCATGGCTTTCGTCAGAATATTATCGAAGCTATTAAAAGACAAAGAAATCGGCAAACTGATTGTGCCTATTGTCCCCGACGAGGCCCGTACTTTTGGTATGGAAGCACTGTTTCGTCAATTAGGAATTTATTCGCATGTAGGCCAGTTGTATGAACCTGTTGATAAAGAGCTATTATTGTATTATAAAGAAGCGCAAAACGGTCAGATACTTGAAGAAGGTATAACCGAAGCCGGCGCCATGTCATCGTTTATCGGTGCGGGAACAGCCTATGCAACCCATGGGTTGAACATGATGCCTTTCTTCGTATATTATTCCATGTTCGGTTTTCAGCGTATCGGGGATTTGGTTTGGGCTGCTGCCGATATGGCTGCCAAAGGTTTTTTGGTAGGGGGAACTGCCGGACGTACTACGCTTGCCGGTGAAGGTCTTCAGCATCAGGATGGCAACAGTCATTTACTGGCATATCCTGTCCCTAATCTGGTGACTTACGATCCTGCTTTCGCTTATGAATTGGCGGTGATTATCCGCGATGGCATTCGTCGTATGTACGAAGAGCAGGAAAAGGTATTTTACTATATCACCATTATGAATGAGAATTACGCTATGCCGGCAATGCCCGAAGGTGTGAAAGAAGGAATTCTCAAAGGAATGTATTGTTTCAAAAGCGGAAACAATAATTCATCCGGACTTGTAGCCAATCTGCTTGGTAGCGGAACCATTATGAACGAAGCGTTGAAAGCCGCAGAAATTCTTGAAGATAAGTATGGTATTTCGGCCAATGTTTACAGTGTAACAAGCTATAAAGAATTAAGACGCGAAGCTTTGGATGTGGAAAGGCACAATCTGCTTCATCCCGATAAAGAGAAAATTCCTTATGTTTCGACAGTGATTGATAATCAGGGTGTGATTGTGGCAGCTTCAGATTATGTAAAAACATTGCCCGACTCAATTGCCAAATGGCTTCCTAACAGGTTACATTCATTAGGAACTGATGGTTTTGGCCGCAGTGAAGGCCGCACCGGATTGCGTGACTTTTTCGAAATGGATGCCAAACATATTGTTGTTGCCGCTTTGTATGCCTTGTATAAAGATGGAAAATACAAGTTGTCCGATTTGAAAAAAGCGATGAAAGAACAAGATATTAATGTTGATAAGTTGAACCCAATGATTTCTTAATTGAAGTATTATTGAATGCAACTGAATCCGAGATTTATTCTTTTATATAAATGTCTGTATATAAGGTTTATAAATGTAATATTTGTGAAGATTTACGTTTGTTCGCGTCCTGCAATTAATTAAATAAAAATTCGACAAATGAAAGATTTTAAAATACCCGAATTAGGTGAAAATATAAGTTCAGCCACTGTGATCAAGGTTTTAGTAAAAGCAGGTGATACAATTGAGCTCGATCAACCTGTTTTGGAACTCGAAACGGACAAGGCAACCATTGAAGTACCTTCGGATGTTAGTGGTAAAATAATTGAAATAAAAATAAAAGATGGTGATGTTGTTACCATCGGACAAGTGATCTTCAGTGTGGAATTTACTGAAGTTATTGCTCAAAACGCAGTTTCAGCTTCGGCGGGAACAACTCCGGTTATTGAACCGGTTGCTGAACTAAATGCTGGTTCGGTTGATGTTCCCCAAAAAACAGCAACCGTGCCGACTGAACAGGACTTTTTACTCCCGGAACTGGGCGAAAATATTACCACTGCAACCATAATTAAAATACTTGTCGCAGTGGGCGGTACTGTTGAAATTGACCAGTCAGTTCTGGAACTCGAAACCGATAAAGCTACTATTGAAGTCCCTTCGACTGTTACAGGAAGAGTTACAGAAGTATTAGTAAATGAGGGCGATGTAATTCCTGTTGGTGCAGTTGTTTTTAAAGTAAGCGCCAATGTTGAAGCGCAGGTTCAGGTTTCTGCTGCATTACAAACTACGGCGTCTGTTGTACAAACGCCTATAATTACCGAAGAAAAAGTTGAAACGTTTACTCCGGTAAATAATGTGCCGGCAGAATCTCCAAAAGTAATTTTGGTTGATAATCAGCCGCCTGTACTTTTAAATGCTGCGCCGGCAGCGCCATCTGTTCGCCGTCTGGCACGCGAAATAGGTGTTGATGTAAATCAAGTAAAAGGTTCAGGTCCGGGTGGACGCATTTTACTTGATGACGTGAAGGCCTACAGTAAAGCATTGCACCAGCAACGTAATGAAATGCAACATATCCGTGTTGAACAACATCAGGAACCGCTGCCCGATTTCACAAAATTTGGTGAGGTTGAATCGCAACCCATGTCGAATATCCGTTATAAAACGGCGGAGCATTTGAGCTATGCATGGCACACGATTCCACACGTAACACAATTCGACAAAGCAGATATCACGGCCTTAGAGGAATTCCGTAAAAACTACGCAAAGACTGCAGAAAAACAAGGGGTAAAACTAACTGTAACTGCAATTCTGGTGAAAATTATTGCTTCGGCGCTGAAAAAATTTCCACAGTTTAATGCCAGTGTAGACATGCAGACCAAAGAAATTATTTATAAGAAATATTTCAATATAGGTATTGCCGTTGATACCGAGTTCGGTCTGATAGTGCCGGTAATTAAAAACGCCGAAAAATTGAATGTTATTGATATTTCGAAAGAAATTAATCAACTTGCAGAAAGAGCACGTACTAAGAAAGCAAGTATTGCAGATATGCAGGGTGGCTGTTTTACCATTACGAATCTTGGAGGCATTGGCGGAACAGCCTTTACTCCGATTATCAATGCTCCGGAAGTAGCCATTCTTGGTATTTCGAAAGGAAACATAGAGCCGGTATATATCAATGGCAAATTTGAACCAAGAACGATGCTTCCGTTATCACTTTCGTACGATCACCGGGTAATTGATGGTGCCGACGGAATCCGTTTCCTGCGTTGGGTAATCGATGCTATCGAGAATCCCATGAAATTTATTATTGAAGGATAAAAGAATTTGCCATTTATTCATTTACTATTTACCTTTATAGAAAAAATATATGAGTCAGAATATAGTTGTAATCGGAGGTGGACCTGGCGGTTATGCTGCTGCATTTTACGCTGCCGATCTGGGAATGAACGTTACACTGGTGGATTTGGAGAAAAATCCGGGCGGTGTGTGTTTGTATCGGGGTTGCATTCCTTCGAAAGCGTTACTCCATGTTGCCAAATTGATTAACGAGGCTAAAGACGCTAAAGAATGGGGTGTCGATTTTGGCGAGCCTCAAATTGATATTGACAAACTTCGTGGTTTTAAAAACAAAGTGGTTAATAAACTCACCGGCGGCTTGGGCATTCTGAGTAAACAGCGCAAAATAAATTTCGTACAGGGACGGGCTAAATTTATTTCGTCGGATATGATTGAAGTGAGCAAAAGCGATAGTTCAACCGAGCAGATTAGGTTTGATAAAGCTATTATTGCCACAGGGTCGGTGATTGCTACTATCCCAGCGTTGCAAATTGATAGTCCGCGATTACTGAATTCGACAACGGCACTCGATTTGCCGGCGATTCCAAAATCATTATTGGTGGTGGGCGGAGGTTATATCGGACTGGAACTGGGGTCGGTTTATGCAGCTTTAGGAACTAAAGTTTCAGTGGTCGAGTTTATGGACAGGTTGCTGCCGGGAGCCGATCAGGATTTGGTATCGCATTTGCAAAAACGAATTTCGGCATCTTTCGATAAAATCATGTTACAATCTAAAGTAGTGGAAATGAAAGAAGTGGCTGATGGATTGACGGTGAAAATAGAAAACAAAGATAAACAAATAGAAGAACAACATTACGATTATGTATTGATGTCAATCGGACGGAAACCGCAAACTGCAGGTCTGGGACTTGAAAACACCAGAGTACAGGTGAACGAACGTGGTTGGGTTATTGCCGATAATACGTTGAAAACGAATGACGATAATATTTATGCCATTGGAGATATTGTAGGAGAACCCATGTTGGCACACAAAGCTTCGCACGAAGGACGTGTGGCGGTTGATGCCATTTCGGGTAAAAAAGTAGTTTTCGAACCATTGGCTATCCCGGCAGTAGTATTTACCGATCCCGAAATTGCCTGGGCTGGTATCACCGAGAATCAGGCGAATGCAAAAGGTATCAAATTCGAATTAGCCAAGTTCCCCTGGGCGGCAAGCGGCAGAGCGACTACGTTGGACAGGAGCGATGGATTGACCAAATTAATCATTGATCCCGAAACCGAACGAATTCTCGGCATCGGTATTTGCGGGCCGGGAGCCGGCGAACTGATAGCAGAAGGTGTGTTGGCTATCGAAATGGGAGCGACGGTCAAAGACCTGGCGCTTACCATTCATCCTCACCCCACTTTGTCGGAAACGCTTATGGAAGCTGCTGAACTGTTTTACGGGCATTCGTCACATATTTACAAGCCGGCGAAACACTAAAGTAAGTTGATAATTATAAAAAAGAAATCCTGAAAAGCTGTAATGGTTTTTTCAGGATTTTCTTTTTATGTATATACCCTCCAGTTGATGCAGGCTTGCAAGCTGTGTCCCAAACAAGAAAGTTTTTGGACTACGCCTAAAATAGCAATTCTTAATTGTAGCGTCGTCTTAAGGAGAATATATCCTATGTTTTTGAAGAAACAAACGTCAGAACAGAGTTAACACAGCAGTAGTTGTTTCTATGGAGTAGATTCTTAAATTCTAAGCAGAATTATATTTTGTTTATATTCAATTATATAATCTTCTTTTTCAAAATAAAATTCTACCATTAACATTATTTAACCTCAAATTATTTGTGTAATTCAAAATTCCATAATACTTTTTCAGTGTACTAATAAACTAATACACCAAGACTCAAATACAACTGAAATGAAAAAAAGGAGACAACATATAAAAGGAACCCAAATTCAAGAAAACGGATCGGGCTGAGAAAAATAATTTTAAAAATATTAGTCTGTTTAAATCCAAACGACATATTTATTGCGTCTAATTAAAAAAATATCGATAATCGATGTAATATTATTAAACTTCAATCGTCTTTATAAAAAAGAATCAAATATCTAATCATAAAAATCGAATAAGAATGAAACCAAGTTTTTCAAACTATTTTTTGTTAATCTGCTTTTCGGTGAATGCAATTTTTGTCGCAGCCGAAGTATCGACCGTCACGGTAAAAGGAAAAGTAATCGATGAAAAAAATCACCCCATCGAATATGCCACGGCAACATTAATCAGTCCGGCTACCAAAGAAATTGTTAAGGGTGAAGTGTGCAATCAAAAAGGAGAATTTACAATACATAAAGTAAACAAAGGCGAATACATACTCTCTGTTAGTATGTTGGGCTATGACCGGCTTGAAACAGAAAAATTAATTGTGGACGGTAAAAATGCCGTAATTAAAAAGAAAATTGTTTTGCGCGAAAGTGCTGAGCTGCTGAATGATGTGGTGGTTACAGCCAGAAAGCAGTTTATCGAACAATCAGTAGATAAAATGGTGATAAATCCCGAAGCTTCCATCACTTCAGCTTCGGAAAATGTGTACGAAATACTGCGAAAACTACCGGGAGTTACTATCGACAACAACGACAATATCAGCCTGAAAGGCATGCAGGGTGTAAAAGTACTTATCGACGACAAACCGACTTATGTTTCGTCGACTCAATTGGCTTCGTTATTGAAGAGTATGCAGGGAAAAAATGTTGATAAAATTGAAATTATCGAAAATCCATCGGCGCGTTACGATGCGGAAGGTAATTCGGGAATTATCAATATCAAAACAAAACACACGAAAGCTCCGGGTTTTAACGGAAGTGTAAATGCGGGGATGAACATTGCCCGTAAATTCGGTTGGAATGGTGGTCTGGATTTGAATATGAATTATGGGAAACTGAACTTGTACGGAAACTATTCAAATTATCATTGGGCAGGCTGGTACGGGATGGATGCTTCGCGCCGTTTTACCAGCACCGCACTCGAAGGTGCATATCAATTGATTGAAAGTGAAGGTACATACAACGGTAGCGCTCATAACTATAAAATCGGTGTGGATTATTATATTGCTAAAAATCATGTAATTAGTGCTATGTTTCGTGGAAACAGGGGATCGAACAGCAATGATGAAAACAGCACGACCTCCTTTGCCGATCGATATAAAAATGTAGATTCAACTCTGGTAACTGTTTCAACGTCCAATAATCGATGGAATAACGAAACTTATAACCTGAATTATAAATGGGATATTGATACGACCGGACAATCACTTTCGTTCGACATGGATTATGCCCGGTTTTATTTTATGAGCCCGAATTCGCAAAACGGACATTATTACGATATGACCGGCGCCGATTTGAATCACGATATTACTGTCGCTACAACGCAGGGAAACAACATTGATATTTTTACATCTAAACTCGACTATGTGCTACCGGTGAATAAAAACATCAACCTGGAAGCAGGCTTAAAAACCAGTTTTGTAAATACCGACAGCTATATCGACATGGACGGTTATCTGAACCAGAATGATCATTTTGTTTACGAAGAAAATATTCAGGCAGCTTATGTCAATGGACGAGCCCAATTGAACAAAACCACTTTGCAATTGGGTTTACGACTCGAGAATACCATCTCGAAAGGAACTTCGGTGGTTACCAACCAGATTAATGATACATCGTATCTGAAATTGTTTCCATCATTCTTTGTACAACAGAAACTAAATGATAATCATAGTATTAATTTCAAATACAGTTACCGGATCGGTCGTCCGAGTTATCACAACCTGAATCCGTTTATGTGGATGGTCGACCCGTATACTTATAACGTTGGAAACCCGAATTTGAAACCGCAGTTTACACATTCGGCAGGCTTGAGCCACAACTACAAAGGGGCTTTAATTACCAGTTTGGGCGTGAATTACACCAGGGGCTTGTTTACCGAAATTATTCGTCAGGACGATACGTCGAAAACGGTTTATCAAACCATGGAAAATCTGAATAATTCATTGGATATCAATGCTTCCGAAACATTCCAGTTCCAACCGTTCAAATGGTGGAATTTGAATGGCACAGTAACCGGTATGTATAAAACCATTCAAATGTACGACGATAGCAATTTACCTTTAAACAAAATGAGTGTAATTGCCAACATGAGTAATAATTTCACATTGCCTTACAAAATCGGTCTTGAAGTGAGCGGAAGATATTCATCAGAGCAATTGATCAGCAATATTATCATCCGTCCCCGATATACAATCGACCTTGGATTGCAACGCAACATCCTGAAAGATCAGGGAGTGATAAAGATAGCGGTAAGCGATATTTTCAAAACAGCTAGCGGCGGAGCTTATGCCAAATACGACAATGTGGACATTGATGTAATGAATAAATGGGATTCGCGCCGATTGAAAATCACTTTCAATTACCGGTTTGGAAAGGATAATTTTAAAACACGCGCCAATCGTTCCACTTCGTCGAGCGAAGAACAAAACAGAAGTTCGAAATAAGCGGTTTGGAAATTTGACGTTTCGAGTTCTGCATTTGGATTTCACTGAACAGTAAAAAATAATAGATATTTTTAATCCAATTAATTAACTCATTATTTCCCCTTTTTTTAACGCTTGCAATGCAGCAGTTTATAGGAGGCTTAACAATAAAAAAACAATTATGAAAACGAATAAAAAACAATCAATCAGAATTTTGGCCGTTACAGCCATATTATTTTTCTCGGCTTCAATTTTTGCAAAAGCCAACACAACCATTAAAGGACGCGTATTGGACAATTTTAATCACCCCGTTGAATATGCAACGGCAACTATCATTTCTCCTGAAACCATGACTATCGTGGAAGGTGATATGTGCGACTATAATGGTGATTTTGTCATTGAAAATGTACAACCGGGCGAATATATTTTATCGGTACGTCAGGTGGGATTTGATAAAAATGAAACCCGGAAAATAGTTGTAAGTGAAAATAATGAAGTTTTTGAGGTTAATACTGTAGTGTTGAACGAAACGAACATTCTGTTAGATGAACTGGAAGTAATCGCTAAATTACAAAATTCCGAAAATCAAAAACATTCATAGTTTTAGGTAAAAAATAGATTTGTGTTCGTATAAAAGAGGGAGTTCCGACGTGATGTCGGAAAAATACTGAAAAATGGGCGTTAGTTCTCGTATATTTTGATTTAATTTGCGCTTTTAAAATATATTACCCATGAGAAAGATTTCAATCAGTATTTCCCTCTTTTTTATTTTTGCTTTATCTTCTGTTGCTCAATCGTATAATAAGTATTTTACGGGTAAAGCCTGTCGTATTGATTTCCAGTTTTGTGGAAATTCAACTTCAACTGCTGCTTTCCTCGACAAAATAAAAGAAGAACCTTTCTGGGGTGGCCGCCGGTCGAATTTAACTGCCGATTTGAACCTTGGCGAATACCGTTTTCAGGTTGCCGACAGCACCACAAGCAAACTGATTTACATCGACGGTTTCAGCACGCTTTACTTCGAATGGCAAACTTCCGACGAAGCAAAGCACGTAAGCAAAAGCTTTGAACAAAGCGTTCAGTTTCCGTTCCCTAAAAATGCAGTAAAAGTAACCATCGAAAAACGATTGGACTTTGATAAATGGGAAACTTTGTTACAGTTTGGGTTTTCGCCCGACGATAAATTAATACGTCGCAATAAACCCGAATCTGTTGCTGTCAAGGAAATTTTCAAAACCGTTTCGCCCGAGAAAGGAGTTGATATTGCCGTTATTGCCGAAGGTTATACCTCTGATGGAATGAGTAAGTTTTATGACGATGCGCAAAAATTAGCAGAAAGTCTTTTCACGCACGAGCCATTTGCCCGATATAAAAACCGTATCAATGTTTACGCCGTTGCAGCTCCTTCCGAGAATTCAGGAATATCCACGCCACATGAAAACAGATGGAAAAATACGGCTCTTGGGTCACATTTTTATACTTTTTACGAACCCCGTTACCTGACGTCGCCCAACGTTTTCCGCATTCGTGATTTTGCGGCAGCGGTTCCTTATGATGCTATTTACGTCCTTGCCAACACGTCAACTTACGGAGGCGGAGGTATCTATAATTTTTACGCGTTGGCTTCGGCCGACAGTAAAAGAGCTCAATCGCAGGTTGTTGTGCATGAATTCGGACATTCGTTTGCAGGGCTTGGAGATGAGTATTTCAAGGAAGATCCGGATGTTTTGGATGACATGTACGATACTAAAACTGAACCGTGGGAGCCAAATCTTACTTCGTTGGTACGATTCGAAACGAAATGGAAAAATGATTTGCCGCAAGGAACTACGATTCCTACAAAGGTAAACAATGAAACCAAGAAGTTGAAAATCGGCGTATTCGAAGGAGGCGGTTATCTCACCAAAGGCATGTACCGGTCGGCTTACGATTGCCGGATGAGAACGAACGAAGCGCCTGCATTTTGTGCGGTTTGCGAAAAAACGGTGGAAAGAATGATTTTATTTTTGACAGAGTAATAATGTGTCTAAGCCATTTCGCATAGTAAACATAGAATAAAAATTAAATGCTTAAAATATTCAGAAAGTCATAATCAAAAAGAACTATTGTGTTATTTATTGTGTTTCTAAGTATAGATAGAAGCATATCAAAATACTAATTACGACCTCGTTCTATAACATGAATGAGGTCGTTTTATAATGAAAATAGCATTATCTTTGCACTTTAAATTATAAAAAGAATAATGAAACTTAGAACCGAACTCGAAAACCGCATATTGATTCTTGACGGCGCCATGGGAACCATGATCCAGCGTCACAAACTTGTTGAAGCCGACTATCGTGGCGAACGTTTTGCCAAAACCAAAATTCTCCAGAAAGGAAATAATGACTTATTGACATTGACTCAACCCGAAATAATTTACGATATTCACTGTAAATATTTCGAAGCCGGAGCCGATATTATCGAAACCAATACATTTAATGCGCAACGCATTTCGATGGAAGACTATGGAATGGGCGAATTGGTAAGTGAAATAAACCTTGAAGCCGCCCGGCTTGCACGTAAAGCTGCGGATAAGTTTACTGCCGCTAATCCTGCTAAACCACGCTTTGTGGCCGGGGCGGTTGGACCTACCAATAAAACGGCATCCATGTCGCCTGATGTAAATAACCCGGCTTATCGTGCTGTCAGTTTCGATGGCTTAGTGCTGGCATACAAAGAACAAATGCTGGCGCTGATCGAAGGTGGAGTAGACGCTATTTTGATAGAAACTATTTTCGATACACTGAATGCCAAAGCCGCTGTTTTTGCAGCCGAAGAAGCCATGAGTGAATATGGAAAACGTGTCGACCTTATGATTTCGGCTACTGTGGCCGACACGAGTGGTCGTACATTGTCAGGTCAAACGATTCGTGCATTTCTGGCCTCTATCGGGCACGCTAACTTATTGTCGGTAGGATTAAATTGTTCTTTCGGAGCAAAAGATTTGAAACCTTATCTCGAAGAACTCAGCGCTAACTCGCCCTGGTTTGTCAGCGCATATCCCAATGCCGGTTTGCCCAATCAGTTTGGCGAGTACGACGAAACTCCCGAAACAATGGCGCTCCAGATCAAAGAATACTTTGATGAGAAACTTGTGAACATCATTGGTGGTTGTTGTGGAACGACGCCTGATCATATTGCTGCATATCAGCAGCTGATCGAAGGAATGGAAGTGAGAAAACCAAAGGCAGCAAGCCGAAACCTGGAGTTGAGCGGGCTTGAGTTGTTGGAAATAACCTCACCCCCGACCCCTCTTCTTGAGGAGAGGGGGGCGGTAGGCGAGTGGATATTGGGAACTGACCATGCCAACATTACTACTGATCCTTTGTCGTGGAATTTGTTGATTGAAAAAGCAAAAGAGATGCGACATGAACCAACAAAAGCCGAGAAAGAACTGTGGGAACGTTTACGTGATAGGCAAACCGGTTATAAAATTCGCCGACAACATATTATTAATGGTTTTATAGCTGATTTCTTTTGTGTCGAAAAAAATGTTGTAATTGAAGTCGATGGAGGAATACATCAATCTGTTGAGCAAAAAGAACACGATAAGTTCCGAACAGAAGTTTTAAATGCAAATGGATTTCATGTTTTTAGATATACCAACGAAGATGTTTTAAAAGATTCATTTATTGTTGCTAAAAAGATAAAAGATGTATTGGACAATTTGCCTTCGCGTAAACAAACTAATTTTCTTGCTTCAGGAGTACAGCTCCCCTCTCCTCAAGGAGAGGGGGCCGGGGGTGAGGTCATTTCTCCAGCTTACGAAGAAACTTCTCCAATAGGACAAACTCTCCCCTCTCCTCAAGGAGAGGGGCCGGGGGTGAGGTCATTATTCGTCAACATTGGCGAGCGCTGTAATGTAGCCGGTTCGAAGATGTTTTTGCGTTTGATAAACGAGAAGAAATATGAGGAAGCCCTTACCATTGCCCGTAAACAGGTGGAAGACGGGGCGCAGGTGATTGATATAAACATGGATGATGCGATGCTCGAGTCCAAAGATGAAATGGTAACATTTCTGAATTATGTGGTTTCGGAACCTGAAATTTCACGGGTGCCGATTATGATCGATTCCTCAAAATGGGAAGTAATTGAAGCCGGACTGAAATGCGTTCAGGGCAAATGTATTGTCAACTCTATCAGTTTAAAAGAAGGGGAGGAAGATTTCCTGCATAAAGCCCGGAAGATTCGTGCTTATGGTGCAGCCACTGTGGTTATGGCTTTCGATGAAAAAGGTCAGGCCGATAGTTTCCAACGTAAAACGGAAATTTGCAGCCGTGCATATCATTTGTTGGTCGATAAAGTCGGGTTTCCGCCTCAGGATATTATTTTTGACCCGAATGTGTTGGCTATTGCCACAGGCATTGAAGAACACAATAATTATGGCGTCGATTTTATCAATGCAACCCGTTGGATCAAGCAAAATCTGCCATTGACCAAAATAAGTGGCGGCGTAAGTAATCTTTCATTCTCGTTCCGTGGAAATAATGTAGTACGCGAAGCCATTCATTCCGTTTTTCTGTATCACGCCATCAAAGCTGGCATGGATATGGGTATTGTTAATGCTAGTATGTTGCAGATTTATCAGGACATTGACCCTGAGTTATTGGAACATGTAGAAGATGTGGTGCTCAATCGAAGACCCGATGCTACCGAACGCATGATTGAACTCGCCGAAAAAGTGAAGCAACAGGCTTCGGGTGAAAAAGTGGAAAAGGTAGACGAATGGCGCACGCGACCTTTGCAGGAACGATTGGAATATGCGTTAATCAAAGGAATCAGCGATTTTCTGGAAGAAGATTTGGCCGAAGCTTTGACACAGTACGATACCGCCATCGAAATCATTGAAAAACCTCTGATGAGCGGCATGAATATCGTAGGTGATTTGTTTGGCGAAGGTAAGATGTTCTTGCCCCAAGTGGTAAAAACTGCCCGAACCATGAAAAAAGCGGTTGCTATCCTTCAACCTGAAATTGAAAAACAAAAAGTACCGGGTCAGAGTTCGTCGGCAGGTAAATTCCTGATCGCCACCGTAAAAGGCGACGTTCATGATATTGGAAAAAATATTGTGGCTGTGGTGTTGGCTTGTAATAATTTCGAAGTAATTGACCTTGGCGTAATGGTGCCGACCGAAAAAATTATCCAGACAGCCATCGCCGAAAAGGTTGACATTTTAGGCCTTAGCGGGTTAATCACCCCTTCGCTCGAAGAAATGAGCCATGTAGCTGCCGAGATGGAAAAAGCCGGACTGAAAATTCCCTTACTGATTGGTGGCGCCACCACTTCAAAAATTCATACAGCCGTAAAAATTGCTCCGAACTACAAAGGCCCTGTCGTTTATGTAAAGGATGCATCGGTTAATACATTTGTGGTGGCACAATTAATGAGTAACACAATGCATTATAACTTTATAGGCGAGATCGAAGCGGAATACAAAGCTCTACGTGAAAAACAAACCAAGAAAGTGAATTTGCTTTCGCTGGATGAAGCAAAAAAACGGAAGCCAAACATATTTTAAATTCAAAACGGGGCGATTGTAAACACTTTTGTCTCGTTTTTTTACAGAATACGGCTATGTTTACCTGAAAAATGGATGATATCCGAATGTCGGGCATTTAATAGCCTTTTTTAGTATACAGAGCCATTAATCTGCCAACTCTTCCGACAGAAAATGTTCCAACTGCTCGGGTTTTACGTTTACGGTTAGTTGGCCGTTTATTGCCCACGAAATATGCCCTGTTTCTTCCGAAATAACGATTGCAATAGCATCCGAATGTTCGGTTATTCCTACGGCAGCTCTGTGGCGAAGCCCCATACGTTTTGGAATAGATTGGTTTTTCGAAATAGGAAGTATGCAGGCTGCCGCTTTAATGGTTTGTTTTGTGATAATCATTGCGCCATCATGTAATGGGCTGTTTTTAAAGAATATATTTTCAATAAGACGCGAGCTGATAGTGGCATTTATTTGTTCGCCCGAT
This sequence comes from Bacteroidales bacterium, assembly GCA_021371875.1. Taxonomy (GTDB): domain Bacteria; phylum Bacteroidota; class Bacteroidia; order Bacteroidales; family Paludibacteraceae; genus Paludibacter. Next base: position 51,788 of record JAJFVH010000135.1, read on the forward strand.
TGCGCATAAAATTCCAGGTCGTGGGTTCGTGTAATTACTATAAGTCCTCCTGTCGAAGTTTTTGCCAGATTGCGGCATGCCAATACAATTTGTACCAAATGAAAGTCGACACGTTCTTTTTCAGTGTTATTGTTCCCCATAAAGCGTTTTAAAAAATTGAGAGAACTCCAACTTTGTTTCGATCCGATTTTTGTAAAGAAACGTCGGATTTCATCCTGAAAAAGCACAATCAAAGCGAATGCACCCACACTCACAACACGGTCTAATATCCCGCCAAGCAACTCCATTTTAAAGACATACGAAACCAGAAACCAACATATCAGGAATGCCATTATGCCTAAAAATATATTAAGACCTCCCGTTCTTTTCAGAAGTTTAAACGTTTGGTAAAGCAGCACTGCGACCAAAAATATATCGACGATATCCTTTATTCCGATTTGAAAACCCATAAACGAAATTTTAGAGTTAATTTATTGTAATCTGTTATGCTAAACCTTTTTGATACTTCTGAAAAACAGAAATAGTCTGTTTGGCTTCTTTTACGTCATGAACACGCAATATCGATGCACCTCCCAGCAATGCTAACATATTGGCGGATGTAGTTCCATTCAGTGCATCTTTTGTTTCAATATCAAGTACTTTACATATCATCGATTTACGTGAAACGCCTGCAAGGAGAGGTACATTCAGTTCTTTGAAATAAGAGAGCTTACTTAATAAGCTGTAATTTTGTTCTATCGTTTTTGCGAATCCGAATCCAGGGTCGGCAATAATGTCGTTTACGCCAAGTAAATGAAGTTGGGCAATGCGTTTTTGAAGAAAATGAAGAACTTCCGCAACGACATTTTCATAATTGGTCTGGTTTTGCATCGTCTGGGGTGTACCTTTGGTGTGCATAAGCACGTAAGCTACCTGTAAATCGGCAATTGTCTCAAACATCAAATCGTCAAGCGTTCCGCCGCCAATGTCGTTTATTATTGCAACATTATAATTTTGAACCATATATCTCGCAACGTTGGCACGGAAAGTATCAACGGAAATGATAGTGTCAGGAAATTTCTTTAAAATATTTTCAATTGCATTAGCGAGTCTTCCGATTTCTTCGTCCGATGAAATGTTTTCAGCCTTTGGTCGCGTAGAGTAACCCCCCACATCAACGATGTCAACATCATCCATCAGCATTTTCTCTACACCCGACAACAAGCTTTTGTCCGAAGTATAACGGCTTCCCGGATAAAACGAATCGGGCGTTGCGTTGACAATGCCCATTACGACCGGAATTGACAAATCGAATAATTTATCGTTTAGTTTAATCTGCATTATTGATTAATAGATTGAATCACAATAAAAACTTCGTAGTTTAATTTATCTGCAAATGTAAGAAAAATAGTGATAAACCATAACTTCAAACTGTAAATTAAGGTTGTATAATTGTATTTGTGGCGTTTGTCGGCATATATTTAAATAAGAGTGATGAATTTAATTGTCAATAAATCAATACAATATCATTATTTTAGATAGTTTTTCTGTTCAATATATACGTTTTTGAGAGAAAATGAGTTATAATAATAGTAGATTTTGCTGCAAAAGAGGAAAAAACCTCTTTATTTTTACATTATAAAGAAAAAAAAACACTATTTTTGCATTGCTATTTTCTCAGGATAAAAAGTTTACTTGTAATATTTCACACCTTTTATGACTATAAAATCAATAACGAAATTTGCTTTATTTCTCATAGGAATAAGTATTGTGGTTGCTTTTGGAAAAAAAACAAATCAAACCACCTCCAGTGTAACAGGCTGGAAATATAACGATATAAAAGGGACGGGATTTACCGTGAAACCCGGATATAAAACGCAAACCCCGATAGGCATGGTGGCAATAGAGGGCGGGTCTTTCACTATTGGCGAAAAAGGAGAATTTGTAACGGCTCCGCGCGATAATAAAAGACGTCGTATCACGGTAAGTTCGTTTTATATGGACCAATACGAAATCCGTAATGTCGACTGGCGTGAATATACCAACTGGATGAATGTGGTGTTTGGCAAAACAGCTCCAAATCTTGTCATTAAAGCGGAACCTAATGTGAAAATTTGGCGTGAGGAACTTGCATACAACGAACCCTATTTACAAAATTACTTTACTCATCCTGCTTTTGATCAATATCCTGTCGTCGGGGTTACGTGGGAACAAGCGATGGATTATTGTGCCTGGCGTACCGACAGGGTGAATGAATTGGCGTTGGTTCGGGCAGGAATTATTGCAGCTCCCGATTTTTCTAAAGTTGCATCGATGAGTTATGACTCCATAAAAACTAATTTTGTTTTTAATACCCAAAAATATCTTTTACAAAACAGTTATGAACCAAAGCCGGGTAAAAAAGTTAAAAGGGATTTAGGTGCAAAGGTTCGTAAGGTAGATATGTCGGATGGGATTTTATTTTCCGATTTCCGGTTGCCAACCGAAGCCGAATGGGAATTTGCAGCTTATGCTATAAAATCCGATAAAGAAGGTGTAGTGCCTGAAGGAAAAATTTATCCGTGGGCGGGTTCGCAAATGCGCAATTCTTCTAAACAACAACGGGGTCAGATGCAGGCTAATTTCGTAAGAGGACGCGGCGATTTAATGGGAACATCAGGAAGCTTAAACGACAAAGCCACCATTACCGCACCTGTGGATGCATATTCACCCAATGATTTTGGACTGTATAATATGGCAGGAAATGTGAATGAATGGGTGTTGGATGTTTATCGTCCTACAAGTTACGAGGATGTGGCAGAATATAATTCATTCCGTGGAAATGTATATTTAGCTCCTAAACCCGCCGGCAAAGATGCTTTTGGAAGAAATATTTATGCTATCGATTCGTTGGGTAGAATTATGAACGACAGTATTATTGACGTGAGAGATTTTAAAGATGGCGACCCTCAATCACAAATTAACTTCTCATTGAGCAATTCTAACCTTGCTACAGTTGATACTTTCGATATTACCGATGTTTTACGTCCTGTTATTTCAAATAACACACGTATTTATAAAGGTGGTTCGTGGAAAGATAGAGTTTATTGGTTAAATCCATCTACACGTCGTTATTTGGAACAAAATAAATCGGCAAATGACATTGGATTCCGATGTGCAGTGAGTATGATTGGAAATGTTGAGCAAAAGTAATAATCAATAACAAAAACATTAAAAAAAGCGCCTGCAAATTTTTTACAGGCGCTTTTTTTAATGTTTAAAAGGCTGCTTTTCTCGATGAAATTTAGTAATTTTGCAAGCTTAAAATTCAAATTGACAGAGCTATTTATTTTTAATTATAAAAAAGCATGACCAGAACAATTATTGTTGATGCCCTGAAACGTACCGATTACGGTGCAGAGGTAAATATTAAAGGTTGGGTGCGTACCCGCCGCGGGAATAAAAATGTGAGCTTTATAGCGTTGAACGATGGTTCGACAATTAATAATATCCAGGTAGTGGCTGATAATGAAAAATTTGGCGACGAATATCTGAAACCCATTACAACCGGCGCCTGTATCAGCGTAACAGGAGTGTTGGTTGAATCGTTGGGGAAAGGCCAGACCGTGGAAATTCAGGCTGAGGCAATTGAAATATACGGCACTGCCGACCCCGAAACATATCCTCTGCAAAAAAAAGGTCATACCTTGGAATTTTTACGCGAAATAGCGCACTTGCGTCCGCGCACCAATACTTTTGGCGCCGTGTTCCGTATCCGTCACCACATGGCCATGGCGGTGCACAACTTCTTTCACGAACGTGGATTTTTTTATTTCCATACGCCCATTATCACGGCTTCCGACTGCGAAGGCGCCGGGCAAATGTTTCAGGTAACGACGTTGAATCTTTACGACCTGAAGAAAGACGAAAGCGGTTCAATCGATTACTCGAACGACTTTTTCGGCAAGCAAGCCAGCCTCACTGTTTCCGGACAATTGGAGGGTGAATTGGCTGCCATGTCGATGGGGGCCATTTATACTTTCGGTCCGACTTTCCGTGCCGAAAACTCTAATACACCGCGTCACTTGTCGGAATTCTGGATGATAGAACCCGAAGTTGCTTTCAACGAAATAGAAGAAAATATGCAGTTGGCACAGGATTTTATCCAGTATTGTATCCGTTGGGCGTTGGATAATTGTAAAGACGACCTGGATTTTCTTTGCAATATGTACGACAAAGAATTGTACGACCGGTTGAATTTTGTAGTGAACAACGACTTTAAACGTTTAACCTACACCGAAGGAATAAAAATTCTGGAGGAAGCTGTTGCCAAGGGATATAAATTTGAATTCCCGGTAGGTTGGGGTACCGACCTGCAGTCGGAACACGAACGCTATCTGGTGGAACAACATTTCAAGAAACCGGTTATCCTGACCGATTACCCGAAAGAAATCAAATCGTTCTACATGAAACAAAACGATGATGGGAAAACGGTTCGTGCCATGGATGTTTTGTTCCCGAAAATTGGTGAAATTATCGGAGGTTCGCAACGTGAAGAAGATTTTGATAAACTGAAAACACGTGCAGAAGAAATGGGCGTTCCCCAAAAGGATATCTGGTGGTACATGGATACCCGTCGATTCGGAACAGCACCCCATTCAGGCTTTGGATTAGGTTTTGAACGGTTGCTTTTGTTTGTTACCGGAATGACCAACATCCGCGATGTGATTCCTTTCCCCCGTACTCCGAACAATGCAGAGTTTTAAATTGTTGTATAGACCGACTTGTTTCCGTAAAAAGAAGCAAGTCGGTAATCATATAAAGAAAATATAACTGTTTCAACTGAATAATATAATGAACAATACAAAGTCTACCGAATTGGAAAATGTAGTGGTACGGTTTACTGGCGACTCGGGCGATGGTATGCAGCTTACGGGGACACTGTTTTCCAATCTTTCGGCAATTCTGGGAAATGAAATTTCGACTTTCCCCGATTTTCCTTCCGAAATACGCGCACCGCAAGGTACTGTTGGCGGCGTTTCGGGATTTCAGGTGCATTTAGGTGCTTCTAAAATATATACTCCGGGTGATGAAGCCGATGTGTTGGTGGCTATGAATCCCGCAGCTTTAAAAGTAAACGCCGATGGAATAAAAAAAGGAGGAGTGCTTATTTTCGACGAGGATTCTTTTAAAAAATCCGATTTTGACAAAGCAGGATTTAAAACGGAAAATCCTTTTGAAGAATTAAATATTTCCGATACCATCCAATTGATTCCAGCCCCGCTTTCTACTCTTACCCAAAGCAGTCTCGAAGGCTTTGATATGGATAACAAAACCATATTACGAAGTAAAAATATGTTTGCTCTGGGACTTATTTGTTGGTTGTTTAATCGCCCGATTGATCAGGCTATACATTTCCTGCAAAATAAATTTGGCAAAAAACCTGGTATACTCGAAGCCAACGTAAAAGTATTGACAGATGGATTTAACTACGGAAATAACTTGCATTTGAGCATTTCAACTTATACGGTTGAAAAATCGCACGAGTTACCCAAAGGAAAATATACCAGCATCAGTGGAAATAAAGCCACTGCGTGGGGATTAATTGCTGCTTCGAAAAAAGCCGGACTTGATCTTTTTCTGGGCAGTTATCCTATCACACCGGCTACCGATATTATGCAGGAATTGGCTTTACGCAAGGATTTAGGCGTAAAAGTAGTGCAGGCTGAAGATGAAATTGCCGGCATTACCATTGCTCTCGGCGCTTCATTTGCCGGCGAGTTGGCTGCAACATCCACCTCGGGCCCTGGTCTGGCTCTGAAGTCGGAAGCTATTGGGCTGGCAGTGATGGCGGAATTGCCGATTGTAATTGTGGATGTAATGCGTGGAGGGCCTTCTACGGGATTACCAACCAAAACAGAGCAAACCGACCTGCTTCAGGCTTTATACGGACGTAACGGCGAAAGCCCTGCAGTGGTTATTGCCGCAAGTACACCCGCCGACAGTTTCCATTTTGCCTTTATGGCTTCAAAAATTGCATTGGAACACATGACTCCGGTTATTTTGCTTACCGATGCGTTTATCGGAAACGGAACATCGCTGTGGAAACTTCCAAAATTAGCCGAATTGCCCGAAATTAAACCTAATTATGCCCAACCCGGCATGGAAGGACTGAAAGTGACGGCACGCGACGAAGTATCGAAAGTACGTTACTGGAGCATTCCCGGAATCGATGGTTTTGCCCATCGAAACGGAGGACTCGAAAAAGATTATACTAGCGGCGCTATTTCTACCGATCCATTGAATCACCAAAAAATGGTAGATACGCGCAAGGAAAAAATAGATTATATCAGCAATTTACTTCCCGAATTGAAAATAGAAGGGGATGAAAATGCAGAGTTACTTGTTGTTGGCTGGGGTACGACTCACGGACACCTGATGACTGCCGTAAACGCCTTGAACAAAGACGGGAAAAAAGTGGCGCTGGTTCATTTTAATTATATCAACCCGCTTCCAAAGAATACCAAACAGCTTATCAAAAAGTTCAAAAAAGTAGTTGTGTGCGAATTAAACAGCGGGCAATTCGCCACTTACCTCCGGTCGAAAGTTCCGGGTGAATATTTGCAATACAATAAAGTTCAGGGACAACCATTTACTGTAACCGAACTTGAGGAATATTTTGCAGGTTTATTGAAATAAATTAATTTGGGAAAAATCATTTTTTATGGATACTTCATTAATACAACAATATACAGCCAAGGATTTTAAAAGCGATCAATATGTTCGCTGGTGTCCGGGCTGCGGCGATTATGCCGTGCTGAACACTTTGCAAAAAGTGATGGCAGAGCTTGGCGTTCCGCCTCACGAAACTGCGGTTATTTCCGGTATCGGTTGCTCATCGCGTTTGCCTTATTATATTTCCGGTTACGGATTTCACTCTATCCACGGACGTGGGGCCGCAGTGGCAACAGGCGTGAAAGTTGCCAATCCTAAACTTACCGTGTGGCAGATTACGGGCGATGGCGACTGCCTGGCTATCGGTGGAAACCATTTTATTCACAGTGTGCGTCGCAATGTGGATATCAATGTGTTGCTTTTTAATAACCAGATTTACGGGTTGACAAAAGGACAATATTCACCTACAACTAAAAAAGGTTACGTAACCAAGTCGTCGCCGTTTGGTACCATAGAACGGCCTTTCCGTCCCGCAGAACTTACTTTCGGGGCACGCGGAACCTTCTTCGGACGGCTACTCGATGTGGATTTGAAATCATCGCAAATGACCATGTTAGCCGCGGCGAAACACAAAGGAACTTCGGTGGTCGAAACACTTGTGAACTGCGTAATTTTCAATGATGGAGCGCATAGCTGGCTTTCGGAAAAAGAAACACGTTACGACAGAATTATTATTCTGGAACATGGCAAGCCCATGATTTTCGGTAAAAATAGCGACAAAGGTCTCGTGCTCGATGGTTTTAACCTGAAAGTAGTTACGATTGGCGAAAATGGTGTGACCGAAAACGATATTTTGGTACACGATGCACATTGTGAAGACACGACTTTGCAAATGAAGATTGCCATGATGGAGGGACCGGAATTTCCGGTAGCCATTGGCGTGATCAGGGATGTGGAAGCCGAAAGCTACGACGAAGCCATGACAAATCAAATAACAGAAATACAGGCAAAATCAAAAATCAAAACTTTCGACGATTTGATTGATTCCTGTGAACAGTGGGAAATGTAGTTTCTTAAACAATTAACAAACCAGAAATCCGGTACAAATTGACTTTGTATCGGATTTCTGGTTTGAAAAGGATGGGGACTGTTTACTCAAATGATGAGTAGCTGTAATGGGTCTGGCAACCATTCACCATTCGATTAATTCTTACGGGTAGAGGAAAATGTAATACTGAATCATTTCTGCAAACAAATCCATTTATTGGTATTGGGTTAATGTCGGAACGTCGTGAAAACAAGAATTAATTCTACAAATATAAAGATTTAAGCCCTTTGTATTAATTAATTGATTATCTTTGTTGTTGAAAAACTTTGAATTGTCTATAAATGGTATATTTATTCAAAACAGAGTGCTTGTTGAACACAGGCACTCTGTTTTTTGGACAAATTCAAAATATAAATCAACCCATAAATCATTTTTTTTGTAATAGCTATGCAAGAAATCAAATTTTACAGCGGCGAAAATCTGCCGCTGGAATTGCACAAAGTGCGTATTGTGCAAAAACTTCATCTCGTTCCTATCGAACGCCGTCTCGAAGCTCTTTACGAAGGAGGCTTCAACACTTTCCGGCTCAGTACCCGGGATGTTTTTCTGGATATGTTGACCGACTCAGGCACCAATGCTATGAGTGACAACCAATTGGCAGCTATGATGCAGGCCGATGATGCTTATGCGGGTTCACAAAGTTTTGAACGTCTGCAGAAAGCAGTTGAAGAGGTATTGGGCAAAAAATATTTGCTCCCCGTTCATCAGGGACGTGCTGCCGAGAATATTATTTCAGTGGCTTATGTGCACAAAGGAAGTTTAGTCCCAATGAATTATCACTTCACCACCGCCATGGCACATATTACCGACAAAGGCGGACAAATTGTGGAATTGCTTTACGACGAAGCTTATGTAATAAACTCCAGCCATCCTTTTAAAGGGAACATGAATATTGAAAAACTCGAAGAAGTGATCAATTACCATGGTCCCAAAAACATTCCGTTTATCCGCATGGAAGCGTCGACCAACCTGATTGGAGGCCAGCCGTTCTCGGTGCAGAACCTGCGCGATGTTCGTGCATTGGCCGATAAATATGAAATCCGTCTGGTGCTCGACTGCAGTTTGTTGGGTGAAAATGCTTACCTCGTACTGCAACGCGAAGAAGAGTTTAAAAACTCGAATATGGAAACCGTTATCAAAACAATGACCGGCTTGGCCGATTTGTGCTACTTTTCGGCGCGAAAACTCAGTTCTTCGCGTGGTGGCGGTATTTGCACCGACCGTATGGAAATTTTCAGGGAGCTTGAAGCATTTGTGCCTTTGTACGAAGGTTTTCTGACTTACGGAGGAATGTCAATCCGCGAAGTGGAAGCCATGGCAGTCGGCTTGTACGAAACATTGGATGAAACTATGATCAGTCAAAGTCCATCTTTTATTAAATACCTTGTCGATTCACTCGATAAAAAAGGAATTCCAATGATTAAACCGGCCGGAGTATTAGGCGCTCACGTGGACGCCATGCAAATGTGTGCGCATATCCCGCAAACACAATATCCCGCAGGGGCTTTGGCAGCGGCATTATTCCTCGTTTCGGGAGTTCGTGGCATGGAACGCGGTTCGATATCGAACCAGCGCGACGAGTATGGCAACGAAACTTATGCTGATATGGAATTGCTTCGCCTGGCCGTACCGCGACGTGTTTTCACTTTGTCGCAAATCAAATATGTCGAAGACCGCCTTACCTGGTTATATGATAACCGTCATCTGATTGGCGGATTGAAATTCGTTTACGAACCGCCGGTGTTGCGTTTCTTTATGGGAGGACTCGAACCTACTTCCGACTGGCCGCAAAAGCTGATGGCTAAGTTCAGGGAAGATTTTGGAGATAGCCTTTAAATTAGTTGGCAATTTATAGCCGATAGCGATAACAAATCACCGGATGGGTTTTTTCATCCGGTGATTTGTTTTTGTTTTCGTTTGATAATTTATCATTAACTTTGTAGCCGGAATTGATTTAAAGTATGGAAAGAATTTTTTTAATCGGATATATGGGCTCGGGGAAAACATGCATGGGTAAGATGCTGGCTCAACAACTGAATTATGTTTTTGTGGATATGGATGCGCAGATCGAAAAAAAATATCACAAAGCCGTTTCTCAGATTTTTGCTGAAATGGGCGAAGATAAATTCAGGGAAATTGAGCGTGAATGTTTGCATGAAGTAGCCGATTTTGAAAGAACTGTCATTTCAACCGGTGGTGGAGCGCCCTGTTTTTTCGATAACATGGACTATATGAATTCACAGGGTTTTACCGTGTATTTAAAACTTACTCCTGAACAATTAGTTACGCGCCTCGAATTGTCGCGCGCCGGGAAACGTCCTTTGCTTGGCAATCGAAAAGGCGAAGACTTGCGTCTTTTCATTGAAGAAGGACTTGTTGCCCGCGAGCCGTTTTATTCGCAGGCCCAACTTATTGTGAGCGGAACCGATGAAGAAATGATGAAGCAAGTTGCCCGAATTGCTTAAAGCGGGTACGTTTTTTTGATGTAAAACAGTAAAAAGCAGCTTCTGTTTCTTCAATTTTCACGATGCTTGAACAATCTGAATGATTTGTTCGTGTAAAAACCTTGTTTCTATCAGGATTTGAGAATTTTGATGTTGTAATTTTCGATAGCGGACTTTAGCAAGCAACTTTTTATAACTTTTATACCACAGAAAAGAAAGTTTTCCGAAAATGTATTGTAAAGGAATAATAATGATAAGATTCCACAAATCGCCATTAAATTTTTTATAAATCATAATTCCTTGGAAGAGATAGAATATAGGAAACGAAAACATTCCCAAGCCAAAACGTACAGAACTGACGCCGCCTGGGAAATTTATCTTGAATAATTTCCGGATTGCATCGGGTGTAAAGAAAGGAAACATATTGAGGATAAATCCTATAACAAAAACAGGTAAGGTTACTAATAGCAACAGACCTGTTAATAATAAATGTTTAACTTTATACGTTTTTTTCTCTAATACCCACGAATGCAGATTTAGTTTTTTCATATTTTCTTTATATTCCGCGCAAAGAGTATCCAATCGCTCAGTGATTTCATGTTTTTTACTTTCCAATGTTATCAATCGCTCTGCAATTTTCTGACGGGCAAAAAAACGGGAAAGAGATTTGTCGGGGAGTTTATACTTGCTGGCAATCGCAGCGTTGGCCACTTCGGTAGCTGTTTCGAAGCAATCATAATGTTTTTCCGTGTCCAAATGAAGAGTCAGCCCAATCAGGTCGTCGCGTAATCGGTCGCGGATTTGATTCGTGGCGTTCACCGGATTTACGTTGTATTCAGCCATATAATCCGATACTTCAATTGGTTTTCCGATATTGATAATAATATGCTTTCCATATTTTTCAAAATCTTCGTAATCGATCCCTATCGGTACAATTTTCACACTGGGTTGCGTGTCGTATTTTTGTTGCGCGGTAAAAGCAATACGGAATATTCCTTTTACCAACGGGCGAAGCTTGCGAGACCCGCTCTGAATCCCTTCGGGCATGATACCAAGGGCTTTGTTGTGATCCAGCACATCCACGCATTGTTCGAAAATGCCATGGTTTTTTTCTAAATTTCCCACCCCGTCGCGCATACGAAAAGCCGGCAGGATTTTAAAAAAACGAAGCATTTTGGCTATAGTTTTATTTTTAAAATAATCGGCCCGAGCTAAATAGACGATTGGCACCTTGTGGGGAAGTGTTGATATAACAGCCAGCGCATCCATCAAGGCATTCAAATGATTGGATGCAAAAATAACAGGGCCTTCTTCGGGGATATTCTCGCGTCCATTGACGATATATTCGCCGTAAAATCGTTTGAAAGTAAAAAGAACATATCTTCTTACCAAACTGTATGATCGTTTAAAATCGTAGATATTTGACATCTTTAGTCGTTAATTAGTTGTTTTTTATGAACCGGCATATACATCTTGCCTCCAATTTTACTGATTAAATGACAAATGAAAGAATTAAGTTCTCGATTCCCAATTAATTAGTATATGGAAAGTAAAAGGTGTAATGCAATAAAATATTAAGTTTAATATTCACTTTGCGAAAGTAACGATATTTTTGCGGAAATATCTATTTTTTATATTAAAAAATGTGATTTATCAGTTTTGTACATCGGTTATTCGGTTGCTGAATATGGGTTTGGACACAATTTTTTGTGTCGGGCTCTTCAATAATTTGATCTGCTTGCGTGTTGATCTGCCTGTTTTTTTGTGCTGAATATCTGCGAATGACTTGAATCGGCGATCCGGTGTTTTTCATCCGGTTTAAGAATTGCCGTTTCTTAATTCTTTCTTACCTTTGCAGTAAGTAAAAATGAAATACATCGACGTCATAGTACCATTGCCTTTGGGCGGAACGTTCACTTATTCGGTGCCGGATGAGTGGGCGGATGCCGTGCGTATCGGCATGCGTGTGGTGGTGCCGTTTGGCAAAAAGAAGATGTACACGGCCATTGTGTCGATCATTCATACGCACAAACCCGAACTGCTTTATGAGCTGAAGGATGTGATATGCCTGCTCGACAACCAGCCTGTGTTGCGCTATCCGCAGTTGAAATTTTGGGAATGGATAGGCGCTTATTATCAGGCTTATCCTGGCGATGTGTATCAGGCGGCTGTTCCGTCCGGATTAAAGCTCGAAAGCGAAACCCGGGTGTGTATCAATCCAGATTTTGAAGCCGAACAGATACTTTCGGAAAAAGAACAACGTATTCTGGATGCGCTTTCGGACGGAAAACCTGTGAACGTGGCGGAATTGAACAAAGTGACCGAAATACGCGACGTGCTACCCACGCTTAAAATCCTGCTCGAAAAAGGAGCGGTGGAAGTGAACGAGGAACTGACGGAGAAATTCCGTGCCAAAACCGACACTTTTGTTCGCCTGAGCGAAGATGCCCGCCGCGAAGAAAACCTGCGGCGTATTTTCGACGAACTCGGTCGTGCCAAAAAACAATTGGATGCATTGATGATGTATATTGATCTGTCGAAATGCCTCATCCCTGCAAAACAACGCGAAGTTTCACGCAAAGAATTACTCGAAAAGTCGGGTGCATCTCCTGCAGTGCTTGCAGCGCTGGTGGAACGCGGCGCTTTGGAAACTTATGTGAAAGAAATCGGACGGTTGGACATTTCGGACTTACAAACCAATGCCGTGTATGCACTGAACGAATTTCAGCAAACAGCTTTGAGCAATATTGAAAAGCAATTTAAAGAAAAGCCGGTGGTGTTGCTCCACGGAGTGACATCGAGCGGTAAAACGGAGATTTATATACACCTGATACAAAAAGTGTTGGATGAAGGGAAGCAGGTGTTATATCTTGTTCCTGAAATTGCGTTGACTACTCAGCTTACCTCGCGGCTTAAGCGCGTATTTGGCAAACGGCTGGGCGTTTACCACTCAAAATTCTCGGATGCCGAGCGTGTGGAGATATGGAACAATGTGCTGAATGATAAAAGTTACGATGTGATCATTGGCGTTCGTTCTTCCATTTTCCTTCCTTTCCGACAATTGGGACTGGTGATAGTGGACGAAGAACACGAATCGAGCTATAAGCAATACGATCCGGCGCCGCGTTACCATGCCCGCAATGCAGCCATTGTGCTGGCCTCGATGCATGGCGCCAAAACTTTGCTGGGAACTGCCACGCCTTCCATCGAAAGCTATTTTAATGCCGAAACCGGCAAATACGGTTTGGTAGAACTGCATCAACGACACGAAGAAATGCAGTTGCCCGAAATTGTAGTGGTCGACACCAAAGAAGCCTACCATAAAAAACGAATGGAAGGACATTTTTCGGATGTTTTGATAGAGAAAATAGCAAAGGCGCTCGGCAACAACGAGCAAATCATTCTTTTTCAGAACCGACGGGGTTATGCGCCTTACATCGAATGTAAAGGCTGTGCTTATGTGCCGAAATGCAAAAACTGCGATGTGAGTCTGACGGTGCATAAAGTTTTCAATACGCTTACCTGCCACTATTGCGGCTATACCGAACCGATCCCTACCATTTGTCCGGTTTGTAAAACGCCGAATCTGAATACAAAAGGCTTTGGAACGGAGAAGATAGAGGACGAGATACGGCATATTTTCCCCGACGCCCGCGTGAGCCGGATGGACTTAGATACAACGCGCTCGAAAAAATCGTATGAAAAGCTGATTACCGACTTCGAACATCGCAAAGTGGATATATTGATCGGGACGCAAATGGTAACCAAGGGACTCGATTTTGAACATGTAAGTCTGGTAGGCATTCTGAATGCGGATAATATGTTGAATTTCCCCGATTTCCGCGCTCACGAGCGGGCCTATCAGTTGATGGCACAGGTAAGCGGACGTGCCGGACGAAAAAACAAACGCGGACTGGTAGTGTTGCAGACATCGCAACCCGAACACACGGTGATAGGACAGGTGATACGCAATGATTATGCCGCCATGTATAAACTTCAGACCGAAGAACGCAAACAATTCAAATATCCGCCCTATTTCCGCATGATTCAGGTCACGTTACGGCACAAAGATGTGAAGGTACTGCAACAAGCTGCTTTTACGCTCGCCGGCCAGCTTCGTGCTATTTTCGGTTCACGCGTTTTAGGCCCCATCGACCCGGTCGTTTCCCGGATTCAGAATCTGTTTATCAAACAAATTATTCTGAAAATAGAAAACGAAGCTTCGCCGGCCAAAGCCAAGGAAATGCTGCAACATGCCAGCGATCAGTTGCTTACCCAGCCCCGGTTCAAATCGGTACGCATCGGACTGGATGTGGATCCGGTGTAGGAAGCAACCATAATCACTTATTTAAAGCCTTTTACAACTAAAAAACGTTTATTTATATTGACAGCAAAAAATCATCGGTATCGTTCGGTCAACTCATCCCCGATCTATTTCAAAACGATAGGAGATGATTTTCAAAACGATAGGAGATGATTTTTAAAACGATAGGAAATGATTTTTAAAATCATCGGAGATGTTTTTAAAAACGATAGATAATGAATTTGCACAGCTATTGATTCGGACTTTGGGGGTAGTCGGGCTGCTGTAACACCGTTGCCTTTTCACATCATCGGGACTACACCCCCAAGCTTTTCAAGGCGCTATTCTTTCTCGAATTTCAGATTATTGATCATTTCACGAATGTCGATTCCGGGGCGAAAGCTAACTTTCACGCCATCAATCATTGCCTGATGGAATTTTTCCTCCGTTTCGGCTCCTTCGCTGGTGATACTTATCTGGAATGTGCCAAAATCGCCGAACCGTACAATCTGCCCTTCGGATAAATGACGGTTCAGAAATTTGGTAAGGTCGTTCAAAACTGCCAATACATCCGTATCGCTCACTGTCGAGGAGTTTTCAGCAATCTCCTTACTGAGCTTTTTAAGAGTTACATCACCGGTACTTTTGGCTTGTGCATAAAATTTCTTAGGCGCTTCAGGATTCCCCGGATTACCTCTTTGTGTTAATACATACTTTACTGCCATAATTGTTTACTTTTTTTTAATGAATACTATTGATAAACTGCCGACCCTCAATGGCAGACAGGTTGCAACGGTTGTAAAAAAAAACAACAAACCCGACAGCCGAAGTTGCACTTCAGTCCATCGGGTTAGATATATTAATATATAATGTGGATTTACAGCAACTTTCGCCCCACTCCATAAATTATTTACATGAGTGGATATCAACAAACTCCGGTTGATACGAAAGCGCAAATCAGGCGTATAATTGTAAACGATCAACATAAACCAACAGGGATAAAATGTATCGAATCAATACGAACCGTTATTATAATCAGCGTAAACAAAGGCTTTTACAATTAACGACTTACGGCACAAATATAAATCGTTCATCTTGAAGCAACAAATATATTGTCAATTAATTTTTATGTTTCGCAACAGATTTTTACAAACAATCGAATTTATAGTATTTATCTGGAAAAGTGTTATTACAAAGAAGTTATCAACTTCGCCTTTCGTTTGCAAACAAAGTTAACCATCTACCTCCGAATACTATTTTTATCTTCAAGGTTTAGCATCTCGACCGCTTAAGTGTCGGCCCCGCCAAAACTTACACAATTAAAAACAAATCGCCCACCTTACTATCAAATCCGGATCGTACTTTTGTAGCATTTTAAATTTATGTTTATAAGTTTATCAAAAAGAAATACTTAAGAATACTCAATAAAAAAATCTACTGGTAATTATTATTTCGTTATTTTCAGCTTTTTCATGGGCGCAGTCAGTAACTCTCAACCCGGTTTAGAGCCCGAAGCCAGGACAAAAGACTGCACGTGGTTTTGTGCCTGGTTAAACGTTTTAACAGCTTCACGGAAAACAACTCAATAAGCATGATGATCGTTGTTTACATCTTCAATATCAGTGCGTTTTTTCTCCATAGCTCTCCAGGCGTAAAAAATATATCCGGCAACAAATGGGATCATCAACGATACAATCGACATGGCATTCAGGGTGAATTTGCTTGATGAGGAATTGAAAATGGTCAATGAGCTTTGTAGGTTGGTTGATGAAGGGTAAAATGATGTGTTGTTGTAACCGGCTATAAGTAACAAGCAGCAAACGGTTACTATTGTGCCTGCCCCTGAGAACCAGATTCCTTTTTTGAATTTCTCCGACAATAAAGTTCCGATAATTCCCCATAAAACGCTCACTACTCCTAAAAGAAACAGTACCAGAATTACAGGCATCTCTATCAGATTAGTAAAATATTTATACTTTTCGAGCGAAACTACTCCTGTTTGCGGATCAACGGCAAAACCTTCGGACAATAAAGTCCAGATTACAAAAGCCAGAAAAAATACGAGGAAAGGAATTGCATTGTACAAAACGTATTTTCTCGAACGTTTCTCAAGTACCTCATGGCTTAATCGATTGATGAAAAACAATGAAGCCTGTGTGCGGGCAAGAAAAAATACTGCTAATCCCAACATCCAGTTACGTAAGTTCAATAAGGCTTCCAGCCCGTGCCATTCGTTACCCCACGAGCTGATGACAGGTTGAAACATTGAAGTGATATTTCCTTTATTAACAACAAAATCGGATCCGGTAAAAAATGTTGCAATAGCGACTCCGAGCAGTATCGTCCCCAATAAGCCGTTTATAAACAAGAAAGACTGGTAAGTCCTTTTGCCGTAAACATTCCCCGGTTTCGACTGAAACTCATAAGAAACCGCCTGCAAAGTAAAACAGAACAAAATAGCCATCCACACCCAGTAAGCTCCACTAAAACTGGTGGAGTAAAATAAGGGGAAAGAGGCAAAAAATGCACCGCCAAAAGTAACTAAGGTTGTAAATGTATATTCCCATTTGCGGCCTAAAACGTTCACTAACAAACGACGCTCATCTTCTGTCTTTGAAAGGGAGAATAACATCGATTGTCCTCCCTGTACGAATAGCAAAAAAGTCAGGATTCCACCCAGGAGTGAAATAATAAACCACCAGTAATGCTGAAGAAATGAATATGTTATCATAATATTTTGTTTGAAGTTGATTGTTTTTTTGAGTTTATAAAGTTTATAAAGTATAAAGTTTATAAAGTTGTTGGGGGGGGCAGATTCTTTTCTCATTTCCCAACTTTTTGCTTTATAAACTTTCCAACTTTCCAACTCAATGTGTTTCCGGTCCTTTTTTTATTTGTTTAAGCATTATTCTCACTTCGGCTACAAGCAGCGCTGTGAATAAAATAAGAAACAAGAAGAATGTAAGTTTTACCGATTCAGACGAAATGTTCGATATAGCAGCCTGTACCGGCAAAACATCCTGAATAGCCCAGGGTTGACGGCCAACTTCGGCGACTACCCAACCCAGTTCGCCTGCAACATATCCCAGAGGAATTGTTAACAGCGAAATCCATAACAACCACTTTTGCTTTTCGATATTTTTTCGATAAACAAAAAATAAAACAACGACAAATAATGCGAGGAAATACATGCCTAAGCCCACCATAAAATGGAACGAATAAAACACCATTGGTACATTTGGGATCAGTTCCTCCGGATTTTCAAGATAACCATATCCGAAATAGGCATAGTTTTCTTTTAAAACAGCTTTGTAAGTTGCAGCGGAAATTGTGTCCTTGGCAGCCATAGCTTTTTGATAATCGGCTAAAGCCCGGATGGCGGCTTTGCCGCGCGCTTTCTTTTCTGTAAAAGGCAGCGCTGTTCCTTTTGGAGTTTCATAACCACCTTCGATAATATCTTTTATCCCAGGGACAAACGCATCGAAATCGCGATAACCTAAAAATGACAGCATACCCGGAACGGGAACAGGCATTTTCATAAGGAAAGGATCGATGGAGTCGTTATAAACTTTTTTATCAGGATTCAAGACTCCAAATGCCAGCAAATCGGCATTGGTTTTTCCTTCATAAAGTCCTTCCATTACAGCCAGTTTCATGGGTTGCTTCTGTGATACATGGTAAGCAGAGCCATCGCCTGTCAATATAATTAAAGCGGTTGCAATTACACCGAAAATTGCGCCTACTTTCATGCTTCGCAGGGCAAAGTCTGTGTCACGTTTTTTCAGCAGGAACCAGGCGCTTACACCTATTACAAACAGCGCCCCCAAAACCCAACCCGAAAATACGGTATGCAGGAACTTGTTGATAGCTACCGGCGACAATAATATGCTCCAGAAATCGATCATTTCGTTCCGGGTCATGTCGGGGTTGAACTCCATGCCGATCGGGTATTGCATCCAGGCGTTGGCGACCAGGATCCATAAGGCGGATAAAGTAGCTCCAAGAACTGTTAACCAGGTCGATGCCAAATGGAATTTTTGGCTGACTTTATTCCATCCGAAAAACATGATGGAAATGAAGGTTGCTTCCATAAAAAAAGCCATGATACCTTCGATGGCTAAAGGTGCACCGAAAATATCGCCTACAAACCAGCTGTAATTTGACCAGTTTGTCCCGAATTCAAATTCGAGGATAATACCGGTGGCTACACCAATGGCAAAATTGACCCCGAACAAAGTCATCCAAAACTTGGTGGCTTTTTTCCATTCTTCTTTCCCTGTTTTTACATACAGAGTTTCCATTACCGACATTACGATACCCAGACCTAAAGTCAGCGGTACAAATAACCAGTGATACATGGCTGTCATGGCAAACTGTGCCCGTGACCACCCTAATAATGACACATCTAATAATTCCATAAATAATAATGTATTTGAAATAAAAGGTTATTAATTCGATTTATTGATTAATTCCTGACGTACATGGTTGGCTTTACTCTCGTCGCTGTCGAAATTTGTGTTCAGATAATCGGGAAAGAAGAACACTTTTAGTATGGCAAACATTATGAAAAGTTTAATCAATACAATTAGCCACAATGTTTTACCGACAGTCATGTTTTTAAATCCATCACGATAAAAAATATATAATTTATTAAACATAAGTACTATCTGGCTTTGATAATTTATTAAAAAGACAATTTGGATTTTAACTTCGCAAAAATAGTAAAATATATGGAATAATTACAGAAATGAAGTGGATATTGTTGTGTTTTCCGGATATAAACCGGTGAAACTATAATTATGGCCGAAAGATAAGTTCTTTCTGCGAAATAACCATGTGAAATTCAAATTATTGTTTACGAAAATGTCCTAAAACATAAATTTTGAATCTAATCTGAAAAATTATTTTATTTTTTGAATAAAAAAATGAAGGCGGGGGAACAGGAGCAGGAACTTATAAAAACAAAAAGCCGATCTATTTCGGCTTTTTGTTTTATCCATGAAAATTTAATTTCCTATTTCGGATAAAAATTTAATTCTGACTAACCTGACTTCGGTTTCGCTGAAATCATCTTCTCCCAGTTCGCGTAATGCCGGTTCTATTTTATCGGTTTCGGCCGAATTAAAATAGTCGAAAATCTCGTCTACGTGATCAGGGTCCATCACTTCTTCAAGAAAATAATCGATGTTGATTTTAGTCCCGGAATATACAATTGCCTCAATCTCGTCGAGCAATTCACCAATCTCAAGCCCTTTGGCCATTGCGATGTCATCTAATGCAATTTTTCTGTCAATTGACTGGATGATGGATACTTTGAGTTTTGATTTGTTGGCAACTGTGCGGACGCGTAAATCCTCCGGACGGATAATTTCATTTTCTTTTACATGTTCTTTGATTACTTTCAAAAACTCTTCTCCATACCTTTTGGCTTTACCGGCTCCGACTCCGGGGATGTTTTGCAGTTCATCCATGGTAATAGGATAGCTTGTAGCCATTGCTTCAAGCGAAGGATCCTGAAATATTACAAAAGGGGGAACTTCCAGTCTTTTCGACAGTTTTTTTCTCAAATCCTTTAGGATTGAGAACAATACATCATCGGCGGCACAAGTGCCTCCCGTGCTTTTTGGGGATGATTCTTCCTCCTCATCCTCAAATTCATTGTCTTTAACAATAGGAAATGAGCTTGGGCTTTTCAGGTAAGCCTTTCCGTTTGTCGTAAGTTTTAACAATCCGTAATTTTCGATGTCTTTCGAAATATATCCGGCAATCATTGCCTGGCGAATGACGGCATGAAGTAATTTTTCATCTTCATCGGATGCAGAACCGAAATTTTCGAGTTCATCATGTTGATAGGATTTGATGTCGGATGTTTCATTTCCTTTTAGAATATCAACAATATGTTCGGCTTTGAATTTTTCGCGAACAACTAAAATGGTTTCCAATACCAATGACAAGAGTTCTTGTCCTTCAATAAATTTACGTGGTTTCATACAGTTATCACAACATCCGCAGTTTTCATTTTCATATTCTTCGCCGAAATAATGCAGGAGCAATTTTCGTCGACATACCGATGATTCCGCGTAGGCTTGTGTTTCTAATAATAATTGATTCCCGATTTCTTGTTCGGCAACGGGTTTGCCTTGCATAAATTTGCGTAATTTGTCTAAATCTTTATAGGCATAAAAAGCGATGCATTGTCCTTCGCCGCCATCGCGGCCTCCACGGCCTGTTTCCTGATAATATCCTTCGAGGCTTTTCGGCATATCGTAGTGGAGTACGAAACGTACATCAGGTTTGTCAATTCCCATTCCAAAAGCTATGGTTGCAACAATTACCTGAACTTTTTCCATCAGAAACTTGTCCTGGTTCTCGCTTCTCACTACCGATTCCATGCCAGCGTGATAGGGAAGGCACGAAATACCATTCATACTCAGTGTTTCAGCCAATTCTTCAACTTTTTTGCGGCTCAAACAATAAATAATTCCTGATTTTCCGGCTTGTGAGCGGATATATTTTATGATGTCTTTATCTACGTTGTTTGTCTTGGGACGAACCTCATAATACAAATTTGACCGGTTAAATGACGATTTGAATACATTTGCATTCAGCATTCCGAGGTTTTTCTGTATATCATGTTGTACCTTGGGCGTTGCAGTAGCTGTTAGCGCTATTAGCGGCGCCACTCCGATTTCGTTTATTATCGGTCGAATCCGGCGATATTCGGGACGGAAATCATGCCCCCATTCCGAAATACAATGTGCTTCGTCCACCGCATAAAATGAAATTTTGAGTTGTTTTAAAAAATCAATATTTTCATCCTTGGTCAATGACTCGGGCGCCACGTATAAAAGCTTGGTTTTGCCCGATAATATATCTCCTTTTACCAAATCAATTGCCTGTTTCGACAAAGATGAGTTGATAAAATGGGCAATCCCATCTTCTTCACTGAAATTGCGCATGGCATCCACCTGATTTTTCATCAGGGCAATCAATGGAGAAATTACAATAGCAGTTCCTTCCATTATTAAGGAAGGCAGCTGATAACATAACGACTTGCCTCCTCCTGTTGGCATTAGTACAAATGTATCCTTCCCATCAAGAACATTTTGAATAATAGCTTCCTGATTTCCCTTGAAGCCATCGAATCCAAAGTTTTTTTTTAAGTGTTCGGTTAATACAGAATGTGTTGCCATAGTAGTGACTTTTGTCTAAAAAATGGTTTGCGAAAGTAGTATTTATTGTCGAAATAAAAGCAAGTTATCCGATATTTTTGCTGTTTTTCAGTAAGTTTTTTGATATTTGAGCTATACTTAAACAGCTTTTAATTATAAAACAAAATTATAAACAGATTTTAAATATACAAGACTTTTTGAAAAAAAAACAGGATATTAACCAATTTATTTTGTTAATATCCTGTATGGTTTACTTAAATAGTTATGAAACAGAAACGTATGTAAAAGTACCTATGCAATTTTTAATCGGTTAATATTCGTTTTTTCAATTTTGCTTTGGGCGTAATCGAGTGTGATATGAAGTTTTTTCTCGTTTTTCGAGGGCATTTCATACATTTTATCCATGATAATCGTTTCGGTTATCGACCTCAAACCCCGTGCGCCCAGTTTAAACTCGATGGCTTTGTCGACAATATAATCCAACACTTCATCTTCAAAAACAAGGTCAATTTGATCCATTTTGAATAATTTTGTGTATTGTTTGATGATGGAATTTTTGGGCTCGGTAAGGATGCGACGCAACGCATGGCGATCGAGCGGTTCAAGATAAGTGAGGATAGGTAAACGTCCGATAATTTCGGGAATCAATCCAAATGATTTCAGGTCCTGGGGCGCAATATATTGGAGAAGATTGTTTTTGTCGACCTGTTCGTTTTCCAATGCTGCATTATAACCTACGACCCTTGTATTCAGCCGGGATGCTATTTTCTTTTCTATGCCATCGAATGCGCCTCCGCAAACAAACAAGATATTCTGGGTGTTTACGGCAATCATTTTCTGGTCAGGATGCTTGCGTCCACCCTGCGGTGGGACATTTACGACCGAACCTTCGAGCAATTTAAGCAGACCCTGCTGAACTCCTTCGCCGCTGACATCGCGTGTAATGCTCGGGTTGTCTCCCTTGCGGGCAATTTTATCAATTTCGTCGATAAAAACAATGCCACGTTCGGCAGCTTTTACGTCGTAGTCGGCAACCTGCAAAAGCCGCGTGAGGATGCTTTCAATATCTTCGCCCACATAACCGGCTTCGGTCAGCACCGTTGCGTCGACAATAGTAAAAGGGACATGGAGTTTTTTAGCTATTGTTCTGGCTAATAATGTTTTTCCTGTTCCTGTGTAACCTACCATAATGATGTTTGATTTCTCAATTTCAACATCATCGTTTGTTTTTTCCTGCATCAATCGCTTGTAATGATTGTACACTGCAACGGAAAGAAATTTTTTAGCTTCGTCCTGTCCAATCACATATTGATCAAGAAAATGTTTTATCTCAATCGGTTTTGGAACCTGGTCTTTGTGCAAATTGGGCAAGTTCGATTTGCCGGTTATATTTTCTTTTACAATTTCTGCAGCCTGGACTGCACACTCATTACAAATATGCACACCGTCCTGCCCCATGATGAAAAACTCTACTTGCGATTCGGGCCGTCCGCAAAAACTGCAATGTTTGATACTTTTAGCCATAATAATCAACCCCCTAAATCCCCCAAGAGGGACTTATTATTTGTATTTATTATCTTGATTTATATCAACAAAGTCCCCCTTGGGGGATTTAGGAGGCTTTGTTTTATTTTTTCTTTTCGTTAAATAAAACTTTGTCAATCATTCCATAATCCAGAGCTTCCTGCGAGGTCATCCAATAATCGCGATCAGAGTCTTTTTCAATGCGATCGAAAGCATTTCCTGAATGATCGGCAATGATGGTATAAAGTTCTTTTTTGAGTTTTTGTATTTCACGGGCTGTAATTTCGATATCCGAAGCCTGGCCCTGAGCGCCGCCCATGGGTTGATGAATCATGATACGCGAGTGTTTCAAAGCCGAGCGTTTTCCATGGGCGCCGGCAACCAGTAAAACGGCTCCCATCGAGGCGGCCATGCCAGTACAAATTGTAGCCACTTCGGACCCGATAAACTGCATGGTGTCGTAAATGCCCAATCCTGCATAAACCGAACCACCGGGGGTGTTGAGATAAATAGAAATGTCTTTGCCCGGATCGGAAGAGTCGAGGTAAAGCAGTTGGGCCTGAATGACATTGGCTGTATAATCATCCACCTGTGTGCCCAGAAAAATAATCCTGTCCATCATCAAACGGGAAAATACATCCATTTGCGTAACGTTGAGTTGGCGCTCTTCGAGGATGGATGGTGAAATATAATTGCTGGTAATATCGGCATATTTGTCGAGTGCTAAACCATTCATGCCAAGATGTTTGGTGGCGTAGCTGCGAAAATCGTTATTGTTCATATTGTTTGAATTTTAGATGAATGTTTAATAATTGAAAAAGGCTTCTTGCCTGTTCCAAAAAACAACAAAGATATAACTTTTTTGTTCAATTTTTTCACAGTAAAAAGCCTTTTCACAGAAAATTATTAACAAGCAATAATATGTTTCTGATTAATTTTCAAACATCTTATTGAAATCTTCAACCGAAATTTCTTTGGCGTCGAGTTTTACGGCGTTTTTTACTATTTCAAACGTTTTATTCTCGGCTACTTTTTCGATGATGTTTTTCACTGTTTCTTCTTTCTTCAACATATCTTTGGCATAGTTGGCAATTAATTCGTCGTCCATGCCAATCATACCATATTGTGCAAATTGCGCTTTTGTTATTTTTTTTGCGTATTCTTCAATATCGGCAGTTTCAACTTTGAACTCGTTTGCTTTGGCAATTTTATCTTTAATTAATTGCCATTTCAAATCGGCAATCATTTTGGGGTAATCAGCTTCCAGTGTTTCGGCAGTCAGATTTTCGTTGGTTGCCAACACCCAACGTTTCAGGAATGCATCCGGAAAAACCAGGTTGTCGTATTTTGCCAACAACATATCGCGGGCATCAATCCCAAATTTATATTCGCTGTCGCCCAATAGGCTTTCCTGAATGTTTTCTTTGATTTTAGCGCGGAACTCTGCCTCGTTTGTTACAACGCCTTCGCCATAAACTTTGTCGAAGAGTTCCTGATCGATTAGCGATTCGTGATAGCGTGTAATTCCTTCAATTTTAAACTGAAAGTCAGACTCGATATTTTTTGCTTCATCCTTCGATATTTTCAAGAGGGAGCTGATTTCAACTTCGTCTTCGAATGCTTTGGCAGGGTTGAACGTGATTACGGCGCCTTTGGCAGCTCCTACAAACAGGGCTTTCTGAGCTTCATTTTTCATGTAAGAAGGGGTCAAAACAGCGTCAGGAAGTTTGATTCCGCTTTCGTTTACTTTCCCGTTTTTCATCTCAAGAATTTCACCCTTTACCATGTCCTTTTCTTCAACTGCTTCTTCCTGAATATATTTGCCATAGCGACTGGTGTATGATTTTACCTGATTTTCGATCATTTCATCACTTACGGCAATTTCGTAGTATTTTACTTTGTCTTTTTTTGACAATTCTACTTCAAATTCGGGAGCCAAACCAAAGTCGAAAACAAATTCAAAATCTTCCTGGGTGTTGAAGTCGATAACCGGTTGTTCGGTTTCGTTCGGCATGGGTTCGCCCAATATATTTACATTATTTTCGCGGATATACTTGTATAGTTCATCGGAAACCAATTTGTTGATCTCTTCAGCCAATACGGCTTTTCCATACATTTTCTTCACCAAGCCCACGGGCACCATACCCGGGCGAAATCCGGGAATATTGGCTTTTTTTCGATATTCACGAAGTGTTTTTTCCACCTTCTCGGTGTAATCGGTTTTTTCAATACGCAATGTTACTGTTGCATTGCTTTGATCGATGTCTTTTCTGACGATGTTCATAATTTATTTATATTTCCAGATTTTTCAATTACTAAATAATCAACATTTTAGCGTTATTTTTTTGAATATTCCTATCTATTGGTTTTATAGGGTTATAAATAACCAAATTAGGGCTGCAAAGGTACAAAAAATAAAACACAATCTATCTTATTTTTATCAAAATATTGCTAATGTTTGACGCTTGAAAAACAATAACTTAATAAGCAGGAATGTTTTATAGAGTTAAAAAAAGCGAACCCGGTTTTGAGTTCACTTTTGATTTTCAGGTTTATTTTTATCAAAATAAGTAGGTCAAACCTACGGAGAAAACACGATTTGTTGTCGAATCAACCTCTTCGGAATCATTAAGATTGGTGTTTTTTAACCCTTGAGACCAATTGACTCCAAATTGAATTTTCCGAAAAAATTCAACACCTACACCAAGGTTGTAGCCGTAATCGGCTCTGTCAACAAAGTCCTGAAATCCTATATCTTCAGACGAATTCTCGGTTTCGACTACAGTTTTTCCGCTGAGTGCGTAACCTGCATATACTCCCCCATATCCGAATACTCCGATAAATCCGAGTTTAATTTGGTAGCGAAGATTGAAGGGCACTTCAAGATAATTCATTTCTTTGTATCCTTCTCTGACTGCGTCAACGAGGCTCAAGCTGTCGGAAAAAGTATAACCTTTTTGTGAAACAAGCACTCCGAGTTCGGCTCCAATTCCCGATTTTTTAGGCGTTAACTGATAAACCAATCCGATTTGATAACCGGTTAAATTGTCGGTTCTGAAACCGGCCGCAATATCCTCGCTGTTTAATGATTTGATTTCGTTGGCCAGGTTTATTCCTGCCTTTATCCCGAGCTGGGCGTAAGTTCCGGATGTAATGATCAATAATGCCAGTAGCAAACTGTATGTTTTTTTTCTCATGGTACACTTATGAAAGAAATTATTACAGGTTAATGAATAAGTTTTCTAATCACAGGACAAAAATACAAAAACTTTGCAAAGTAGCGTGGCCGTCGCGGAGTTTATTTTTTAGTCATTCGTTTACGATCGTTTTCGTCGAGATAAATTTTACGTAAGCGAATACTCTGGGGTGTAATTTCCACATACTCATCTTCTTTGATGTATTCAAGGGCTTCTTCGAGGCTGAAAACAACAGGAGGAATAAGTTTTGCTTTGTCATCGGCGCCCGAAGCGCGCATGTTGGTAAGCTTTTTCGATTTGGTTACGTTTACTACCATATCGCCTTCTTTAGCACTTTCGCCAACTACTTGTCCCGAATAAATTTCATCTTGCGGGAAAATAAAAAAGCGTCCTCTGTCCTGCAATTTGTCAATGGCATAAGCAAATGCCGTTCCGCTTTCCATGGCAATGATAGAGCCATTCGTACGTTTTTCAATATCTCCTTTGTAAGGTTGATATTCGAAAAAGCGGTGCGACATGATGGCTTCACCTGCCGAAGCGGTTAATACATTATTTCTCAGCCCAATAATTCCACGCGATGGAATCAGGAATTCCAATTGAATGCGATCGTTCATTACTTCCATGCTGAGCATTTCGCCTTTGCGCATGGCTACCATTTCGATAATTTTTCCAGAGCATTCTTCAGGGAGGTTGATGGTTAACTGCTCAATCGGTTCGCAACGTTTTCCGTCAATTTCTTTAAAAATAACCTGCGGTTGGCCTACCTGCAATTCGTATCCTTCGCGGCGCATGGTCTCGATCA
The DNA here is from genome assembly GCA_021371875.1 of Bacteroidales bacterium. Taxonomy (GTDB): domain Bacteria; phylum Bacteroidota; class Bacteroidia; order Bacteroidales; family Paludibacteraceae; genus Paludibacter. The sequence goes on from JAJFVH010000135.1 coordinate 78,971, forward strand.
GCACCGACAAGTGTAGTACGCCACGTCCGTAAACATGCCAGATGTCCGAATCAAGATTTTTTTCGACACGCAAAGCCAGGTTTTTGTCCAATTCCTTAATTAAACGGTCGTGAATGTGGCGTGAAGTAACATATTTTCCTTCTTTTCCGAAAAATGGCGAGTTATTGATGGTGAAGACCATGCTCATGGTCGGTTCGTCGATGGCAATCGGTTTCAATGGCTCTGGATTTTGCAAATCGCAGATTGAATCGCCGATTTCGAAGCCTTCGATGCCTACCAAAGCACAAATATCGCCAGATTTTACTTCGGTTGTTTTTGTTCGCCCAAGTCCGGTAAAAGTATGTAATTCTTTGATACGCGATTTTTTGATGGAGCCATCGCGTTTTACCAGGTTTACATCCATTCCTTCGCGTAATGTGCCCCGATGGATTCGCCCAACAGCAATACGTCCTACATAAGATGAATAATCGAGTGAAGTGATCAGCATTTGGGGAGTTCCTTCGAGCGATTCGGGCTCCGGAATGTATTTAATGATAGCATCGAGTAGGGGCAAAATACTGTCGGTCTGATTTTTCCAGTCTTCCGACATCCAGTTGTTTTTGGCCGAACCGTAAATGGTGTGGAAATTCAATTGTTCTTCGGTAGCGTCGAGGTTGTACATCAAATCGAAAACAGCTTCGTGCACTTCGTCGGGACGGCAGTTTGGTTTATCCACTTTATTTACTACTACAATCGGAATCAAACCGATTTGCAACGCTTTTTGCAATACGAAACGGGTCTGAGGCATAGGACCTTCGAAAGCATCCACGAGCAGCAAAACGCCATCGGCCATGTTCAACACGCGTTCCACTTCGCCGCCAAAGTCAGCGTGACCCGGAGTGTCGATAATATTGATTTTATATCCGAGATAGTCGATAGATACGTTTTTGGCAAGAATGGTAATCCCTCTTTCACGTTCGAGGTCGTTATTATCCATAATCAACTCGCCTGCATTTTCGTTGTCGCGGAACAAATGTCCGGCTAACAACATCTTGTCAACCAGCGTTGTTTTCCCGTGGTCGACGTGGGCAATAATAGCAATGTTTCTAATTTTCTGCATGTAACACAATCTTTTTTTTCAGGCTGCAAAGGTAATCAAAATAATTCAATCGGCATGCTGCGTGATATTGATTCAATATAATGCTGTATATCTGAAACATAACAAATGAGCGCAATGTGTATTTTGATGCTTAAATCAATGAGCTTTTGCATACTCTGTTAATCCACCTGCAATAAGGCTTTCAAGCGTTTTTTAAGTTGTTCGATTTTCGGAGAATCAAATTTTGATTAATGTTTTTGATATTTGAATTTGGAATTGCCGGCAAATGTTGTCGTGCCGTGGTGAAACCTGACATTAATTCAAGACCCCCTGAAAAATACTTACAAAACATTGTTTAATCAAAAAAAAAGAACTAATTTTGCAGTCCAATTTTAGCGTAATCTCTGACAGAATAACGAGAAGTCTGTGAATATTGCGCATTAATTATTTAAAAAAGAGCAAAATGGATTTAATTAAAGTTGCAGAACAAGCATTTCTTGTTGAAAAATCGCATCCGGCATTTAAAGCAGGTGACACCGTAACGGTAGCTTACCGTATTATCGAAGGAAACAAAGAACGTATTCAGGAATTTCGGGGCGATGTAATCAAAATCGTTGGTCACGAAAACAGAAAACGTTTTACCGTTCGTAAAATGTCAGGAAACGTAGGAGTTGAACGTATTTTCCCATTAGATTCACCGTTTATCGAAAGCATTACCGTGAACAAACGGGGTAAAGTACGTCGTGCCAAATTGTATTATTTACGGGCGCTTACCGGTAAGAAAGCCCGTATCAAAGAAAGACGCGTGTAATTGTGCCAGGAAAAAACATGAAGAAGAGAGAAGTTCGCGCTGTGAATTTCTCTCTTCTTTTGTTAACTTATATATCCGCCTGTTTTACGGATATTTAAAAAAGAGTATATTTGCAATCTTTAGTTGTAGTGTGGCAATGTTTATTGCATAAATTAATTATTATTTAATTGATACACAGTTATGAATATATTTCAGGATGCAGGAAAGTATGTTTTGCTGATGAAGCGTGTGCTCGTTTTCCCCGATCGTTGGCGTATGTTTTTCCGTCAGTTTCCCAAAGAACTTGAAAAGTTGGGTTTACAATCGCTGCCTATTGTCATTATTATTTCGGTATTTATCGGAGCCATCATGACTATTCAAACAAAATTAAATACAGAGAATCCGCTGTTACCAGCCTACAGTACTGGCCTGGTTACACGTGACACCTTGTTGCTCGAATTTTCGTCAACTATTTTGTGTTTGATTTTAGCAGGTAAAATCGGATCCAATATTGCTTCCGAAATCGGTACCATGCGTATAACCGAACAGATTGATGCCCTTGAAATCATGGGTGTTAACTCGGCAAATTACCTAATTCTTCCAAAAATCATTGCTTTTGTGGTGATGGTACCTTTTTTGGTGATTTTTAGTATGGCCGTAGGTCTGATAGGCGGTTATTTTGTGGGGGTATTTACCAATATAATTACCACAGCCGATTATTTGCTTGGTATTCAATATGCTTTTATTCCTTATTATGTGTTTTATTCGCTTGTTAAATCGTTGGTTTTTGCATTTTTGATATCGTCGGTTGCAGCGTATTATGGTTATTATGCGAATGGCGGCGCGCTTGATGTAGGTAAAGCAAGTACCAATGCGGTGGTAAACAGCAGTATTTTAATCCTGTTTTTTAATTTATTGATTACGAACTTAATGCTTAATTAATTGATAATTGGTGGTTTTCAGGACTCCAAACTCTCAAATTCTCAGACTGACATGATAGAGGTAAAAAATATAGATAAATCGTTCGATGGAAATCAGGTGTTGAAAAATATTTCGGCAGTTTTCGAAGACGGCAAGACCAATATGATTATCGGCGCGAGCGGTTCGGGTAAAACGGTATTGATGAAAAGCATTATCGGGCTGCACCGGATTGATAATGGACGGATTGAATATGATGGACGTAATTTACCGGATATGCGCATGAAAGAAATTCGTATTCTTCGTCGCGAAGTGGGTATGCTTTTTCAGGGTTCGGCTCTTTTTGATTCTCTCTCGGTACTCGAAAATGTGATGTATCCACTCGAAATGTTTTCGCCTGTTTCGAAAGAAGAAATGGAAATCAGGGCTCGCTTTTGTCTGAAACACGTAAATCTCGAAGAGCAATCCTTTAAACTGCCTCCGTCAGAAATTAGTGGTGGCATGCAGAAACGTGTTGCCATTGCCCGCGCCATTGCCCTGCAACCCAAGTATTTGTTTTGCGACGAACCCAACTCTGGTCTTGACCCAAAAACATCGTTGATTATCGATCGCCTGATTCATGATATTACTGTGGAATTTAATATTACAACCATTATCAATTCGCACGATATGAACTCCGTTATGGAGATTGGCGAAAATATTATTTTTATCAACAAAGGTGAAAAAGCATGGGAAGGAACCAAAGAAGATATTTTTCATGCCGATAGCGAAGAGCTGAATAACTTTGTTTTCGCTTCGGAACTTTACAAAAAAGTAAAAATTGCACATCAATGAAAATAATTTCGTATAACGTAAACGGACTTCGGGCTGCTTTGACCAAAGATTTTACGGAATGGCTGCAGGTCGAAAATCCCGATGTGCTTTGTTTACAGGAGACCAAAGCCCAACCCGACCAGATTGATACCATGCTTTTTGCAGAATTGGGATACACATCTTATTTACATTCGGCTGAAAAGAAAGGGTATAGTGGTGTGGCAATTCTAACCAAAATGGCTCCCGACAATGTAGTGGTAGGTATGAATCATCCGCGTTACGACGCCGAAGGACGCGTAATTCGTGCCGATTTCGGCGATTTGTCGGTTATCAGCGTGTATATTCCTTCGGGTTCATCAGGCGACGAACGGCAGGCTTTTAAAATGGATTTTCTGGAAGCATTCTTGCCTTTTATTGAAGAAGTTCGCAAAACCCGTCCAAATCTGGTGGTTTGCGGCGATTATAATATTTGTCATAAACCAATCGACATCAATCATCCCGAGCGACAAAACGGAGTCTCGGGTTTCTTGCCCGAAGAGCGTGAATGGTTGGACAGATATGAAGCAACGGGGATGGTTGATTCATTCCGCGTTTTCGACCAGAGCGCCGAAAAATACAGTTGGTGGAGTTACCGTGGCGGAGCGCGTTTCCGCAATGCTGGCTGGCGTATCGACTATCACTGGGTAAGCGAAACCTTGCGTGGACGTTTGAAATCGGCAGCTATACTTGTCGATGCCGTTCACTCCGATCATTGTCCGGTAGTTGTGGAGTTGGATTAATCGTTATCAGCCTTTGTCGTTATTTGTTTTGAGCAACAATGACGAACGAAAACAAATAACAATATTATTCGCTACGCCCTTTCAACTTGAAATTTTGAACACGAAACGCAAAACACGAAACATTGAACGAAAGAATTTTTTTTTCTGCAAATATCTCGTTTTTAATTTTAAAAAACAATAAAACTTAGATGCCAAGATAATTAAGACCTAAAATGTTTTTAACTTTGCTCGTTCAAAAAAAAAATTAAACAATAGCTCATGAAACTGAATCCTTTCAAGTTTATTTTATTAATCAGTATAATTGTTACATTCTCATCGTGCAACTGGCTGGATACTAATGATGCCGAAGTCTCATCAAATCCTTATTTTGTTTCATTGACTTTTGCTGCAAATGATTCGGTTCCAGGGTTGGAGGATGCCGCATTTACGTTGGAATGGGATGACCAGCTCGGGGATTCGGTGATTGTAAATCTCGACTCGTTGCCTTATCAAACAGATATCACCAAGGTTATTCCCACTTTCAGCTTTTACAGTTCGGCAGTAGCTTATGTTTATCTTGCCGATACGCTGGGATTAGGTACTGTCAGCGATACAATCGTTCTGTCAGGAAAAGATACGCTTAATTTCGAAAGGGTATTAAAAATACGTAATATTGCTGCTGATGAAACAACCGAAAAGACTTATCCTATCAAGGTAAATGTGCATCAGGTAGAACCGGAACTGTATGTGTGGAACAAAATTGCAGATAATATTTATTCTCACTCGGGGAGTTCGCAAAAAGCGGTGTATTTCAACAACCAAATCTTTTTGTATGTTTCAACAAGTGTAAAGAATTATCTGTATTCTTCAACCGATGGCGTTACGTGGGCGGATCAGACCAATGCGTTTAAGAATTTGCCCTTAAACAGTATGATAAGGGTGATAGTTGAGTTTAAAAACAAATTGTATTTGCTCAGCGATGATAATAAATTGTATTCTACATCAGATGGTTATGAGTGGATGAGCGAAAATGGAGATATTTCAGACAGTAATTATAAATTTCAGACTCTGTTGTTCGAGTTAAACGGGAAACTCTGGTCGATAATGAAATCGGATGTGGATAAGGCGTATCGTTTTGCCAATTCAGGAGACGGGAAAACATGGGTTGTATATGGTCAGATTCCGGCGAACTTCCCGGTTGGTGATTTTTCGGCATTATCGTTTACGTCAAGAACCAAAAAAACCAAAGCTTTGATAGCTGGTGGTTACACCGCGTCAGGCCAACTTTTGAATAATATATGGAGCACTGAAAACGGAACTTATTGGGTCGATTTCAGTACTGAAAATACCACCTTAGGGTCACTTTCGGGAGCAACAATTATCCCGTATAACGATAAATTATTGCTTTTCGGAGGCTTGGACAGTGATGGTTATGTTGTGGAAAATCCTTATATGGAATCAATTGACGAAGGATTGAGCTGGAGTGTGCCCGATACATTGTATAACAGGCTACGCCAGGTAAATGTTTCTTCGTCAGGAGATACCACCTATGTCAATTACCAACCAAGGGCATATCAATCGGTTCTGAATGTTGTGGTTGAACATCCGGCTGAAGATTATACCGATCATTTTATTTATTTAATCGGAGGTATAAATCCACGCGAATCAAAAGTTTATAAAGATGTGTGGGTGGGTAAACTTAATAAATTAAGTTTTATTCGACAGGATGATTAAACCGGATATCAAAAGGGAATACAGCAAAGCATTCCCTTTTTTGTTAATTTTTATTCCCTTTGCAGCATAAAAAAGCTAAAACAAATGAATAAACAAACACAAAACACTGTTAAAACACTCCGGTTCCGCCGTTGGAGCCGTGCTCGCTACGCCGTGTTTGTAAGTTTATCATGCGCCGTATCTATAGGTTTTCTTTCGGTGTTGGTGAGCGATAAGTCATTGCAAAAGTCTGAAAACCGAATTGGTTTTAACAGCGCTTCGGCATTAGACAGGAGTGAAAATGATGAACAAACCGATGTAATTCAACCCGAATCTGTCGTTCTTCTTTTACTGGAAAATAATATTGTTTCGAATCAAATTTCAGGCAACGCGGCTGCGCGTGGTCTTCATCTTTATATTCAATCTGTAACGGTTGGAACGGGTCAATTCCTGTTTCAACCGTTTTTTATTTAAAAAAAATTATGAGAAAAACTTTCGTTTTGAGCTTGCTGAGCTGTATGTTTTTTGTTCAGATCGCCCTTGGCCAGGCAACGGCCGACACTTTGTCGGTTAATTTAAAAAGCATTGATGTAAATGCCCGCCGAAATAATCTTTATTCGGGTATTGGCCGTGTGCTGACAGTTGTTGACAGGAAAGCGATACAACAAATGCCTGTGCAAAATATAGACGAACTGCTTGAGTCGATCTCGGGAATCGATGTTCGCCAACGGGGAGTGGGCGGAACGCAATCGGATATCAGCATCCGCGGCGGTTCGTTCGATCAGGTGTTGGTGTTGCTCAACGGAGTCAATATTACCGATCCGCAAACGGGACATTATAACCTGGATATTCCGGTTGACTTGTCCGATATTGTTCGGGTGGAATTACTCCAGGGTTCGGCCGCACGTGTTTACGGCCCGAACGCCTTTAGTGGAGCCATTAATATAGTTACCGAAAAAAACCGAAAAAAATCATTGTCGGCGCAGCTTTCGGCCGGAAGTTTTGAAACTTTCAATCAAAGTGTTTCCAGCGGAATAGGCAACGATAAAATTCAGACTTTTGCTTCGGTTACCCACAAAAGCAGCAAAGGCTATATTGATAATACCGACTACGATATTTTCAACGCATTTTCTCAATCGGTTTTACGAACCGACAAAGCTGGAAAATTTGATTTGCAATTGGCTTATCAACAAAAATCTTATGGAGCCAATGGATTTTATTCGCTGAAATATCCGAATCAGTTCGACCATACGCAAACCTTTTTTGCAGCGCTTAACTGGTCGTATATCAGTGAAAATGCAAATTTGACTGCGCAAACCTATGCGCGTAAACATTACGACCGGTTCGAGTTGTTTCGTGATTTTGAAGGAGCTTTGCCTTTTTACACGGGACACAATTACCATTTAACGGACGTTGCCGGAGCAAAAGCGGCAGCCACAATTCAATCGGGTCTCGGGAAAATTACATTAGGGGCTGATGTACGTAATGAGCATATTTACAGTACGGTACTTGGTGGAACCCTCACGCAGGCGGTTGATAATGTTTTTGATAATAACAACCCGTTTACCAAGGAAGATAACCGTTTACTCACCACGGCATTTTTCGATTATTCAAAAAACATCAATTCATTTTATTTGTCGTTCGGCGTGGCAGCTACGTTTAACAACCAATTCGGGACATCGGGCTTTGGTGGCTTTGACATTGCTTATTTGCCCGACGAATATATACGCTTGTATTTTTCGGCTAATACGGCTGTCAGGTTGCCAACATTTACCGACTTATATTATCAGAGCGCGACGCAAATTGCCAATCCTGATTTGCAACCCGAGAAATCAAAAACCTTGGAATTGGGAATAAAATCTGACAGAAAAAATCTGAGATTGGGCGGCTCTGCTTTTTACAGAATCGGCAATGATATTATCGACTGGGGAAAAAATCCCGATTCCACTAAATGGGAAAGTAAAAACCTGACTAATGTGAATGCTTTTGGAGTGGATGCCATGGCGGAATATGTGTTCAATGAAGGATTCCTGAAAAAAACAGGATTTTCATACTCGTATCTTTCGCTTGATAAAGAGGCTGTTGATTTTGATTCGAAGTATGCGCTCGATTATATGAAACATAAAGCAATTTTAAGTATACAACATAATATATGGAACAAGCTATCTGCGCTATGGAAATTCGGTTATTACGACAGGGCTGGTGATTATACCGATTTTGTAACCGGACAAAAGGTAAATTACAAACCTTACCTGATGGCGGATATCCGTTTATCGTGGACAGCTAAAAGATATGAACTGTATGCCGATGCCAACAATTTGCTGAACTCGACTTACGCCGATTTTGGTGGACTGACACAACCCGGAAGAAATTTTATGGTGGGAGTGAGGGTTAAATTGGAGTAAAAGCTACTAAAAAAAGGAAAGGGACTGTTTTGTGCAATAGAGGACAATCCTTTTTTCTTTGTAAATAATTGTACAGTTGGTTTTCTAATAAACTTTTTTTGAATAAAATATAAAAGGACATCTGGAGAAAAAATGTATTTTTGTTTTCTATAAATCATAAATACTTTCATCATGAAAAAACTTTTACTTTTTGCACTTCTGATATCTTTGATTTCAAGCGGTGCAAATTCCGCTTCTTTGCCCAAAACAGACGCTATTAAATTAAACTCGTTAGGTTACCTTCCTTTGTCGGAGAAAAAAGCCACCGTGACAACTGCTGCCACCGATTTTCAGGTGATCAATTCAAAAACGGGACGCGAAGTTTTTCGGGCTGAACTCAGCGGCCCAATTTATCAAAAAGATATTGACCAAAAGGCCTGGATTGCAAATTTTTCAGAAGTAACCCAGCCCGGAGAATATCTGTTACAGGTTAATGGTGTCGGAAAATCGTATGTGTTTACAATTGGATCAGATGTGTACAAAACTCCTTTTATTACTTCCATGCGCGGTTTTTACCTATGGCGTTGTGGCATGGCAGTCCATGGCGATTACAACGGAAATCATTACGAAACAGAAGCCTGCCATCTCGAAGATGGCTGGTTGGATTATGTGGGAAAAACTAACGAACAAAAGGATGGAACTGGAGGCTGGCACGATGCCGGTGACTTTGGAAAGTATACCGTAAATGCCGGTGTAACTATGGGAGTTCTGTTTTATGCGTGGGATCATTTTGGAGATAAGTTGAAAAATATTTCACTCGACATTCCTCGAACAGCACCCGAAATGCCGGATTTTTTACAAGAGATGAAATGTGAAACCGACTTTCTGTTAAAAATGCAATATCCGGACGGATCGGGACGTATTTCACATAAGCTTACCCGAAAAGCATTTGCCCCATTTATTATGCCTCAGGACGATCATGAAAAACGATTTTTTACCGAATGGAGTTCGGCTGCGACAGCTGATTTTGTGGCGATCATGGCAATGTCTGCCCGTTATTTTAAAGCCTACGACACTGCGTATGCACAAAAATGCCTGGATGCCGCCACGGTGAGTTATAATTTTTTACTGGCCAATCCGGCTCCGAAAGATTTTGTCCAGGGCGATTTTTCTACCGGCGGTTACCAAACCGGCGATATTGATGACCGCTTGTGGGCAGCCGCTGAAATGTGGGAAACAACGGGGGATGCATCTGCATTAACTGATTTGGAATCGCGAATAAAAAAACTGGAAGTTCTGGTGGAAGATGCCTGGGATTGGGGCAATGTGAATAATCTGGGAGTTTTCACGTATGCACTTTCTAAACGGCAAGGAAAAGATTCCCTGCTTCAGGCTAAGGTAAAAGACGCAATAATATTTTCTGCAAACCGATTAGTCAAAAATGCGCAAACCGATGTGTATGCTCGTCCGTTAGGAAGTCGTTATTCATGGGGTTGCAATGGCCTGGTTAGTCGTCAGGCTGTAAATCTGCAGGTAGCTAATATTATTTTGCCGGATAAAAAATACACTGAAACATCGCTCGACATTATTACCCACTTGTTTGGGCGAAATTATTATGGACGTTCGTTTGTCACCGGGATAGGCCTAAATCCACCGATGTATCCGCATGATCGCCGTTCAGCTTCGGATGGAATAGAGGCTCCATGGCCGGGTTATTTGGTAGGTGGCGGACGTTCGGCTACCGATTGGGTGGATAAACAAGAAGATTATTCGCGCAACGAAATTGCTATTAACTGGCAGGCAGGACTGGTGTACGCGTTAGCAGCAGGATTATAAAAACTGATTCAAAAAAATGTAACAAAAACGCCGAATATATTTTCGGCGTTTTTGTTACATAGGGTGACTGAATTTATCCTACAATTTTTCTAAACAAATTTTTCATATTTACGAGATCACCGATAATGCGGTGTAAATCACCAATAGCAACACGTTCCTGCAACATGGTGTCGCGATAGCGGATTGTAACCGTATTATCTTCGGGAGTTTGATGATCCACAGTGATACAGAACGGCGTTCCGATAGCATCCTGGCGGCGGTAGCGTTTCCCGATGGAGTCTTTTTCGTCGTAGGCGCATTTAAAATCGAACTTCAGCTCATTCATAATTTCACGGGCTTTTTCAGGAAGACCGTCTTTTTTTACCAACGGCAAAATAGCCGCTTTTACCGGAGCCAAAACCGGAGGCAAGGCAAGAACCACACGGCTGTCGCCACCTTCAAGCGTTTCTTCGTGGTACGAAGCCGCCATAATCGACAAGAACGTACGATCCACACCAATGGATGTTTCGATAACGTACGGAGTGTATGATTGATTGATTTCAGGATCGAAGTATTTGATATTCTTGCCCGAAAATTTCTCATGGCTGCTCAGGTCGAAATCGGTACGCGAGTGGATTCCTTCTACTTCCTTGAACCCGAAAGGCATTTCGAATTCAATATCGGTAGCGGCATTGGCATAATGCGCCAATTTATCGTGGTCGTGGAAACGATATTTCTGGTCGCCAAGCCCCAGGGCTTTGTGCCATTTCAGGCGGAACTCTTTCCAGTGTTCAAACCATTTCATTTCTTCACCTGGGCGAACGAAAAACTGCATTTCCATTTGTTCGAATTCACGCATGCGGAAAATAAACTGGCGGGCGACGATTTCGTTCCGGAAGGCTTTTCCTATTTGGGCAATGCCAAATGGGATTTTCATACGTCCGGTTTTTTGTACATTCAGAAAGTTTACAAAAATACCCTGTGCTGTTTCCGGGCGAAGGTAAATCTTCATGGATCCTTCTGAGGTTGAGCCCATTTCGGTAGAGAACATCAGGTTGAACTGACGGACATCCGTCCAGTTTTTAGTTCCGCTTACCGGGCAAACAATTTCATAATCTTCAATAATGGCTTTTAATTCTACAAGATCATTATCGTTTAATGCTTTTACAAACCGTCCGTGAATTTCATCCCGCTTAGCCTGATGTTCGAGAACACGTTCGTTGGTTGAACGGAAAATGGCAGCATCAAAGCTCTCGCCAAAACGTTTTGCCGCTTTTTCAACTTCCTTATTTATTTTGTCATCGTATTTTGCCAATAAATCTTCTATCAATACATCGGCGCGGTAGCGTTTTTTACTATCTCGGTTATCGATCAACGGATCATTAAATGCATCCACATGGCCGGAAGCTTTCCAGGTTGTAGGGTGCATAAAAATGGCGGCATCGAGTCCCACTACATTTTCGTTGAGCAACACCATGCTGTCCCACCAATATTTTTTGATATTGTTTTTCAGTTCAACACCATTCTGACCGTAGTCGTAAACGGCGCCAAGCCCGTCGTAAATTTCACTGGAAGGGAATACAAATCCATATTCCTTGCAGTGTGCAATCAGTTTTTTAAAAACATCTTCTTGTGAAGCCATAATATAAAAATTAGCCACCTAAATCCCCTCTCGCCTCTCGCTGAAGTCGAGACAGGTAAAGTCGAGATACAGCAAGGAAAACTTTTGGTGGTGATTATTAGTTGGTTACTATATTATTCGATTAATAAGACTTATTCCTAATCTATTAAATACTTATATACAGGTATTAACCTTACTTTTTTACCGTTTTTATTAAACTCATCGGTCTGATTTAAAGTTACGATTATTCCATCCGATAAATCGAAAAAATCTAATGCGGTCATTAATCCGTTAAATTCTCTCTCAAAATTTTCGTCATTTATTTGGTAGCAAACCTGAATTGCCTGAGTTATTTTTACTTCGTTTTTTATCACAAAATCGCATTCATCTTTATCCTTAAAATAAAATATTTCTTTGTATTTTGCTCTTAAATGCAGATAAATTAAATTTTCTAATTTTCTTCCGGCATTATCACTAAATATCGATGCCACAGCATTTACCAATCCCAAATCAATGGCATACACTTTTTTCGGATTTCTCAACTGTACTTTTGAGGAATAACTGAATTGAGGAATAAAATCGACCAAATAAGCATTTTTTAAATACGAGAAATACTCCAACACAGAAGATGCTGATTTTAATCCAATTACATCGGTCAGCTTATTTGCCGAAACGGGACAAGCTGTATTTGTCAGTAAATATGCAGTCAATTTTTTAAGCGACTCCACATCTTTTAATGCGTACCGTACCGCTATATCTCTGATTAATATATCATTAATTAGATTTTGCAGGATAACTTTCTCACCCGTTTTAGCAAAGTCTGGTATTCCACCCGTTTGCATGTATTTTTCAATCGAATCCAAATTATATTCGAAATTCTTCAATGTGCAAAATTCTTTGTACGAAAATGGGAAAAGTTCGATTGATAAATGACGACCAGTTAAATTTGTTCCAAGTTCCTGACTAAGCAACGATGCATTTGAGCCTGTAATAAAAACCTTAAATCCTTCTCGAAGTAGTTGATGTACAAACATTTCCCAATTTGAAACTAATTGTATCTCGTCAAAAAAAAGCACTTTTACATCTCTTTTTTGAATTTCGTTGTACAAACGCGAAAAATCATCAGTTTCAAAACCAGCCAAACGTATATCCTCCCAATTGAAATAAACAGCGTTCTGCCATTTTTTCTTCATCAATTGCAATAAAACCGTGCTTTTTCCGCATCGACGAATACCGGTTATAATAGTGGCAAAATTATCAATTTGTGGTATTAATGTCAAGATGTTTCGTTCTACGCCAGTAGGCTTTTGAACGAAGTCACTTGTTTGTAAATCAATTATCTCGGCTATTTTCTCCTGTCTGTACATCGAAGATATTTTTTGCAAATATACAGATATTTTTTGTTAGTAACAAAAGATATCTTTCTTTATCAACAAAAGATATTTATTTTTATCTGAATACCAAACAATTAAACTTTAATTTCGATAAAAATAACTTAATTATAATTTCATTTTTTATCTTAGTAAAAAGAAGTGCAAAGTTACTATTTTTTTTGTATTTTTGTCGATTGAAATTGAAAAATACTATGGTAACCGGGCGTTTTGGGCAATAATAATTGAATGTATTTAATTAATCGATAGCTTCATCCCAAATCCCTGTAACCCGTAACTAATATCTTGTAACTAAAACATGAGTACGGACGAAATAATTGACGCAGAAAACGAAGAAAACGAAGTGACGGGCGCAGCTGACGAAATCGTTGATGAAACTGAATCTGCTGCGCATTCAAAATATAAAGTACCGAAAATTACAGATGAAGCGGTTAAGCATCATTTGTCCGGCATGTACCAAAACTGGTTCCTGGATTATGCGTCGTACGTCATCCTGGAGCGTGCGGTGCCCGATATTTACGATGGCCTGAAGCCCGTACAACGGCGGATTCTCCACTCCATGAAACGGTTGGATGATGGACGTTATAACAAGGTGGCGAATATCGTGGGTCATACCATGCAGTTTCACCCGCACGGCGATGCGTCCATTGGTGATGCGCTGGTACAACTCGGACAAAAAGATTTATTGATAGATTGCCAGGGAAACTGGGGAAATATACTCACTGGCGACGGTGCCGCCGCTCCGCGTTATATCGAAGCACGGTTGTCAAAGTTCGCGCTCGAAACGGTTTTCAATCCGAAAACCACCGAATGGCGTTCGTCCTACGATGGTCGGAATAAAGAGCCGATTGCTTTGCCTGTAAAATTTCCTTTGCTTTTGGCGCAGGGCGTTGAAGGGATAGCCGTGGGTTTGAACTCCAAAATTTTGCCTCATAATTTCAACGAACTGCTCGATGCCAGCATCGCTTATTTACGTGGGGATGATTTTGTGCTCTACCCCGATTTTCAGACGGGTGGCTCCATCGATGTGAGTCGATACAACGACGGTGAACGCGGTGGCGCGGTAAAAATTCGTGCTAAAATCGGTAAAATTGACAACAAAACACTTGTTATCAGCGAAATTCCTTTTGGCACCAACACTTCCAAACTCATTGAATCGATTATCCGTGCCAGCGATAAAGGAAAAATTAAAATTCGTAAAGTGGATGATAACACATCCGCTAACGTTGAAATTCTCGTGCACTTACTGCCGGGTTCTTCTTCCGATAAAACCATCGACGCACTTTATGCTTTTACCGATTGCGAACTAAGCATTTCGCCCAATTGTTGTGTAATTCACGACAATAAGCCGCGCTTTTTGGGTGTGAGCGAAATGTTACGCATCAGTTGCGAACATACCAAAAACTTGTTGCAAGCAGAACTTGAAATTCAAAAAGGAGAATTGCTCGAACAATTGTTCTTCACTTCGCTCGAAAAAATATTCATCGAAAACCGTATTTACAAAGATAAAGGTTTTGAAGACAGTACTTCGCAAGACGAAGTAATTTCGCATATCGACAAGCGGTTAGAGCCTTTCAAAAAAGATTTTATTCGTGAAATTACACGGGAAGATTTTTTGAAACTGCTCGAAATTAAGATGATGCGTATCACTAAATTTGATTCCGACAAGGCAAACGACACCTTGATTGTCATTCAGAAAAAGATTGATGAAATTGATTACCAGTTGGCAAATCTGGTCGATTACACCATTTTCTGGTACGAAAGTTTAAAAAATAAATACGGTAAAGATTATCCGCGTCGCACTGAAATTCGCAATTTTGAAACTATCGTGGCGGCTAAAGTAGTGGAAGCCAACGAGAAATTGTACGTCAACCGCGAAGAAGGTTTTATCGGAACATCGTTACGCAAGGATGAATTTGTTTGTAATTGTTCCGACATTGATGACATCATTATTTTCTTCAAAGATGGGAAATATAAGATTGTAAGAGTTGCAGAGAAGATGTTTGTCGGGAAAAATATCCTGCATTTGGACGTGTTTAAAAAGAACGATAAACGCACGGTTTACAATACTGTTTATCGTGATGGGAAAACCGGTCCGTATTACATCAAACGCTTTGCTGTGAACGGTATTACACGGGACAAAGAGTACGACATCACACAGGGAACAGCAGGTTCGAAAGTGATTTATTTCACAGTGAATCCAAACGGAGAAGCCGAAGTGATCAAGGTCATTCTGAAGCCGAAACCTCGGTTGAATAAACTTGTTTTCGAAAAAGATTTTAGCCAGATTGCCATCAAAGGACGGCAGTCCATGGGGAATATCCTGACTAAAAATGACATCCATAAAATTGCTTTAAAGCAAAAAGGCGGTTCCACGTTAGGTGGTCGGCAGGTGTGGTTCGACCGCGATGTGTTGCGTTTGAATTACGACAATCGTGGGGAATATCTGGGCGAATACCTGAGCGAAGATTTGATTCTGGTCGTATCGTCGAAAGGCGAATATTATACGTCTAATTTTGATTTAAGCAATCATTATGAGAAAGATATACTGATTATTGAAAAATTCGATTCGAATAAAGTTTGGTCGGTGGCGTTGTACGATGCCGAACAAAAATATTATTATTTAAAACGTTTTCAGCTTGAACCAAGCCAAAAGAAGCAGAACTTTTTGGGTGACAATCCTGAATCACGCTTAATGTTAATGTCGGATGTGGATTATCCGCGTTTCGAAGTGGTATTTGGGGGTAACGATGCTTTCCGCGAAGCATTGGTGGTGGATGCAGAAGAATTTATAGGGGTGAAGAGTTTTAAAGCTAAAGGAAAACGGTTAACGACTTTTGAAGTGGAGGCGATTAACGAACTGGAACCTGTGCGGTTTGCTCCCGCAAAGGATGATAGTAATGGGAATGAAAATGTTCCAGACTCAGAAGAGGTGAATGATCAAAATGTTGAAGAAGGTGTAAGCGCTGACGAAGTTGAAGTTGAAGAATCCGAAGTTAATGAAGAGAAAATTGTAAAATCGAAGAAGAAAAAAACGATTCAAACGACCGAAAACGATTCGACATTACCAGATGATAATATTGTGGATCAGAACCGCCTTCTTGATGATATTACCGGGCAATTGACCTTGTTTTGAATTTTACAGACTCATACAAAAACAGAAAGCCGGAACAATAGTGTACCGGCTTTTTAGTTTTTTCAAAATAATTACTTGATTTTTTTATTCGTAAAAATATGGGTAAAAAATCCTACAACCATGATGATGCCGGCGGATGCAAGATAAGTGTTTGAATTTGACTCGGTAAAGAAGTATATTGCCAATATTATCACTCCAACCAATATCATAATTGGACCCAGGTTTTTCAATAAGTTTTTCATTGCGATATTTATTTATTTTGTTCAATTTTTTTCAGACCACAAATTAAATGATTTTTCAGCGACAAATAAAATTATTTGCCCAAAAAATTGAAAATTAGTTCATTTTTTTTCAAAAAGCACGAGTGGTTTCAGCTGTGAATGCGAAGCCCAAAAAAATCAAACAGTTTAAATTAACTCCAACTGAATAATTTCGTACATTTGCATATCGCTAATAAATGAAATTTGCATTTGTAAAAACAAATAAAACGAGATGTTTGGCTCGTAAATCAGATTGAAATAATACAAAACATCATGAAAATAATTATTGTTGGCACAACATATCCATACAGGGGGGGGCTGGCGGCATATAACGAACGCTTGGCACGGGAATACAGCAAGCAAGGACACGAGGTTGAAATTTACACATTCTCGTTGCAATATCCGTCTTTTCTGTTCCCTGGGAAAACACAATTTTCGGGAGAGAAGGCTCCTGCCGATTTGAAAATTCATCGCAGGATTAATTCTATGAATCCGGTCTCATGGATTAAAACCGGTCGCGAAATAAAAAAGAAATCGCCCGACAAAGTTATTTTCTGCTACTGGATGGCTTTTGTAGCTCCGTGTTTCGGGACAATAGCGCGCTTTGCCCGTAATTCGAATACAAAAATGGTGGCGCTTATACATAATATGATACCTCATGAGCCAACCATACTCGACAAATTGTTTCCACAGTATTTTGTGAACGCGATGGACGGATTTGTAGTGATGGCCGATTCTGTAATCGAGGATGTTAAAAGTTTTGATAAAACAAATAAACCCAAAAAAGTTTCACCACATCCTATTTATGATCATTATGGCGATGCGTTGGACAAAAAAACGGCGGCTATGAAGTTGGGATTACATGAGCAAAATTCATATATCCTGTTTTTTGGGTTTATCCGCCAGTATAAAGGGTTGGATTTGTTACTTGAGGCTTTTGCCGATGAAAGGTTGCGTCAGTTTCCGCTCAAACTTATAATTGCAGGCGAGTTCTACGAAAATCCAGAACCTTATTTACATTTAATCGCCAAACTTAAATTGGATAATTTTGTCGAATTGCGTACAGTGTTTATTCCCGACAATGACGTTCGAAATTATTTCAGTGTTTCCGATATTGTGGCACAACCATATCGTACTGCTACGCAAAGCGGTGTGAGCCAGATTGCTTATTATTTCGATAAGCCTATGTTAGTTACCAATGTAGGCGGATTAGCAGAAATTGTTCCTCATGGAAAAGTGGGATATGTGGTCGATGTGGAACCTGAGCAAATTGCCGATGCACTGGTCGATTTTTATACCAATAACCGCTCGGATGAATTTATTGAAAATATCAAAGTAGAAAAGCAAAAATACGCGTGGTCGGGAATGACGGACGCGATAGATGGACTATTCAGCCCTCTAATCCCCAAAGAGGGGAAATAGAATTTGCTGTAGTTGTTGAAGGTTTAAAGAAATGATTTAATATCAAATATTTTATTTAATTTCCCCTTTGGGGGATGAAAGGGGCTTTATGGTAAACGAAATAGTAGAAACTCCGTTGATGAAACAATACTTCGAAATCAAGGCAAAGCACCCTGACGCGATTTTGTTGTTTCGCTGCGGCGATTTTTACGAAACTTTTTCGACCGATGCAATTGAATCGGCCGAAATACTTGGAATTACATTAACACGCCGTGCCAACGGTTCGGCTAAAAGTGTGGAACTGGCAGGATTTCCGCATCACGCACTCGATACTTATTTGCCTAAATTAGTTCGTGCCGGAAAACGTGTGGCGATATGCGACCAGCTCGAAGATCCGAAGCTGACCAAAAAACTTGTGAAACGCGGTGTTACCGAATTGGTTACGCCCGGTGTTTCGTATAGCGACACTACGCTGAATCACAAGGAAAATAATTTTTTGGCAAGCGTTTACATGAACAAACAACGGGTCGGGGTTTCGTTTCTCGATATTTCTACCGGCGAATTTCTGGTTGCCGAAGGGACAGGCGAATATGTGGATAAACTGCTGAATAGTTTCAGCCCGAAAGAAGTGCTTTTCGATCGTACCAAACGCAAGGATTTTGAAGCGCAATTCGGTACGAAATTTTTTACTTACGCCCTTGAAGACTGGGCTTACACACCCGATACAGCTAACGAACGGCTACTCAAACATTTCGAAACCAAAAACCTGAAAGGTTTCGGGGTGGACAACCTGCCCAATGGGGTGGTGGCTGCGGGTTCTATCCTTCATTATCTGGATTTGACGCATCATCAGCAAACTGGGCATATCACCCAACTGGCACGTATTGAGGAAGATCGTTATGTCTGGCTCGACCGTTTTACGGTACGCAATCTCGAACTCTATAGTTCTATTAACGAAGGAGCGCGCACTCTGGTGGATATTCTGGATAAAACCATCAGCCCGATGGGCGCTCGTTTGCTCAAGCGCTGGATTGCTTTTCCGCTGAAAGATGTAAATCCTATCAACGAACGTTTGAGTGTGGTGGAGTTTTTTTTCAAGAATCCAGGGTTAAAACAATTATTAGAGCAAAATATCTCGTTAATTGGTGATTTGGAACGCATTATTTCCAAAGTAGCGGTCGGACGTATTAATCCGCGTGAAGTGGTGCAACTGAAAGTGGCGTTGAAAGCTATTGAGCCGATCAAGGAAGCTTGCGCCGGAACAGACAATGTTACTTTACAGAAAATTGCCGATCAACTGAATGCCTGTCATGTTATTTCGGAAAAAATTGAGAAAGAAGTGAATAACGATCCGCCCAATTTAATCAACCGGGGTGGAATTATCCGCCATGGCATTGATCCGGATTTGGACGAACTGCGCATGTTAGCTCATTCCGGCAAAGAGTTTTTACAAAAAATTCAGGATCGTGAAAGTGAACTCACCGGCATTCCGAGTTTAAAAATCAGTTTTAACAATGTATTTGGTTACTATATCGAAGTGCGTAATACACATAAAGATAAAGTGCCTGAAACGTGGATTCGCAAACAAACCCTGGTGAATGCCGAACGCTATATTACCCAGGAACTGAAAGAATACGAAGAGAAGATTCTGGGCGCTGAAGAGAAAATTTTAACTATCGAGACCCGTTTATTTAATGAATTGGTTATTAGCCTTTCCGATTACATCACTGCTATTCAATTGGATTCGAACCTGATTGCACAACTCGACTGCTTGCTTTCGTTTACCAAAGTTTCGACCGAAAATAAATATGTTCGTCCCGAAGTGTTGGACAATGATGTACTCGATATCAAACAAGGCCGGCATCCGGTAATTGAAAAGCAACTTCCCATAGGCGAAAGCTACATTGCCAACGACGTTTATCTCGACAGTGAAACGCAACAGATTATAATCATTACCGGACCGAATATGGCAGGTAAGTCGGCTTTGCTTCGCCAGACGGCGTTAATAACATTGATGGCGCAAATCGGTTGTTTTGTCCCGGTGGAGAGTGCGAGAATAGGAGTGGTCGATAAAATTTTTACACGGGTGGGGGCCAGCGATAATATTTCGTTGGGCGAATCGACTTTCATGGTGGAAATGAACGAAGCCGCCAGCATTCTGAATAACCTGTCGAACCGAAGCCTCATTCTTTTCGATGAATTAGGACGCGGAACGAGTACGTATGATGGTATTTCTATTGCCTGGGCTATTGTGGAATATATTCACGAACATCCTTCGTGTAAAGCCAAAACACTTTTTGCAACGCATTATCATGAACTGAACGAAATGGAAAAATCGTTTCACCGCATTAAAAATTACAATGTATCGGTGAAAGAAGTGGATAAAAAAGTAATTTTCCTGCGGAAGCTCGTTCGTGGCGGAAGCGAGCACAGTTTCGGTATTCACGTGGCTAAAATGGCAGGGATGCCGCAAAGCATTGTAAAACGTTCGGAGCAAATTCTGAAAGACCTTGAAGCCGACAACCGGCAATCGACAGTTTCGAAACCTGTTGGTGAGATTGCCGAACACCGTGAAGGTATGCAACTGAGTTTCTTCCAGCTCGATGATCCTGTGTTGGAACAAATCCGCGACGAAATCAAGAATCTCGACATCAATAACCTCACTCCGGTGGAAGCGCTGAATAAACTGAACGATATAAAGAGGATTATCCGAGGAAAATAATCGGGTCTCACACTGTAAGCGTAATCGGATTTCACGCTGTAAGCGGGTAGACACGATTATAGTATCTGGCTTGAAAGGCTTGAAAAGCTGATCTTGTCTTTGGCGGGATGTGAGTTTAACGTTTTGTGTTTGGGATGTCGGAGTTCCAACTCCGACAAATAAATTTGAAATTATGTTTGGGATGTCGGAGTTCCAACTCCGGCAAATGAATTTTTCCCTGAAGAGGGGAAATAAAATTGCATCAAAGAATTAATAACACAATTATTCATTTTGTGAGCCATGTCAATGAATAAATATACGTGTTTTGCCGTGCAGTTTGTATGAGTATAAAAAAATGAGCTTCAAAAATTATAAAAACACATTTTTACGAGGAAATAACTAAAAATTTCCGTATTTTTGCGCTCTCTTTTTTCGGAATGATAAAACTAACAAAACAAACATAAATTTTTTTGTATGAAGAAGCATAATTTTAGTGCGGGTCCATCTATCTTGCCTCGCGAAGTTATCGAGAAAACAGCTCAGGCAGTGTTGGATTTCAACGGCTCAACTCTTTCGGTCTTGGAAATCAGTCATCGTTCCAAAGATTTTCAAGCAGTAATCGATGAAGCGGTTGCGCTTTTTAAAGAATTATTAAATATCCCTGAGGGCTATTCCGTACTGTTTTTAGGAGGAGGTGCGAGCATGCAATTCTGCATGGTACCATTCAATTTCTTTGAAAAGAAAGCCGCCTATCTGAACACCGGCGTTTGGGCTAACAAAGCCATGAAAGAGGCAAAGGGTTTTGGTGAAACGATTGAAGTTGCTTCGTCCAAAGAGGCTAATTATACTTTTATTCCTAAAAATTATGTCATTCCGGCTGATGCCGATTATTTCCACATCACGACCAACAATACTATTTACGGGACAGAAATTCTGACGGATATAGATTCTCCGGTTCCATTGATTGCCGATATGTCGTCCGATATTTTCTCCCGTCCGATGGATGTTTCTAAGTATGCGCTTATCTATGGTGGAGCTCAGAAAAACTTAGCCCCAGCCGGATTGGCATTTGTTGTTGTAAAAGATGAATTGCTTGGCAAAGTGTCGCGCTACATTCCTACCATGCTCAATTATAAAACTCATATTGCCGAAGGTTCAATGTTTAATACGCCTCCCGTATTGCCTATTTACAGCGCAATGGAAACCTTACGTTGGTTGAAAGCTAACGGTGGATTGATTGCAATGGAAAAGAAGAACATTGCGAAAGCGGAATTGCTTTACAATGCCATCGACAACAGCAGGATTTTTGTCGGAACAGCAGCCAGAGAAGACCGTTCACGCATGAATGTATGCTTCGTTATGAAACCTGAATATAAAGAATTGGAAGCCGATTTCTTGAAGTATGCAACTGCAGCCGGTATGGATGGAATCAAAGGCCACCGTTCGGTTGGCGGTTTCAGGGCGTCTATTTACAATGCCATGCCGATCGAAAGTGTTCAGGCTTTGGTTGATTGCATGCAGGAATTTGAAAAACAACATTAAAAGCTTTCCCGACTCCCTCGAAAGGAGTAAAGTTTGGAAGCGATTTTTTAGATATTCCCCAAAAATAAACTTAATTAATTCCCCTTTCGCCGTGTATCCGACTTCCGGCGGGAGGGAACCGAAGGGACTCTTATGAAAATACTTATTGCAACAGATAAGCCGTTTGCCAAAGTGGCGGTTGACGGTATTCGCCAGGAAATTGAAGCTGCCGGCTTTGAACTGGCTTTGCTTGAAAAATACACGGAAAAACAACAATTGCTCGATGCCGTTGTGGATGCGGATGCAATAATCATTCGCAGCGACATTATCGATGCGGAAGTAATTGCCGCAGCTAAGAATCTGAAAATCGTAGTTCGTGCAGGAGCCGGTTACGACAACGTTGATCTTGATGCTGCATCGGCAGCGGGAGTTTGCGTAATGAACACACCAGGGCAAAATGCCAATGCCGTAGCCGAGTTGGCCTTCGGGTTGTTGATTTATGCCTTGCGTAATTTCTATGACGGAACTTCGGGAACGGAACTTAAAGGTAAAAAGCTCGGAATTCATGCTTTTGGAAATGTAGGTCGCAATGTAGCCCGTATTGCCAAAGGTTTTGGCATGGAGGTTTTGGCGTATGATATGTTCTGTCGTGACGAAGATATTAGAGCAGAAGGCGTGGAGCCTACTTGCTCTGTAAAAATGTTGTACCAGACTTGTGACATTATTTCGGTTCATATTCCGGCAACTAAAGAAACAAAACAGTCGATTAATGCCGAATTGCTCGGATTGCTCCCAAAAGGTGCCGTCGTGGTGAATACAGCCCGGAAAGAAGTAATTCACGAGGCGGAATTGGTTCAGTTTATGGAAGATAGTCCTGATTTTAAATATGTTACTGATATTTTGCCCGGTAATCATACCGAAATGATGGAGAAATTTGCAACTCGTTATTTCTCTACTCCCAAGAAAATGGGAGCACAAACAGCCGAGGCCAATATCAATGCGGGTATTGCGGCGGCAAAACAAATCGTCGATTTTCTGAAAAACGGTAACGAGACATTCCGTGTGAATAAATAAAAATTGTTTTCCTCAGTCAATTCAGCCTCATAAACAAAACTGTTTATGAGGCTGTTTTCATGTGTTTATAATTTATATATCTGCCCCCTAACCCCCTAAAGGGGGAATAATACAGGTACTTTGAGTTTTGTTATTTTATAATCATCTCCTTGTGTGTCCTGATTTTTAATCTCGGTCATGGGGGTTCATCTGTTTAAATTTTA
>JAJFVH010000016.1 GCA_021371875.1 Bacteroidales bacterium
ATGGAAATACCTGAAGCGCCCGCCGCACTATAACCAGAAGTTACTTTCATCACGTCTGCATCTTCGTAAATCCATCCAAGTGAAGGCGATTTGCGTTTAAACTCCGAAATAATACCCGACTCAGAATTCAGCAAACTCTGCTTCAACGACAAACATTTTCGCAAAAAAGCAGGCGATTTTTCCAATACTGAAACGGGAGTTGAGAGTTTGCGCTCAGCAACTTCAATGACTTTGGAAGCAAGTATTTTATCTAAGATTGAAGCCCCACCCAACCTCCCCAAAGGGGAGGAGTTTAAGTTAGCATCGTCTATATTTTCATTTTTCATTATCTAAACTAATTTAAGTCCCACTCTTACTCCCTCTCCTTCGGGTGAGCTTGCCTGCGGCAGGCAGGGTCTGGATTTAGGGGCCTGTCATTTATATATCTCCACAAACTTCACAAACGCCTTTTTCGCCCTTCCGCTTGCAAGCGATTCGGTTGCTTCGGCTTTGCATTGTTCGAGCGGTTTATACGGATTACGTGTCTGGATAGCAAATGCCGTATTGATGATCACTGCATTGCGTTGTGCATCGGTGCCCTTGTTATCGAGCACATTCATAAAAATTTGCGCTGCTTCCTCAAGCGTATTTCCGCCCCATAATTCTTTTTGTTCTAACTTTTTAAAACCCAGTTTCTCAGGCGTATAAACAAATTCGCCACTATTCGTCATTATTTTACATGTGTCGGTCAATGAAATTTCATCATAACCGTCGAGTGTATGCACCACCGAATACTGACAACCCAGATTTTGATAAATATAATTATACAGCCGCATCATTTTCAGGTTATACACCCCGAGGCATTGGTATTGCGGTCGGACGGGGCTGATGAGCGGCCCGAGTACATTGAAAAATGTACGAACGCCCAGGTTTTTTCGTATCGGAGCCACGTTTTTCATGGCCGGATTACAAAACGGTGCATGCAAATATCCAAAGCCCGATTCGTCGAGCGAACGTTTAACAACGTCGATATCGGTTGTGAATTTTACGCCGTAATATTCCAGCACATTGGACGAACCGCTTACTGAAGTGGCGCCGTAGTTACCATGTTTAGCCACTTTGTAACCCGCACCGGCAACGGCAAAGCAACTGCAGGTGGAAATATTAAAGGTGTTTTTACCATCTCCACCCGTACCCACTATGTCCAACGGATCAAATTCCGACAAATCCATCGGAATAGCTAACTGCAAAAGCGCATCGCGGAAACCGATCACCTCGTCGAGTTCAATGCTACGCATCAGATACACCGAAATAAATGCCGCAATCTGCGATTCGTTGTATTTTCCGGCGGCGATATTGGTCATTACCACAGCCGCTTCATCGCGAGACAAAGATTCGTGTTCGAATAATCGGTTAAGAATTTGTTTCATAAAAAGCCCCTCCTAACCTCCCCGAAGGGGAGGAATTTAAGTTAGTTTCGTTTTGATTTTTATTATCAACATATCAATTTTATCTTTTTCTTTAAGTTCTCCTTGGGGAATTTAGGGGGCTGTCAACCAGTTTTTCAGCATCTGCTCACCGTCTGGTGTCAATACCGATTCGGGATGAAACTGAACGCCACGCACATCGTAGATTTTGTGTGCCAAACCCATAATCATACCTTCTTCATCAACGGCTGTAATGGTCAGGCAGTCCGACAAAGTCGATTTTTCGACAGCCCATGAATGGTAACGTCCCACTTCGAGTCGTTTTGGCAAATCGTTGAACAAAACATCTTCTTCCAACACATCCACCATAGAGCTAATGCCATGATGTACTTCAGCCAGGTTGATTAATGTTCCGCCGAAAGCTTCGGCAATAGCCTGCTCGCCCAGGCAAACGCCCAAAATGCTTTTTGTAGGTGCATACGTACGAATCACATCCAACAAAATGCCCGATTCGGAAGGGACACCCGGTCCGGGTGAAAGGATGATTTTATCAAAACGGGCAATATCTTCCAACGCTATCTTATCGTTCCGATGCACTTCCACATCGGTATATCCGAGCTTTTTCACGGCATGTACCAAATTATAGGTAAATGAGTCGTAATTATCGAAAACTAAAATTTTCATGTTCTATCTCCAGCCCCCTAAATCCCCCGAAGGGGGACTTATAAGAGCATTTTTTTTAATATTAATAATAATTTATGAGTGGACTCTCCTAATTCAACTCTTTAAGTGCCCCTTCGGGGGATTTAGGGGGTTTTGTATTGGGGAGGCTGTCATTACTGCTGTTTTCAACGCAGCCAGTTTATTATTTACTTCCTGCAATTCGCTTTCTTCGTCCGATTTGGCAACGATGCCCGCACCGGCCTGATAGTAAAGTGTATTATTTTTACTGACGAACGAACGGATAGTGATAGCTTGATTGAAACTGCCATCGAAACCGATATAACCCAAACAGCCTCCGTAGGGGCCACGGTCGTGCGGTTCAATCTGATCGATCAGTTGCATGGCTTTTATTTTCGGAGCCCCCGAAAGCGTCCCTGCAGGGAAAGTATCGGCAAAAAGTTTGATAATTTTCGTGTCGGGCTTCAATTTTCCGCTCACACTCGAAACCAAATGCAACACATGTGAATAATATTGTACTTCGCGGAAAACCTCTACTTTCACATGGTCGGCATTGCGACTCAAATCGTTGCGAGCCAGATCGACCAGCATCACATGTTCGGCGTTTTCTTTTTTATCTTTGCGAAGTTTCTCGGCCAGTTGAAAATCTTTTTCATCGTCGCCCGTGCGGCGGAAAGTTCCGGCAATGGGCTTGATATAAGCTTTTTGTTTTTTGGCATCCACCACTAAATGTGCCTCAGGCGACGAACCGAAAATACGGAAATCGCCAAAGTTGAAATAAAACAAATAAGGCGAAGGATTCACCGAACGTAAGGTGCGATACAGCATAAAATCATCGCCTTTGTATTGTTGATAAAACCGCCGCGAAAGCACAATCTGGAAAACATTACCTTTGTGGCATTCTTCCTTCCCGCGAGTTACCATGCGCTTGTAATCCTCATCCGAAATATCGCATTTTTCCTCACCAACAGTTTCAAATTTGTAAGTAGCCACATTATTATTTCCCAGAATCTGCTCAATCGATGATATCGCCGATATTTCATTTTCAAGCAAATTTTCAATGATAGTCAACTCGTTGTTGAAATGATTGATGGCTATAATATACTTAAAAAACACATAATGCAATCCGGGCATATCTCCCGGAACAGTGTTGCGTGCGCTCAGTTTTACATCTTCAAAATACTGCACCGCCTCATACGAAGTGTATCCGAATAAGCCGTTAATATCCGGTTTGCTTTCGTTCCGAACCACCTCAAAAGTTTTCAGAAAAATATCGAAACGTTCGGCAACAGTAAGTTTATCAACTATTTGAGTTTCGATTTGTTCGCCATCGGGATATTCTTCGACTATCAAAAAATTATTCACCGAGATTCCTCCAATCGGACAAAACCCGATATACGAATAACTATTTTCCACACCATGATAATCAGAACTTTCGAGCAAGACTGAGTTCGTATATAAATCGCGAACTTTCAGATAAATGCCCACCGGAGTCTGCATGTCCGCCAGCATTGTTTTTGAATTTACTGTTAATTTCATAAAAAACCTCCCAACCTCCCCACAGAGGGGAGGAGTATTAGTTAGTATAGTTTATATTTATTATTCATTTTGCAAATTAGGTCTTAACATCTCCTTTTGGAGGCTTTTTTAAATACCCTTTTGGGAGATTTAGGGGGCTTTGTAATATTTTACATAAGTATCCATATCCTTATCGCCCCTCCCCGAAACGGTTATCACCACAATATCGTCAGACTTAAAGGTGTTTTTCTCTTTTTTCAATATTGCCAGCGCGTGTGCCGATTCGATGGCCGGAATAATCCCTTCCAGCCTGGTGATTTCGAAAGCCGCTTCCAACGCTTCATCATCATTTATCGCGTGCACTTTGGTACGACCTATTTTAGCAAAAAAAGCATGAGCCGGACCGATTCCGGGATAATCCAGTCCTGCCGAAATGGAATACGGTTCGGTAATCTGGCCATCTTCGTTCTGCATAATCAACGTGCGGGCACCGTGAATAATTCCGGTACGACCTAAATGAATAGTGGCTGCCGATTCTCCGGAATCAATTCCCAACCCGCCCGCCTCCGCCGAAATGATTTTCACACGTTTATCGTCCAGATAATGATAATAGGTTCCCATGGCATTACTTCCGCCACCCACGCAAGCCATCAGGTAATCGGGATAATCGCGGCCGGTTTGCTCCTGTAGTTGCTCTTTTATTTCTTCGCTGATTACCGATTGGAAAAATCCGACCATATCGGGATACGGGTGCGGACCTACCGTGGAACCGATGATATAAAACGAATCGGGATTGGAGCACCAGTAGCGAATAGCTTCGTTGGTAGCATCTTTCAGTGTCATGTTTCCACTCGTCACTGGTTCCACCGTTGCACCCAGCATACGCATTTTCTGTACATTCAGGAACTGGCGTTCCACATCGGTTTTGCCCATAAACACAATACATTCCAACCCCATCAGCGCGCAAGCCGTCGCCGTTGCCACGCCGTGTTGTCCGGCGCCGGTTTCGGCAATAATGCGGGTCTTGCCCATGCGCTTGGCGAGCAAAATCTGTCCCAAAGCATTGTTAATTTTGTGTGCACCCGTATGATTCAGATCCTCTCGTTTCAGGTAAACTTTTGTTCCGTACTCCGCTGAAAGCCGTTTAGCAAAATAAAGAGGCGAAGGCCGTCCCACATAGTTTTTCAGCAAATCGTAATATTCCGCCTTAAACGAAGCATCATCTTTGATAGCAAAATATGCTTCTTTAAGACGTTCCACCGTTCCGTGAAGAATTTCCGGGATATACGCCCCGCCAAATTCCCCGTAGTAGCCGTTGTTATCTATTGAATAATCCATTATTGGTTAAATAAGTAATTGTAAATTGTAAATGAATAAATTGTAAATAAAAAAGGCTTATCGTGAGTTCCGACAAGCCTTTTTGTTATATTTTTCTTCTGACAATATACACAGGTGCACCCTCTCACGATTTGTTGTTTCGTAAGTGCCACCACCAAAATTTATTAATTGTCAAACTTGCGTTCATTTCCGTTTTGATTTATTTATGGGTGCAAAGATGATAAATTATTTTTATTTGAGCAAGAAAAATTGCATATTTTTTATTTCAGAAACAAAAACAAAGTTTTAATTATCCACAAGACATTAAACTTTATTCAAATTAAAGTCATAATTATGACTTTAATTAAACCACATAGGTACCTTATTCAAGTTGCCGGAGTTCCGACTCCGGCAACTTCGACGGAATCGGAATTGCTCCTTTCGGTCGTGACCGTTGGTTTTGTCATCCCATAGAATTCTATTTTTTTCTATTATTCACCAAGTACACTTAGTCATTCATTTCACAAAGCTTATCGGTAAAAAGAATTCCCTGAAGATGATCAAATTCATGCTGGAAAATAACGGCTACAAAATTATCGTTGCGCGAATATCCAGTCAGCTTTTCTGTTATTTTCTCATCATTCTCATTATAATATTCAACTTTTACCCACGGATAACGAATTGAATTTCCTGAAACATCGGGTATTGATAAACAGCCATCCCGCTCGAAACAAACGGTTTTAACGGGTACTTCAATAATCTTCGGATTAATGGCAACCTCAACCGGCATATCGGGTTTATCAACACGAACAAAGAGAAACACATTACGCGAAAGTCCAATTTGCGGTGCTGCAATCCCGACTCCGGATTCAGCTTTCATAGTGGCTTTCATTCTTGCTATAAGCCATTTAATATTCAAACTATCATTAACAATATCAACATCACGACAGGGTTTACGCAGCACTAAAGAATCAGACTTTTCGGTTACGAGTAACACCCTAAAAGGCGTATTGACATCAGCGCTCTGAATAAGTTTTCTTTCAGTTATTGTCATTTTCTTTGTTGTATTGCACGAGTAAAACAAAATTAGCGTGCAAAGAATCGCAATAAATTTGTACATCCTATTTGCGCTGATAGTCATCGTATATTCAATTAATATTTTATCTGTCAGATCAATGCTTCAACATAATAATAAATCATAAAGCCTGCCACAATCAGTTTGGATATTGTTCCCAACAAAAGACCGACAAATGATCCGAAAGCGGCCCGCATAGCTTCTTTGGTACTTTTATTTTCGGACAATTCGCCTAACAAAGCACCTACAAACGGACCGAGAACAATTCCCCACGGACCTATGAACATTCCGACAATCAAACCCAACGTACTTCCCCACACACCACGTTTTGAACCGCCAAATTTCTTTGTCCCCCAAATAGGCACAAAATAATCAAGCAATTGAACAAGAATTATAATGACTAACCAAAGAATCAGGAAATCGGTCGAGAACTGAACCTTGTCGGTAAGATGCAGCAACAAAATGCCGATATAACTCAACGGCGCACCCGGCAAAACCGGCAAAACAGAACCAACAAAACCTACAATTACAAAGATTCCTGCCAAAATAATCAGAAAAATATCCATACCACAGCTTTTTTAGATGTTTATCATAGAAGTCGTCTTGACTTTTTGAATGGTTAGCACAATATTGAAAAGAAGGGAACGTTTTGTATGCGACAAAACAATATAACGATTCCCTTCTATGATGTACCAAGTACTTGACAAAGATACAATAAGAATTGAAATACTACCACATTTATCGGTAGCAAAAAGAGGTTTTCAGACAAGTAGTTGTCTGATAGAGGTAATAAACAGCATATTATATAAACTTAAAACTGGCTGTCAGTGGCATATGTTACCAGTAAAAAGTTTGTTTTCAGAAGTTGTACTAAGTTACAAGACTGTCTTTGGCCATTTTCGTAAATGGAGTAAGAATGGTCAGTGGGAATATTGTTGGACAAAGATACTTGAAAAATATAAATCGTTTCTGGATTTATCCAGTGCTGATTTAGATGGTAGTCATGCTACCGCACTTCGCGGAGGCGAAGAAGTTGCCTATCAGGGCAGAAAGAAAAGAAAAACAACAAATTCATTATACCTTTCTGATAGACAAGGTTTACCACTGGCTTTATCGAGTCCGGTAGCGGGGAACCATAATGATTTATTTGCAATAGAAAAATCATCAGAGGAGTTGTTCTCTACATTAACTGAATCAAAAATTAGCACTGATGGTCTTCTCCTTAATGCTGATTCAGGTTTTGATTCAAAAAGAATTTCGTTCCATTTGTAATAAATGGAGAGTTATTTCAAATGTGGCTTTCAATTATCGTAATGGGGAAACAAAAGAGGAGTATTTATTAGATGATTTACTTTATAAACAACGATATGCTATTGAAAGAACTAATGCTTGGATGGATAGTTTCATATATCTTCTTAATAGATTTGATGTTACTGTTTCTATCTGGAAAAGCTTCAATTACATAGCCTTTATGATTATACTATTCAAGAAAATTAAAAACAACAAAAAGTCAAGATGACTTCTATAATAGAGAATAAATAATGTTGTAATATTTTTTATTGAAAATGATTATCCGCAAAAGCTCCTAAAGTTTCAAATAATATATTTCGGTGCGCTGCACCTGCCAACAAAGGGACAGAGTCCCGATATATTGGTAGAAAATACAAGCAGAAAAAGCACAAAGGTGCAGCGCACCGAAATAT
>JAJFVH010000038.1 GCA_021371875.1 Bacteroidales bacterium
AGGATCGGTTAATTCCTTCTTTTATACAACAAAAGTAAGAAAATAACCTTTAGAATATTTTCAAACTACAAACTAAGGGTTTGCATCGTGTGGCAATTTACATTATTTACACTTTCATTTTTCTCCCTTTTAAACAGTTTCGATTTATTCACCCACGCGATAGAATTCGCGTGGGAGCGGCCTGATACGAGAACTTCAACCACAAAGGTACGCAAAAGTTTGAACGTAACATACACCCGCTCTTTTGCCTACACGATGTTACATGATGTGTATTATTGCTAAAACTGTCAATGCAAGTTTATACTTCTTTTTTATAAGTTACAGAATAAATATAACCGATAAGTGCGCAAACTATTAAGGCTACCGACATCGGCATTGCCGAATTGTTCTGTACTAAGCCCACAATGCCTGAAACCACAAAAGTCAATGCCAATTGCGTAAATCCGAATATGGCGGAAGCTGTTCCGCTGTCGTTGTGAAATGGTTCTAACGCTAAATCGGTTGTGGTTGGGAAAATCATTCCTATCGGCATCATGTACAAAAAGAGCAAAACCAAAATAACAGTATTCGACATATCAGCCCAAATGGCTATTCCCAATGCAATGCTGACAATTAATACCGCCAACGAAGCATATTTAACAATCTGCGCGACGGTAATTCTTTTCATAAAGAAATTAATCGAATAGGTCGCAATCATCATTCCTATCGCGTTAACAGCGTAAATAATCCCGTATTGCGTACCCGAAAAACCACCTTTTTCCATCAACAGGAAAGGAGAATTGGATATGTAGGTAAGCAATCCGCAGTACACCATAGCACCGATAAGCGTGTAAACGAGGAACTGCCTGTTCCTTACAACGTGCAGATACGAGCCTAAAACCGTCCGTTCGTGCATAGGTTTTTTCTTCGTGATATTTTCTTTCGACCTCGTTTCGGGCAATCCGAACAGCACCATCGGAATTATGGCTGCACCCATAACGCCCATTACAATGAAGGTATTTTGCCAATTGCCGTATTTGACCAATAAATTGCCAATACTCGGAGCAAGAATGGGGGCTACGCCGTAAGCAACCGCTAAAATGGTAAAAACACTTGTTGTGCGTTTCCGGTCGAACACATCAGTAACCACAGCGCGAGAAATTACCACGCCCGCCGAACCGCTAAACGCTTGCAAAAAACGATAAACCCACACTTGCTCTATGGTTGTGGCTCTTACCACAAGGAACGAAACAAGCGTGTAAATCAGCATTGAAATGAGAATTGGAATTTTACGTCCGAAACGGTCTGACAGTGGTCCCCAAAGTAACTGCCCGACAGCAAAACCTGCCAAGAAAATTGAGACCGTAATCTGCACCTTGCCTTGTTCCGTCTCAAAAAAATCAGCGATTGACTTAAACGCGGGAAGATACAAATCAATACTCAACGCTTCCAATACCGTTAACAGCGTAATAATAACGATGATAACAATTTCTTTTTTAGTAAATTTCATAAACTAAAATCTTAAATTCTAATAAATAATATGCTATCTCAATTAACAGAGATAGACAAAACAATAGTTTTATAAAAAACATTGCAAATTTACTTCGAACTAAAAGTAGAAAATTGTATAAATCGGTCGTTTTTTCTTTTCGACAATTGTGTAGGAGTAAGATTGGTGAAATGCTTTACTTCTTTGATAAAATGCGCTTGGTCGGCATAGTTCAGTTGGGGTCTGTATTCTCCTTCTTTTAAATGTGATACGGATTTCCAAAAACGTAAGATAGTGCAATAACTTTTTAAAGAAATACCAAAATAATGATTAAAATAGCGGTTTATCTGCCGACTGCTCCAACAGACTTTTTCCGATAATTCTTTTACCGTTAAACTTCCCGCAGTAGAATAAATAAGTTGGAATAAATGACGTTTTCTTTCATCAATATTTGAGGGATAAAAATTGAGTAATATTTCAGTGATTTTTTTTGTGAAAGTATCGGTGTTTCTCAAATCGTCATTGTTGATGTCCCAAAAACCAAGCGGTAGTTGAAATGTAGAATCATCCATATTTGCAACATTATAATTCAAAAAAGACTCTGCTCCAAACAAGGTAAAACGAATTCCGTAAAGCATGGTATTAGCAGTAAACAGATAGTCTTTGGGTTTACGGTCGATATTATTCAAACAGGCAAAGACAGGTTCATTATTCCTGATGGTGAAAATAATATCGATACCGCCATCAGGAAAAAGCGTAAATTCTTTGTCGTTCTCTGTGTTGTTGGCATTCATCCAAAAGATTTCGACAAAATCAGCCAAACGCGCGTCAGGTTGTATTTCTGTGTATTCAAAGTCTTCCTTTTTCATAGTAGCACTAATACATGGAACATATTATATAACGTTGGCGGTATGAAACGTTGGGGATTGCGGGCGATTCTCCTATCAAGTTACAACAAACTTTGATACGGGATACTGCCCTTCGCAAACCACTGAAACCTTTAATGGCTATACCGCGTGTTGTGCAAAGTTGTTATTTCAATCATTGTTTTATCAATCCCTTTATAATAATCCTTAAATAAAAGTTTTACTGGAACATCAGGGGTTAAATCCTTTGCAGCAATTCCAAAGAACAAATTAATCCAATGTGTTTTAAACAATTCAAAGTTATCATTTTCCCAATCATGGTATCCATATACCGCTCTTGCAACTATTTTAGAATTTGGCAAAGAAAATTGTCGTCCTTCAGCCCAAAACTGAAGACTATCACCTGAATTTTGTCCAATTATTATGGCTCTGCCTTTTGAAAAATATTTTAATCTGGCTGCAATACATATTCCGGCTGAAAATGTTGCCTTCCCAGTTATTATGAATATTTTACCTTTAACCTTTTGATGAATTGTCTTTGAGAAGGCTGCAAGTTTTGTGTAATCTCCACCACCATTAAATCGAAAATCAATTATTAAATGCTGAACATTATTGGAATCTAAACAATTTTTAATTGCACGATTGAATCCTTCTGAATTATTTGAAATATTAATCTGAATGTACATTGCATGCAATGAACCTAAATAATCCACATGGTAATCATTATTAGGATAAGACAAATACAGAGGCAGCGATGTATCATTTAACACATGTTCCCAATTCATTGTATCTTTTTTCACGTTACTTATTGGAGATAAATCTCTCCATGCTGAATATTCATCCGACTTGTCTATATTTTCAATTGGATATAAATAACTTGAAAAACTATCGTTTTTATCGGCAAATTCATATTTAATCGAATCCGAAGTTGGAGAAAGATTGGCTGCTTCAAAAAAATCAGGACTTGCAAGAAAATAGGAACTCTCATTTTCTATCCATGATTTATTTCCAGACTTGTAAT
>JAJFVH010000100.1 GCA_021371875.1 Bacteroidales bacterium
GGAAACCCCGAAGATGAAACTGACATCAAACGCAAAGCACACAAGAGTATCGCCACGAGCATGTACATGAAATTTTAAACTTTTCTTTGCGTTTTGTAAAATACTGAATACTATATAAATAATAATTATAAACACATGAAAGTGTTTTTATTTTTAGCTGAAGGTTTCGAGGAAATTGAAGCTGTGGCACCGATAGATATTTTCAGGCGTGCCGGCATTGAAGTTACAACAGTATCCATCTCTTCAAATCGTGCCGTAAGTGGTGCGCATGGAATCACTGTTTTAGCCGATTCTGTTTTTAATGAAACAGACTTCTCAAACGATTTCTTGCTCTTTTTACCCGGAGGACTACCAGGAACCACTTATTTGGATCAACACGAGGGACTTAAAAAGCTGATTTCGGTTCAGGCTGAAAAAGGAAAAGAAATTGCAGCGATTTGTGCAGCCCCTTCTATTTTAGGTAAAATGGGGTTGTTGAGAGATAAAGAGGCAATTTGTTATCCCGGATTTGAAAGTCAGTTGATAGGTGCGAATTTATCGAAATCAACAATTGTTAAATCAGGGATGATTTATACAGCTAAAGCGGCAGGAGTGGCTATAAAATTTGCCCTCAGGCTTGTTGAGGAGTTGAAAGGAGAGGAAA
Source organism: Bacteroidales bacterium (assembly GCA_021371875.1). Taxonomy (GTDB): domain Bacteria; phylum Bacteroidota; class Bacteroidia; order Bacteroidales; family Paludibacteraceae; genus Paludibacter. The sequence goes on from JAJFVH010000100.1 coordinate 644, forward strand.
AGGCGCGGGAAATTTCGAAAGCTATATTTTTGGAATAGAATTCGTCTTGACTTTTTATAATGTCGCTCCTAACGGAGCTTTTCATTTTTAATATTAACCATAATTACCATAATATTACTCCTAACGGAGCATAATAAGGCTTCGGAGAAGCGTTATTATGGTAATAATGTTCATAAATTATATCCCTTAGAGCTCCGTTAGGAGCGAAATCATAATCAATACAAAAGTCAAGACGAATTCATAATATTGATTTTAAATAAAAAAGGAATATAAATTTTTTATATTCCTTTTTTTTAATTCTGATCTGCCAAATCTTAGTTGATTGCAGATGTCAATTCAGCACCGGCTTTAAATTTAGCAACTTTTTTAGCTGCAATAGTAATAGCTTGTTTTGTAGCCGGGTTGATGCCCGGACGAGCAGCGCGTTCAACAACCGAAAAAGTTCCAAAACCTACTAAACTAACTTTGTCGCCTGCAATAAGGGCGTCAGATACACTTTTAACAACTGCGTCAAGCGCTTTTCTTGCATCGACTTTGCTAAGACCTGCTTCAGCTGCGATGGCATTGATTAATTCTGCTTTGTTCATACGATTTTTTTGATTTTTTTTTAATTAGAAACAATAAACATACACTTTGATAATGCAAATGTAGTGGTTTGAAAATAAATTACAAGCATTTAAGTAAAAAAAATATCGATATTTTTACACTTTTTCAAAAAATATGTTAGAAAACACATTTTTGGCTATTATTTAATTACTTTTGCGTGAAGAAAACGCTGTGAATGCAGTATAAATGTTGAAAATATTTTTTATCCGTCTAAAAAAATCTTTTTTCAACAAATAACTGTTGAGAAATGTTTTACTTCATAGTTTTTAAAAACAAGATTTTTCAAAAAAAAATAAATGAATAATTACAGATCATCTTTTTTAGGCGCAATCCCTCCGGTTGTAAAAAATTTATTGGCGATTAATATAATATTGTGGTTGGCAACTCTGGTTACACCTGGCTTTTTTCGACGTTGGGGAGTGAATGTTGATTTAACCGATATTTTAGGGATGCATTACTGGGCATCCGGAAAATTCAATCCTGCACAGTTGTTGACATACATGTTTATGCACGGGGGTTTTAATCATATATTTTTTAATATGTTTGCCCTGTACATGTTTGGTGGAGCGCTGGAAAACGCCTGGGGTGGACGCCGTTTCTTGTTTTACTATTTACTTACCGGTGTAGGCGCCGGTATCATACAACAACTATTTTGGACGATAGATTATCAATCGCTTGTAAATGCGATGAATAATGCAATTGCAGCCAATTCGGGCGAAAGCCTGTTGGCATACCAGGATGCTCTGAGTAAATATTTCAGGTTCAGCAACCTGCAAGCCTTCGATGCCGCTGCAATTGTTGATATGAAACGTATGTTTGTCGACTTGCCGGTAACCGTGGGTGCTTCGGGTGCCATTTTTGGAATTTTGCTTGCTTTCGGTTGGTTGTTTCCCGAAGCTCGCCTTATGCTTATCTTTTTCCCTGTACCTATCAAAGCCCGTCTTTTTGTTCTGTTGTATGGTGTCATGGAATTGTTTTTAGGGGTTGCCAATTTCTCGGGCGATAACGTCGCTCATTTTGCACATCTTGGCGGGATGCTTTTTGGAGCAATATTAATTCTTATCTGGCGTAAAAAAAGAATTTAAATACATTTTTTAATTTAACGAATCGATATGGATGTTTTAGACAGATTAAAACTCGCTTTCCGTCATGGAAATGCTTTGACGCGGTTGATTTTTATAAATGCAGGTGTTTTTTTGTTGTTGAAGGTAGTTCTAATCTTTTTCAGATTATTTAATCTTCCGGCCGGTTTTATTGTTACTTATTTAGCTTTACCGGCCGATTTGCTGGCAATATTATATCAACCCTGGACAATATTGACTTACATGTTTTTGCACGAAGGTATATTCCACATATTGTTCAATATGTTGGCTTTATATTGGTTTGGTAAACTGTTTTTGATGTTTTTTACCGAAAAACAATTGGTGGGTTTGTATATAATGGGAGGCTTTGCAGGGGCTTTGTTTTATGTGGCGGCTTTCAATATTTTCCCTTATTTTGAACCGGTTATTCAGCATACTGTCTTACTCGGAGCATCAGCGTCAATTATGGCAATAATTGTGGCCGTGGCAATGCAATCGCCGAATATGGAGTTGCGCATGTTGTTTATTGGTAATATTAAATTAAAATATGTGGCTGTAATTGCAGTTTTAGCAAGTTTCTTTGGTATTACATCGAACAATGCCGGAGGCGAAATAGCACATCTCGGCGGCGCTTTGACGGGTTATTTTTTTGTTGTATCTTTGCGGCAGGGGAAGGATTTTACGAAGTGGTTGAATAAGTTGCTCGATTTTTTTTCCGACTTGTTTAAGCCGCGTAAATTAAAAGTAAAACCGAATAATAAAAAAGGGAATTACAAAATGAGTGATGCTGAATTCAACATGAATAAAGCACGGCGAATGGAGGAAATAGACCGTATTCTTGATAAAATTAAAACTTCCGGATACGAAAGTCTTTCGAGTGACGAAAAGAAACGATTATTCGAGCAAGGGAAAAAATAAATCATCAAAGTTTTTTTTTGACAATGTGTTCCGATTTTTGATTTTAAATGTTTGGTAGGACGATAATAAAAGGGATCATGCTGACAGCTAATTTAGTAGTTGTTTTCGTTATGGCGCTGACTTTAATTGGTGCTGTGGTGAGTCCTGAAAAGTTTATAATACCAGCGTATGCCACTTTATTTTTTCCCATAATCATTTTTCTGAACATTGTTTTTGTGATTTTTTGGATTGTCGCCCGCAAATGGCTTTTCCTGATTTCGTTAATTGTTCTTTTTCTGGCTGCTTCTCAAATTGCCGATACAATACCCGTTCATTTTGGGAAGACCCAATCGGAACATCCCGAAAATCCTATCAAAGTTCTTACTTATAACACGATGATGAGCGGTGGGCTTGAGAAGCATACTTTGGAACATCCCAATCAGGTTATTCAATTCATTTTGGACGCTGACGCGGATGTTGTATGTTTGCAGGAATTTGCCGTAAGCCCTAAAAACAAATATCTCACTGAAAAAGATGTGCTCAAGATTTTCAAAAAATATCCCTACAAGCACATTTGGTACAAACAGGATCAATCCTGGGCAAAATCGGGTGTAGCAACATTTTCCAAATTTCCGATCATAAATAAAGAAAACATAGCATTTAAATCAAAATACAATGTTTCAATATTTTCGGATATTGTTGTAAACAATGATACCTTACGACTGTTTAATAACCATTTAGAGTCTAACCGGCTCACCGAAAGTGATCGCAGGTTGCCCGTTCAGTTGAAAGATAATTTCGATACCGAAAATTTGTCGGGTACAACCTTGCATTTGTCTCGGAAGTTAGGTACAGCTTACAAAACGAGGGCAAAGCAGGCAGATAAAATTGCAGAGCTTATCAGCCAGTCACCTTACAAAGCAATTGTTTGCGGAGACTTTAATGATGTACCCGTGTCGTATGCTTACACTAAAATAAAAGGAAATCTGAAAGATGCTTTTTCCGAAACAGGTTTAGGGTTAGGATGGACATTGAATTTGTCGATTTATCGTTTCAGGATAGATTATATATTGTATAATCCTCAGTTTACACCTGAAAACTTTAAAATAACCAAGGTAAAATATTCCGATCACTATCCTGTTCAATGCCAATTATATTTAAACTAAATATTTGAATTCAAACGAAACAACAACAACTATTATTATGAGTAATCCTGAAAATTTAAAGTACACAAAAGAACACGAATGGATACGTGTTGAAGGCGATACGGCTTATGTTGGTATCACCGATTATGCCCAAAGCGAATTGGGCGAAATTGTTTTCGTGGAAGTTGAAACTGTAGGCGAAACCTTGGCCGCAGGAGATGTTTTCGGCACCGTAGAAGCCGTAAAAACCGTTTCGGAGCTATTTATCCCGGTTGATGGTGAAGTTCTCGAATTAAATCCAGAGCTTGAGGATAAACCCGAATTGGTGAATAATGATCCTTATGGCGAAGGTTGGATGGTGAAAATCTCTGTTTCGGACAGTTCGCAACTCGGCACATTACTCTCTGCCGCCGAATATGAAGCCTTAATTGGTTAATCAGGTAATCAATTAATTTGGATTTTGTGTTTTAGAAAATCAAAAATATTATTGAATCCACAGATAATGAAACCCAAAGTAAGTATTATCATGGGCAGTACATCGGATTTGCCCGTTATGGAAAAAGCGGCAGCATTGCTCAATGAGTTTGAAATTCCTTTCGAGATGAATGCTTTATCGGCTCACCGTACTCCCCGCGAAGTCGAGTTGTTTGCTTCACACGCCCGTGAAAACGGCATTGAAGTAGTTATTGCTGCTGCAGGAATGGCGGCTCATTTGCCGGGCGTAATTGCCTCAATGACAACTGTGCCGGTTATCGGAGTTCCTATCAATGCAAGCCTTGAGGGAATGGATGCTTTGTTGGCTATTGTGCAAATGCCTCCGGGGATTCCGGTGGCAACTGTCGGGATAAACGGTGCATTGAACGCTGCCATACTGGCTGTTCAGATGCTGGCTGTCGGAAATCCTGAACTTCAGTTGAAATTGGAGAAATATAAAGAGGATTTGAAGAAAAAAATAGTTGAAGCGAACGAGCAGCTTTCAAAAGTCGAATACAAGTTTAAAACCAACTGATCCTGGTAAATTATTTGGCAAATTTCACTATCTTTGTGCTTCAAAACGCACAGTAATTATAATAATTTGAATTATCAAACTATCAAATAAATAACAATATGCAAACTATTGACAATTTTAATTTTGCAGGTAAAAAAGCATTCGTTCGCGTTGATTTCAACGTGCCGTTGAACGAAAATTTTGAAATTACCGATGATAACCGCATTCGTGCAGCATTACCTACCTTGAAAAAAATTCTGGCTGATGGCGGAAGTTTAATCATTGCTTCTCACATGGGTCGTCCGAAAAAAAATCCGGATTCAAAATACTCTTTGAAAGCCATTCTGGCTCATGTTTCAAAACTTTTAGGAGTAGATGTGAAGTTTGCTCCCGACTGTATAAGTGAAGAAGCTGCCCAAATGGCTGCCGCTTTGAAACCGGGCGAGGCTCTTTTGCTTGAAAACTTGCGTTTTTATGCCGAAGAAGAAGGCAAACCCCGTGGCGAATTTGCTAACGACGAAGAAAAAAATGCTGCAAAAAAATTAGTAAAAGAAAGTCAGAAAAAATTTACGGTAACTTTGGCTTCGTATGCCGATTGTTATGTAAACGATGCTTTCGGTACGGCTCACCGTGCACATGCTTCAACAGCGCTTATTGCTAAATATTTCGACGAAAACAACAAAATGTTCGGTTACCTGATGGAAAAAGAAGTATTGGCTGTCGAAAAAATAATGACCGATACAGCCCGCCCGTTTACAGCCATCATGGGAGGATCGAAAGTGTCATCGAAAATTGAAATAATTGAAAACCTGCTTACTAAGGTTGATAACCTGATTATCGCCGGTGGTATGACTTATACATTCACAAAAGCAATGGGTGGAAAGATTGGAAATTCAATTTGCGAAGACGATAAACTGGATTTGGCTCTCGAATTGCTCGAAAAAGCCAAAGCCAACAAGGTAAATATCGTGTTGGCAACAGATGCAAAAATTGCAGACGCATTCAGCAACGATGCCAATACACAGTTTGTGCCTGTTGATGAAATTCCTGACGGTTGGGAAGGGCTCGATATTGGTCCTGATACCGAAAAACTGTTTGGCGATGTAATCAAAGCTTCAAAAACCATCCTTTGGAACGGTCCGACCGGAGTTTTCGAATTCGATAACTTTACGCATGGTTCATTGTCGGTTGGTGAAGCCATTGTAGAAGCTACCAAAAACGGAGCATTTTCGCTTGTAGGTGGTGGTGACTCAGTTGCCTGTGTTAATAAATTCGGATTGGCCGATGGAGTTTCGTATGTATCGACAGGTGGCGGAGCATTGCTCGAAGCTATTGAAGGCCGGGTGCTTCCGGGAATTGAAGCGATCCGCGGTTATTAACCCTGTTCCTAATGCGAATTTAATGAATTCATAACAGATTAAAAAATAAATTATATACGTGCTGGTCAGTAAATGACCGGCACTTTTTTTAGGTTCAAAACCCCGATGAATACATTCGATAGCAACAGCGGATTATCTTTAACGATAATAATGGTAATATAAATTACTTGGTTTGAAGATCATTCGATTTTTTTGTACTTTTGTAAGCATTGAAAATAAAAGATATTACGTAACCCGATCGGAGAAAAAAACACAAAACAGATGAACGAATTAGAAACCTTATTTCAGCAGCATACCGGTGATAAACTTTTATTAAAGGAAGAACTCTCGGCTTCGGGTTCAAACCGCCGTTATTTTCGTCTCGAAAGCAAGAAAAATTCGATAATCGGGGTTGAAGGTACATCGGTTGAAGAAAACTATGCTTTTATTCAAATGGCAAAACATTTTCATTCGAAAGGCTTGCCTGTACCCATGTTTCTGGGACAAACGCTCGATGGTTTGTGTTATATTCAGGAAGATCTTGGTGATACGCTGCTTTTCGACTATATAGTCGAAGGGCGTAAAACGGGTGTCTTCTGCGAACCTGAAAAGGAAATGCTCCGCAAAACCATGCGAATGTTGCCGGCGGTGCAGGTGAGGGGGGCCGAAGATTTCGACTTCTCGGTCTGTTATCCACAGCCGGAATTCAACGAGCGATCCATACTCTGGGATTTGAATTATTTTAAATATTGTTTTCTGAAATCTACCGGTCTCGATTTTCAGGAAAACCGCCTCGAAGATGATTTTGCCCGGCTCTCGGATATTTTGTTGCGTTCGAAAACCAACACGTTTATGTATCGCGATTTTCAGAGCCGTAACGTGATGATAAAAAATGGCGAACCTTATTTTATTGATTTTCAAGGCGGCCGACGAGGTCCGTTGTACTACGATGTGGCTTCGTTTTTATGGCAGGCTAAAGCCAAGTACAGCGATGAACTGCGTGAAGAATTGCTTCACGATTATCTCGAATCACTCAAGATGTTAATACCTGTAAATGAGATCAATTTCAGGGAACAACTGAAACATTTCGTCCTTTTCCGCACTTTACAGGTACTTGGCGCTTATGGTTTTCGTGGTTATTTTGAGAAAAAGCCGCACTTTCTTCAAAGCATTCCTTTTGCATTGGAAAACCTGCGCGTTATCTTGCGCGACGAAATATCTGGTTACCCGTATTTGCTTGATATACTCAAACAAATGGCCGAACTCAAGCAGTTTCGTGAAGTATCGGTACGTAAACCTTTAGTCGTAAAGATTTACAGTTTTTCCTTTAAAAAAGGCATTCCGCACGATGATTCGGGCAATGGAGGCGGTTTTGTTTTCGACTGCCGCGCCGTGAACAACCCCGGCAAGTACGAACGTTACGCCCACTATACCGGTCTTGACGAATCGGTGATCCAATTTCTCGAGGAAGATGGCGAAATACTTACTTTCCTCGAAAACGCCTATAACTTAGTCGATGCTTCGGTAAAACGATACAAAGACCGCGGATTTACCAACCTGATGGTCAGTTTCGGCTGTACAGGCGGACAGCATCGTTCGGTGTATTCTGCCCAAAAGATGGCCGAACATATCAGCGAAAAATTTGGTGTCGAAGTGCAACTGATTCATCGTGAACAAAATAGGGAGCAAAGCTTCGTAAGTAAATATTAACATCGTTGCTATCACGAAGTCATATCAACTCAGTTCACATTATGAAATAATATCACGTATGTTATGAAAGCAATGATTTT
>JAJFVH010000054.1 GCA_021371875.1 Bacteroidales bacterium
AAGTAAAGTGGCACAAACCATTAGCGGATTGTTCGATATCACCAAAAGAGTAGGCGATGCCGACTTCACCCTCTCGGCTAACAGCTCAAGCGGTTTGACGATTACGTACAGCATAGCCGATGCTTCGGTGGCTACCGTTACGGGCAGCACGGTGCATATTGTGGGCGCAGGCACTGCCACCATCACCGCCACGCAAGCTGGTAACGATAATTACAATGCCGCCCCGGAGGTCACCGCTACACTGACGGTAACTCCTATTGACGGACTAAGCGAAGTACGCACTCAGCTTCCTGTTCGCATACAAAACGGAAATATTATAGTAACTACCGCGTCAGGCAGTCCGGTTGAAGTATTCAACGCCTTAGGCCTTAAGCTGCAAAGCCAGACAGCCGATAGCTCCGAAATCACGCTCAGCAACCTCCCGCAAGGTCAGGTACTGATTGTCCGCAGCGGCAACGCAGTAGCCAAAGTGATATTGTAGTTTAGTGAACAACCCTTTCCAAGCGAGGGCTTCACTTAGAATGAAGCCCTCGCTAAAAAAGGTAAGACCTTGAAAAAGTTTCTTATTCGGGTCTCGCGATCTCCGAATCGCGAATATTAGAAGATTGTTCCCGCTTTTCCAATACTCTATACTTCTCCAAAGTTTCATACTTTGGAGAAAATTGAGTTGGAAAAGTTGAGTTGGGAAAGTCGGAGTGCGGCTTCAAGCGGCGCCCCGACTAAACGACAATTTCAGTTCTTGGCTCTTAGTTTTTGCATAAATTATCACACATACTCAAGGTACAGATAGCATACAGCTAAGATACAGACAAGATACAGCTAAACAATAAAACAAATGAAATAATATTCAAATATAAATATATAAATATACAAAGAAACAGGGATGTATACCAATTCTGTAAATTCTGTCTAAATCTCTAATTTCTTAATTCAATGTCGTTAAGTTAAGCCTGAAAGGCTTGAATTTGATTAGCCACAGGTAAAACCTGTGGTCGAAGCGAATCATATATTTGAAAACCCTGAAAGGGTTTAATTAAAATTAAAGTGATATTAAACCCTTTCAGGGTTTGCATAAAACAGTCTTCTTAAATTCCATGGGTTACGCCCATGGTTAATCACATTCAAGCCTTTCAGGCTTTATCACAAAAGAGGCTTAACTTAACGACATTGATTCTTAATTATTAAATTCTTAATTATTAATTCTTAATTATTTGTATTATGGCACAATCAAAAAACAACATTATCACTCACGGATTAAGTGGTAAAGTAGGCGATCTAATCGTTTTTCGCAATCGTAACGGAAAAACAATTGTAGCAAGTAAACCCAAAGAACGCACGGGTGAATTGTCTCCGGCTCAAAAAGAGCATCATAAACTCTTTCAGCAAGCAGTTATTTATGCCAAGTCAGCACTCGTCAATCCCGAAACCAAAGAAGCCTATAAAGAAGCTGCCGACGAAGGAGAATCGGCTTATAATGTAGCCGTTGCCGACTTCATGAATGCGCCCGACATCGACGAAATCGACCTCAGCAAGTACACCGGCAAAATTGGCGATACCATGACTATCACCGTAACCGACGATTTTAAAGTAGCTGAAGTATCGGTTACGATATTCAACGAAGACGGTACGGAAGTGGAACATGGGTTAGCACAATCCGGTCTCGGTGGTTTGCAATGGCTCTATACCGCCACTGCCGCCAACAGCTCGCTCGTCGGCGACAAAATAATCGTCCGGGCTTACGATCTTCCTCATAATAAGACTGAAGAAGAACGGGTTATTTAAGGATTCCACTGCTCCTCCTCTTAAAGCCTCCCAAAATCTATTTTCCTTTGTCTTTCCCTTTTAGGGGAAAGTACCCGGAGGGGGATAGAGGTTGGGGAGGTTTGGAGGGGCTTTAATCTATTACCATGAAAGGCATATCCCCAACTCAACACAATCATCTTATCAAAAAAGTAGCAGACCTTCAACAGATTTTCAGTTATAACCATAACCCTCAAACCCAAAATCTGAAAGAATTAAGCAACGACCTCCAACGGCTTTATGCCGAACATCAAGCCCTCTTAGAAGCATTCGCCCAAAACATAGCCGCCTACAACGAACAGTACAGTAACCTACGCAAAGCCTGTCGCAAAACAGCTACCATAGCTGGCAAATTATCACACGAAAACACAATGGCCTGAATTATAGAAAACCTTTGCGCGAAAAGAAACAAAAACGAAAGAAAACGAAAAACAAATTCTTCACAAACTATGCACGTTTGGTAACACACACTCTATAAAAAATGGATACAATATTGCGTTTTCGAAGGTTTATAGCCCGCGCGAACTGTGTACAAATTAGTGAATGACATCGCTCGCAATGTAGCCACTTTTTATAGCCTCGGTTGATAGTGATATTTAATTCAACGCAATATTAAGCTCATTCCTCACTTTCGTCGGAATTCTCCTCTGAACGATTCATCATACTTGGTTTCCCTTCGAGCTGAGCAGCTGCATCCACGCTAAACGTTCCATCCGTCACAATTTCTTCGCCCTCGGTTAACCCGTTCTTCACCACATAACTGTTTCCAAGCATGGGCCCAAGTTCAATTTCACGCATCTTGAAATTGATATCCTTGTTACCGGATTGCTTGACATATACGATGGAGCGCTTGCCGGTCCACAATACAGCCGAACGGGGAATGACCAGTTTATCCTTGTACTCATTCAAGTCAGCTTTTACAAGGCCGATGGCAAACATTTCAGGTTTTAATTTTCCATCGGCATTATTCACTTCAACCCGGACTCTTGCCACCCGGTTTACCGGATCAATCATTGGATCGATAAAGCGGATATTGGCCGTAAAAGTTTTTTCAGGTAATGCCTGTAGCGAGAACGTGATGCTATTTCCTACTTTCAGGAAAGCTAAATCGCTTTCGTAAGCATCGAACAGCACCCACACCTGCGAGAGGTTAGCGACATCGAATAGTACAGTACCCTGCGAAACATAATCGCCGGTATTGACTCTTTTGGCAGTAACAATGCCCGATGTGTTGGCATAAACTTCAACTTTGGTTTTCACATTTCCTGAGCTTTCAATTTGTGCAATCTGATAATCACTTAGCATCCACTGTTGTAATCTTTCTTTGCTGGCTTCGTAAATTTCGGGTTGCTGTTGTTTGCTTTTGGCAGCTTCGAGCAATTCCTGTTGAGCAGTGATCAGATCGGGTGAGTAAATAAGCGCCAGCAACTGTCCTTTGCTTACCCGCTCGCCTGTAAAATTGACCAACAGCTTTTCTATACGGCCTCCGATATGCGCTACCTGATTTTGCAATAAGCGTTCGTCAGCCTGTACTTTTCCATAGAGCCGGACGTCCTTAACCGGCTGTTGACGGCTTACAACCGATGTGGCAACATTGGCCAATGCTGCGGCTTCGGGAGTAAAATGAATGGCATCGGAATCCATCTGCGCCGAACTGTTTTGATCTAACAAGATCAAGTCCATGCCGCAAATCGGACATTTGCCCGGTTTGTCCATTCTTATCTGTGGATGCATAGAACAAGTCCATATTTCATTTTTTGCTTCTTTTGCCGAATGATCATGTTCATCATGTGCTACTTTTGGCGAATGAAACAGCAGCCAGCCAATAAAAAGTCCGGCAATAATAAAAAGTCCGTAACGGACATATTTGTTTGAAAATATTGTTTTCATAAATGTATTAAGTATTTACTATTTAACCATGTACCATTTAATAAAAAAAAAGATAAACAGTACATTACTGGTTTATTAATGCGACATTATATTATTTACAATTACTTATTTGTTGAATGCAAATTTATAAGTGATTATAATTCTACTTTGACACATTAATTATATGTCGTCCCTTCGGGACTTTAAGAGTTATTTGTCTTCCTATTTTTACCAATATGTTCGTGCCTACGGCACTTTTTTAAGCTCGTAGAGCTTTGATATTGGTGAAAAACAAGTACAATTCCTACATACAAAGTCCCGTAGGGACGTGATAGATATATAAAGTTCTAATCTGTCAAAGTAGAAATAATTATGAATTGAGCATTATGCATTATCAATTGTTTACTAAACGTTTCACCCATGCTACCGATTTATTGAAATCTACCAACGCTTCCACTTGATTGAGTTCGTAGGCGAGCAATTGTTGACGAATTTCCAATATATCAGTCATGTCAGCGGCTGAAGATGAAAATGTTTTTATCATTATGTCCAACGATTTTTGGGCTAACTTACTTTGGTTCTCGTACAGTTTCATTCTCCGTTGCGCGTCGTAGTACAACTGTAATGTTTCGTAATACTCAGTTTGCAAAGCATTGGCCGTGGCCTGATAGTTTTGTTCCGAAGCTGCTTTTAAGAAGCTGATCTCCGTTTGCATAGCTTTGTATTTTTTACGATAAACGGGTAAAGTAACTGTGAACATGGGCATAATCATATCATCGCCGTTCATAGGCGATGTTGACATTTCGCTTTTACTGATTACAGAATAATTCAATCCTAAGCCCAGCATTGGCAATCCCATTTTTTTCTGCATTTTTTTGCGTGCATCAAGCGATTGTTGATCGTATCGCAACATATTCAGCATGGGATTCCGGGTAAACATGGAATCGGCAACCGACAAATATGCTATATTCAAAGGTTCGCTTGGCAGCAGATTGCTTACCAGAACAGGGGTATTTAACGATCTGTTTAACAAGCTATTGAATTTTGATAAAATAACCTGTTCTTCATTCTTCAACAGTGCTATGGAGTTTTCCAAATCACCTATTTCCATCTGAATACGGTAAACATCGCTAAGCGATGAAGCTGTAGAAGTTGAACTCATCGGCGAATTCATTGTGCCTCCTGCAGCAAAAACGTTTATCGGCGTGGGTTTTCCAGACGAAGTTGAATTGCCACCCATACCACCCATGCCGGAAGAACTCCCTGTAGCCGATCGGGTGCTGCTTTTCGGCATGTTCCCTCCTTCTGAAGACGGCCCACCGCTAATGGATGCTGATTTGAATTTTATTACCGACAAGCTTTCAATCGTCTTCAAAAGCGCGATGTTTTCCTGTGATATCTCCATGTTACGCCTGATTTTATATAAGTCGTACCATATACTCTGAACTTCGTAAAAAACCTGCAATTTCGCATCGGTGAAAGTTTCGTACTTTGCTTTGGCCATCAAACTCATTTCGTCTTTAGCATTTTTGAGCACCCCAAACCACGGAAACATCTGCATTAATTTAATATCTGCCACCTGATTTCCGGACATTAACTCCATCGGACTCAGAAAAACGCCCATTTCCAATTGCGGATCGGGCAAACTGCCCACCTGCGGCACTTTCTGCAACGCGGCCTGATACTCATTGTATCGCTGCAAAACCGTCGGGTTGTTTTTAGTAGCCAACTCAAGGTAATGCATGAGCGAGTCTTGCGAATAAACTGAAACACTTTGAAACAAAGCAATGCAGCTTATTATGCCAATTATGATATATTTATTTTTTTTCTTTCTCATCTTATTAATCAATTAATCATAAATGTGAAATAAAGATTGAATCTTTGCCACGAAGTGGCTAAATGTAAATTGAAAATCGGCGTAGCCAATAACCGTTCCGATGAATCGGGACGGATAAGTAAACCCTATAAAACCAACCCTGACAGGGTTGAATAACATTATCTTGTGATATTCAGCCCCTCCGGGGCTGGTTTTATCTCTCGTTTCTCCCACGGGCTTCCCCCGTGGTTATTCACATTAAAGCCTTTCAGGCTTTTTTACAGCATGTTCCCGCCACATAGCCTGAAACAATGGTACCACGTAAATGGTCATGACCTGAATAATCATTCCCCCAAAAGTTGGAATGGCCATCGGCACCATGATGTCCGCACCTTTTCCCGTAGAAGTAAGCACAGGTAACAAAGCAATAACCGCCACAGCCGTTGTCATCATAGCCGGGCGCACCCGCTTTTTGCCTGCTTCAATCACTGCTTCGCGAACTTCATGCACTGTCTTAGGCTTCTTATCTTCGAACACCTGGTGAATATATGTTCCCATAATCACACCATCGTTGGTGGCTATTCCGAACAGGGCTATAAACCCAACCCAGACCGCCACACTCAGATTAATCGGATGCATCTGGAAAAGGTCGCGAAGATTTATACCGGACACCGAAAAATTCAAAAACCAATCTTGTCCATACAACCACAACATAATAAATCCACCGGCAAAAGCCACAAACACACCTGAAAAATGAATAAAAGAAGCCGTCACCGTTTTGAACTGGAAGTACAGCAAGAGTAAAATCAGCAACAAACTTATTGGTATAACAATCGATAAACGTTCTGTCGCCCTGATTTCATTTTCGTAGTTGCCGGCAAATTTATAGGTAACTCCGGCAGGTAGTTTTAATTCGCCCGAGTCGAGTTTCTTCTGCAATATTTTACCGGCTTCGTTCACTACATCCACTTCGGCTTTACTTTCCACTTTGTCGAAAATGACATAACCAACCAAAAATGTATTCTCGGTTTTAATCATTTGGGCACCACGCGTGTAATTAATATCTGCCAGCTCGCTCAGTGGGATTTGCGTTCCGTTCATCGCCGGAATCAGAATCCGTTTGATATCGTCGGGATTATCGCGCAACTCACGCGCATACCGTACCCGCATCGGGAAACGTTCACGTCCTTCCACCGAAGTACTCAACGCCATACCGCCCATAGCTACCTGCAATATTTCCTGCACATCGCTGACGGTCATTCCATAACGTGCCATATTTTCGCGATTCAACTTTATTTCCAGATAAGGTGCACCCACGGCACGGTCGTAAAACACTGACGAAGCCTTTACGGAAGGAACTCCTTTCAGTGCTTTTTCAAACTGCATGCCGGCCCGCTCTATCGATTCCAAATCCGGTCCGTACACTTTCAATCCCATCGGCGCACGCATTCCGGTGGAAAGCATCACCAAGCGGGTTTCAATCGGTTGCAGCTTCGGAGCCGAAGTCAAGCCCGGAATATCGGTCACTTTCACAATTTCATTCCAAATGTCGTTCGGCTTTTTAATCTGCGACCGCCATTGCCGGAAATATTCTCCTTTATCATTAGGGATTAAACTATCAGCAGGAATTGCTCGGAAAGTTTCTTTTTCGGCATTGAATGTCTTTCCATTTTTCAACATAAATGCACCATGTCTATCTGTTTTGAAACGTTCCCTGTGACCTTCTTCATCCAAGATATATTCGGGGCGATAATTGATTGTATTCTCAAACATTTGCACCGGAGCCGGGTCAAGCGCCGAGTTCACACGTCCCCACTTGCCTACAGCTACCTCTACTTCGGGAATAGCCGATAAGCGTTTATCAAGTGTTTCAATATATTGCAGATTTTTTTCGATGCTCGAATGAGGCATACTCGTAGGCATTAAAAGAAATGAACCTTCATTGAGCGATGGCATAAATTCCTTGCCAATACCCGGAAATGTGTTGGACGGAGCTTGCCAGCCTATCTTTTCAAAGCCTTTGGCCACCGGACCGAATACTTTATCGAATCCCAGCCACACCAATAATCCGAAAAACAGTGTAAATGCAGGAAGAATAAGGAATTTCCATTTATGTATCAGAGCCCAACGTAGTATCGGTTCGTAAAAATGAACCAGGCTCATCAATGCACCCAAAGTTACCGTTACAATTCCCGTCACAAACAGGAAGTTAACCAACAAACTGTTGTGAGCGCCCAACGGCAGCCATTCAACAGATAAATAATACAGGGCCACAAGCACCGTAATGGCAATGTTGATATAATTCGGATATTCTTTCCGTTTATCCTGCCATTTATCATCCAATAAATTATTTACCCCAACAGCCACCAATGCCAATGCCGGTACTACTTGCCAGACAGCAACTATAGAAATGCCCGCAAGTATCAATACTCCATTCAAAATTCTTCTGATTTTTTTAGTATCAATTCTGATATCGAAAAGAATATGTACCAATGTAGGCAATACAACAATACCTAAAACAAAAGCGGAGATCAGTGCAAATGTTTTGGTAAATGCCAGCGGATGAAACATTTTTCCTTCGGCAGCTTCCATGGCAAATACAGGCAGAAAACTCACAATGGTGGTGGCAATGGAAGTAACCACTGCTGCGCGAACCTCGGTGGTAGCATCATATATCACTTTCATCAAGTCTTTGCCCCTTACACCCTTGTTTTCGGGCATTTCCAGATGCCGCAGAATATTCTCCACATCCATAATACCTATATCTACCATCACTCCAATGGCAATGGCTATGCCCGATAGCGCAACGATATTAGCATCTACTCCAAAAAAACGCATCAGAATGAAAGTCATGAGCACGCCTAAAGGCAATAGTCCTGCAACAATAATCGAGGATCTCAGGTTCAGCACCAATACTATAATTACAATAATGCTGATGAGGATTTCATGAGTCAATGCCGATTCAAGCGTCCCGATAGTTTCCTTAATCAATCCCGTACGGTCGTAGAAGGGTACGATTGTTACTTTCGATACCGATCCGTCGGGCAAAGTCTTTTGAGGTAATCCTGCTTCAATTTCCTTTATCTTAGTCTTTACATTGTTGATTACCTCCATAGGATTTGAACCGTAACGCGCCACAATGACTGCACCCACAGCTTCGCTTCCGGCTTTATCCAAACCACCACGGCGCGTGGCTGGACCGAAAGAAGTCATGGCCACGTCTTTTATGCGTACAGGTACATTGTTTCTGACAGATACAACTGAATTTTCAAGGTCTTCCAGACTTTTCACATAGCCTAATCCCCTGATAATATATTCTACATTATTTAATTCAATTGTTTCGGCGCCAATATCAAGATTGCTCTTTCTCACGGCATTCATCACGTCCATCACCGACACACCAAAAGCTTTCAATGCTTCGGGATTTACATCCACCTGATACTCTTTGATGAAGCCACCTACCGAAGCCACTTCCGAAACACCCTCGGCCGCCGACAGGCTATACTTTACGTAGAAATCCTGAATGGTACGCAACTCTTGCGGATCCCACCCGCCATTCGGTTTACCAGTCTTCGGATCGCGCCCTTCGAGCGTATACCAGAATATTTGTCCTAAAGCCGTTGCATCCGGACCTAACGACGGTTGAACGCCCTGTGGCAGCGTGCCGGCGGGTAATGAGTTGAGTTTTTCGAGTATGCGTGAACGACTCCAGTAGAACTCAACATTGTCCTTGAAAATAATATAGATAAACGACATGCCAAACATGGAAGTACTTCGTATAGTTTGTACTCCGGGAATGCCCAACAAGGCAGATGTAAGCGGATAACTGATCTGATCCTGTATGTCCTTGGGCGAACGTCCCATCCATTCGGTGGAAACTATTTGCTGATTGTCACCAATATCCGGAATGGCATCCACCGGAATCGGATCGCGGGGAATCATCCCTGTTTTCCAATTGAACGGCGCAAACGAAATACCTAAAACCAATACAGTAGTCAGGAAAATAAACGTTATCAGCCTGTGATATAAAAAATAATGAACAAGTTTATTAAACATAATGATAGCCTATAAATCAAGCCCCCTAAATCCCCCGAAGGGGGACTTAAAGAAACAGCTTGTTTAAATATTTGAAACTAATTAATTGTTGCAGATTACTCTTTATGTACAAAAACATTTAAGAGATTACGTCTTAAAGTCCCCCTTCTTACTCCTTCTCCTTCTGGGAGAGGGTTGGGGTGAGGTCGGGATTTAGGGGGCTTCTTATCTGTACTTGCAGCAGCCCGGTAAAGCATTGTAAGCTTTATCAGTGGCTTTGTACTTTGGTGTATCGTGGCCAACGGCGGCAATTTTCTTTTGAATATCGTCGCCTGTTACTTTCGAGGGATTATAAACCAAGGTCAATACTTTTGTTTTTTCACTCCAGTCGGCTTTGGTAACCCCTTCCACTTTGGCGGCTTTTTCGATCCGCGTTTTACATGATTCGCAGTTACCGGATACTTTAATCAGTTCGGTCTTTGTTGTTAATTTTTTTGACTGATTGTTTGTCTGGGCGTTTGTGTACGAACCCACAGTGATAGCTAATAAAGCTACTATATATAATTTAAGAGTTTTCATTTCTGTTGAATTTGAATCTAAATTTTACTTTAATACATTATTATATGTCGTCCCTTCGGGACTTTAAGGGTTATTTGTCTCCCTGTTTTTACCAATATACTCGTGCCTACGGCACTTTTTTAAGCTCATAGAGCTTTGATATTGGTAAAAAACAAATACGTTTCCTACATACAAAGTCCCGTAGGGACGTGATAGATATATAAATTTCTAATCTATTAAAGTAAAATTAATTTGATGAATTGATATGATGAGAATAATAGGGATGTAACAACCCCTTAGTCAATGAGTTTTTAATAAGACTTTTCGACTAAAAAATATAAATAGACATCAATGCATCAAATCCGGAATATGCAAATGTAGGGTAGACTTACAGCGCTGGCAAGAAATTTACCGGGGGGCTGTACATTTGCATTGACAGAAGATGGGGTATTGGAAAATTGCATTCCAATAGTTTCGGGAATATAGAAAACCTGCAATACATGATTTACAGGTTGATTGATTTGAGAAGTTGAAGGGCTATAATTTTTATCAACGGCATACAATGCCATTTGATCCTGACAACATGCCGCAGGGGAAATCCCGTTATGTATAGGAGTTGTTTCCCCGGGAATTTCCATTTCACAGTTTGTCTTCTGTTGAGTAAACGATAACCTGACACCGGCAATTTCTCCACCACAAATATGTGTTGCAAGCGAAAGATGCATCCCCGAGAGAAGGATCATCGTTGCAAATAATATGGAGAGCAGCTTTTTCATCTGATTATACAACAACAAAAGTAGGAAATATATTTGTCGGTAACCGTGTTTTTTCTTTTTTTAATATTTTATATGAAACATTCATTCAATCGGGCTATAGCCAAGCTCTCCTCTCCTTAAGGAGAGGGGTTGGGGGTGAGGTCGGATTTTTTTTGCTTTAAGTCTTTTTATTTAATGGCTTCCAATGCCTGTTCGATATCGGCTTTAATGTCGTCGATATGCTCGATACCTACCGAGATGCGCAGGGCGCCCGGGTACACGCCGGCCGAAATTTTATCTTCGGGCGAGAGCTGCTCGTGGGTAGTGGCTGCCGGGTGAATGATCAGCGATTTGGCATCGCCTACATTGGCTAAGTGGCTGATCAGTTTCAGATGGTCGATGAGTTGGTCGGCTTTGGCAGCATCGCCTTTCAGCTTGAACGAAAGGACGCCTCCATAACCTCGTTTCAGGTATTTGTTGGCTAAGGCATGATAAGGGCTGCTTTTGAGACCCGGATAGTTTACATATTCCACATCCGGATGTTTTTCGAGCCATTGAGCCAGTTGAAGTGCATTTTCGACATGACGTTCCACGCGGAGCGACAAGGTTTCGAGGCCCTGTATCAACAGGAAGGAGTTGAACGGACTGATGGTGTTACCCCAGTCGCGGAGGCCTTCCACACGGGCACGGATATTAAAGGCGATATTGCCAAACGTACCGTCGGTGCCGAAGACATCCCAGAAAACCAATCCGTGATAGCTGTCGGAAGGTTCGGTGAAAGCAGGGAATTTTCCGTTGCCCCAGTTGAATTTACCACTGTCCACAATCACGCCTCCGAGCGAAGTGCCGTGACCGCCAATCCATTTGGTGGCCGATTCAACCACAATGGTTGCGCCGTGCTCCAACGGACGGAAGATGGCGCCGCCTGCTCCGAAAGTATTGTCCACAATGAGCGGAATGCCGTGTTTGTCGGCCACTGCCGCTATGGCTTCGAAGTCGGGAATGTTGAGGTCGGGATTACCGATGGTTTCAAGGTAAAGGGCTTTGGTGTTATCGTCGATCAGCGCTTCGAAAGTTGCCGGTTCGTCGTTTTCGGTGAAACGGACGTCGACGCCAAGTCGTTTGAACTGGTTTTTGAACTGATTGTAGGTGCCTCCGTAAAGGTGCGATGTGCTAACAAAATTATCGCCTGCCTGCACGATATTGTTCAGCGCAATAAACTGGGCCGACTGCCCCGACG
Organism: Bacteroidales bacterium; assembly: GCA_021371875.1. GTDB lineage: Bacteria > Bacteroidota > Bacteroidia > Bacteroidales > Paludibacteraceae > Paludibacter. The sequence goes on from JAJFVH010000054.1 coordinate 12,074, forward strand.
AAGTGGCTAATGCCGTAACACCACCTTCGAGCGCGGCGATTCGTTTTTCGAATACGTCGGTAGTGGGGTTTTGCAGCCGGGTGTAGATGTTCCCGAATTTGCGCAGGGCAAAAAGATCGGCGCCATCGGCTGCATCGTCGAACACGTAAGAACTGGTCTGATAAATGGGCACTGCCCGCGATTTGGTGGTTCCGTCCACCACCTGTCCGGCGTGAACCTGTAAAGTTTCGAATTTGTGTGACATATAAAGCCCCTCCAAACCTGCCCAGCCTCTATCCCCCTCCGGGTACTTTCCCCTAAAAGGGAAAGACAAAGGAAAATAGATTTTGGGAGGTTTACAGCGGGGTAGCTGTTTTTTTAGAGTTGTTTATGATACCTTCTTTTTCTTCCCCTTCGGGATTTTTAGAGTTTGTTATTTAGTGTTTGCAAGAAAACGCCAATCTCTGCGTTGCCCTCGCAGCAAAAACTACTCATTTACGAGAGTAAACTCCGTATTTTTGCTGCTTCGTGCGCCTTGACCTTGACGTTTTCTTATCAAACACCGAGTTTTCTTTCTGACATTATTTAATATGATTATCCGTATTCCGACCTGTAATCCCGTTAGTACCTTATCCTTCAAATTCGTGTATTTTTTGGCACAATATTCAAATATCGGTCATTTAAAGTGTAATAAAAATTCAGGAAATATCAACCTTTATTTGCAAAAATTTGCGGTATTTGCGTAATTTGCGTTCTACCTCTTTGATTCTGGCTTGTCCAGGTTAGGGATTTAATATCGGTAGAATTTATTCGCCCACCTTCGTTTGTTGCACCCCGTACGGGGTGCTATATGTGTGTGGAAATGTCTTTCTACCGGTATTATATGCCTACGGCATAACTGTTCAGGTCGCTTTGCGGATA
>JAJFVH010000179.1 GCA_021371875.1 Bacteroidales bacterium
AAATGTCAATGATTATTTTGGCTTGTTTTGACAGGAAGAATTTTTTCATTTGGCCTTGTCAATTGTGGTAAATACCCCGTGAGGACAAACTTTTACACATTTTTTGCAGCCAATGCAACTTTCGTGATTCTCAATTACAACATGTTTGTGCCAGAGGAAACCCATCTTGCCGAAAACTTGCTCAGGGCAAACATCAACACAGTTCCAACATGCTTTACATTTATGTATGTCAGCTCTGATATAGGCTGTTTGGAATTTATTCCGAAAATCTTTTGCCCATGGCGAAAAAGCTAATTCTGAGCCGCCGTTTAAGGTTCTATTTCTAAGATTTTGTATCTTTCTCATTGTTATTTTGCATTAATATTTTTCTTTGCAAAGTAACAATAAGCGAATAAAGAAGGAAATAGAGAAAGAACGGTATAAATTGGATTATTTGAGGTTTTTTCTCCGAAATTGGGTAGGAGTAAGATTTGTAGATTTTGTAAACATACGGGTAAAATAAGCCCAATCCTCGTACCCAATCTTTAACGCTATTTCTTTGATATTTAAATCAGTGTAATACAATAAACGCTTGGCCTGTAAAATGATTTCATTTTGAATGCAATCTCGAACTGAAAAACCTGTTGTATTTTTCACGGCTTCGTTCAAGTAAACAGAGGATATTTTCATTTCAGAAGCATACTGAGATGGACGTTTCATGATTTGATAATTTGCAGAGAGTATTGTTTTGAATCGAGAGGTAATTTCCATAAAACGATTACTTTTTATGACTGGAAATCCCTCCTGATATATTTCCGCAATCATGCCAATATAAGATGATGCTAAATCATAAAAAACTTGTTGACCTATCATTTCATTGTTCGAACCGTATTTTTTATTTACAAGTGAAATACATTGCAATAACTCAACTGTTTTTTCCTGACTCAACCGAGGTTTGTTATTTAGAAAATATAATTTATTAAAGACTTCCTTGTATTCGTCTTTAACAAACATTGAGTCTATAGCCATAAACCAACCATTAATATCTGAAAGGCTTATAAAAGAATGAACCTGTCCCGGCATAATACAAAAAACCATGTTTTTACCCAATTCAATCTCCTTAAAATCTATCCGTAATTTTGCTGTTCCATTTTGCAGAAAGAAAAAAATATAATAATCATCTTTATGGTCATAGTCCACTTCTGTGATTTCAACGTTTTCAGAAATATGATGCAATAAAACGGTTATTTTTTCATCATTTCTTATATTCTTATGTGTATGTATTTCTTTATTTTTCATTGAATAAATTATTGGCAAAGATAGTAATAAGTCTGAGTTATTTTTCAATTTAGTAACCGATTTAGCTGTATATAGAAATCTGTCTCCCCCGTTTACAAACGAAAAGAGAGCGAACTGAACAGATCGCGTTTTTAATTATGATATATTCCATATCGATAAAAGCATAAAAGGTCATTCCGGTTTCGGAATGACCTTTTATATGTTTGAAAAAGCCGTCCTTCAAAAAAACGGGGCTTTTACATATTATGCTTCAGGAGCTTCTTCTGCAGGGGTTGCTTTTTTAGCAGGAGTTACTTCCTTAGCAGCTTTTACCTCTTCTTTAGCAGGTGCAGCCTCAACAACAGGAGCAGCTTCAGCAACAGGAGCTTCAGCTTTCACCTTTTTGGCAGCTTTGGCAGCCGATTTAGCAGCAGCTTCAACCATCTGGTCTTTCAAATCGGCCAATGATTGGATATCACCTAAAGTAGTCTTTTCTATTGTACTCGCAGGAACGGCAACTTCTTCTTTCTTTGCTTTTTTAGGAGCAGTCCTTTTCATTGAAGGCGCTTCGCCCGATGCAGCAGCTTCTGCTTTTTCAGCACGTTTCACATCTTCGTGAATGCGGCTGTGCGAAAGAATAATGCGTTTTGCATCTTTGTTGAATTCAATTACTTTGAAAGTGAGTTTTTCATCAACCTGAGCTTGTGAACCGTCTTCTTTAATCAAATGTTTCGGAGTTGCAAATCCTTCAACGCCATAAGGCAATGAAACAACCGCCCCTTTGTCCAGCATTTCAACAATCATACCTTCGTGAACACTGTCAACGGTAAACATAGTTTCCAAAACGTCCCATGGATTTTCTTCCAATTGTTTGTGACCTAAGCTCAAACGACGGTTCGCTTTGTCGATTTCCAATACCTGCACGTCGATTTCGGCGCCAATCTGCGTAAATTCAGATGGGTGTTTTACTTTCTTGGTCCATGAAAGGTCGGAAATGTGAATCAGGCCATCAACACCTTCTTCGATTTCAACAAATACACCGAAGTTTGTAAAGTTGCGTACTTTAGCAACATGTTTGCTGCCAACTGCGTAACGTTCTTCGATATTATCCCATGGATCGGATTTCAATTGTTTGATACCCAATGACATTTTGCGTTCGTCACGATCCAGAGTAAGAATTACCGTTTCAACATCGTCGCCTACTTTCAGGAAGTCCTGGGCAGAACGCAGATGCTGCGACCAGCTCATTTCCGAAACGTGAATCAAACCTTCAACACCCGGAGCAATTTCGACAAATGCACCGTAATCCGCCATTACAACCACTTTACCGGTTACTTTGTCGCCAACCTTAAGTTCGGTACTCAAAGCATCCCATGGGTGAGCGTTCAATTGTTTCAAACCAAGAGCGATACGTTTCTTTTCATCATCGAAATCAAGGATAACTACATTCAGTTTCTGATCCAACGTAACGATTTCTTCAGGATGCGAAACACGTCCCCAAGAAAGGTCGGTAATGTGAATCAAGCCGTCTACGCCTCCAAGATCGATAAATACACCGTAAGAAGTGATGTTTTTAACGGTACCTTCCAGCACCTGACCTTTTTGAAGTTTGCTGATAATATCTTTTTTCTGGTTTTCGAGTTCAGCTTCGATAAGCGCTTTGTGCGAAACAACAACATTTTTAAATTCATGATTGATTTTGATCACTTTGAATTCCATTGTTTTGTTTACAAATACATCGTAATCGCGGATAGGTTTCACGTCGATTTGCGATCCCGGTAAGAATGCTTCGATGCCGAATACATCTACGATCATACCACCTTTTGTACGACATTTTACGAAACCTTTAACGATTTCCTGTGATTCAAGAGCCGCATTAACGCGATCCCATGAGCGGGTTGCGCGGGCTTGTTTGTGTGAAAGGAGCAATTGTCCTTTTTTATCTTCCTGGCTTTCGATATATACTTCTACTTTGTCGCCGACAGCTAAATCAGGATTGTAGCGAAATTCGCTCATAGGCACAACGCCATCTGATTTATAGCCCACGTTTACAACCACTTCACGTTTGTTAATCGAAATAACCGTTCCTTCAACAACTTCTTTGTCTTTGATAGCATTCAAAGTGTTGTCGTAAATTTTTTCCAAATCTTCCTTAGCTTCTGCTGTCAGGGTGATTCCTTTTTCGTAAGCATCCCAGTCGAATTCAGCTGCAGGGGCAGTAACTTCGGGAGCTTCAATTGTTTTAGAAGCAGGAGCTTCTTCAATAACTTCTTCAACTACAAGGGATTCTTCAACTAAAGTTTCCTCAACAACAGGAGCTTCTGCTACCACTTGTGTTTCTTCAATTACTGTTTCTTCAACAGCAGGTGCTTCTGCTATTACTTGCGTTTCTTCAATTACTGTTTCTTCTACGGTTGGAACTACTTCCTCCGAGATGTTTTTGTTTTCTTCCATTACAGAAAATTGTTTTTTTAATTACTAATAAATTAGTAGGTTAGACATTATGTTGACTTTAAAAATACAGGGCGCAAAGATACAAAAAGTTAGTGATATACAAAATACTAAGCCAAAAAAAGAAGATAGAAGCAAATAATTTTTACGATAATCAGATTTCAGAAATCCAACAGGTTTGAAAATATAAAAACTCAAAACCGCCTAAAAAATGAAAAAGAAGCAATTTTGCGGGTTTTCAGGGCGTAATCATTTGAGTTTTCCTGAATTTTTTGTAAAAAATAAAAAATGTAATTGCCGATGTTATCGACGACAATCCGTCGGAAACAGGCATTACCGCCCATGCCCCGTTTAAACCAAAAATGGTGGGTAATACGAAAATAGCAGGAATCAGAAAAATAAACTGACGTGTAAGACTCAGAAAAATGGACACCTTAGCCTTTCCGATGGATTGAAAGAAATTGGAAACCACAACCTGAAAACCAATGACAGGAAACATGATTACCGAAATACGCAAAGCAACGGCCGCTATTCGTTTTAATTCAACATCGGAAGTGAAAAGCGAAACTGCTTGGATAGGAATAAAAGTACCTATTATGAATCCGATAGTGGATAATCCGGTTGCTATGACTATGGTATAACGGAGTGTTTTAAATACCCGCTCAAAATTCCGAGCACCATAATTAAAGCCTACTATAGGCTGTGACCCCTGATTAAGCCCAACAATAAACATCACCACTAACATATTGATACTATTAATAATACCATAAGCCCCTATGGCTAAATCGCCGCCGTATTTCAACAAAGTGCTGTTAATAAATATAACAACCAGGCTGGTGCCAAGCTGCATACTAAAAGGCGACATTCCAATACTCAAAATTGATTTTACTATATCTTTTTCGAGCTTGAAATTATGAATATGAAAGCGCAGAGTACTGCTTTTGAGCATAAAGTGCGAAGCCACATTGATTGTTCCGACAAAATAAGAAATAACAGTTGCAATGGCGGCTCCCTGAATTCCCCAATCGAAAACAAAAATAAATATCGGATCCAAAACGATATTAATGCTTGCACCCAACAGGATATTGTACATAGCTTTTTGTGGATAACCCGAAGCCCTCAAAATATTATTTAATCCGAAATATAGCGCCGTGAAAATCCCGCCCGGAATAATAATAATCATATAATCGTGCGCATATTGAATGGTATTATCGGTTCCACCAAACAGTCGAAGTAAATCGTTCATGAAAATCAACGACAAAATGACTGCCGTTCCCGAAATCAGAAATGTAAGTATAACTGCATTGGCAAGAATTTTTTCTGCCTTGTCTTTGTTGTTTTGACCCAAAGTAATGGATACACGCGATGCAGAACCGGCTCCTATTAACATACCAAAAGCCATGAGTATGTTCATGAACGGAAAAGTCAGTGCAAGTCCCGAGATGGCTAAAGGGCCAACTCCCTGCCCGATAAATATCCGGTCGACTATGTTGTACAGCGACATTACCACAGTACCAATTATGGCAGGCAAAGAATAATTCCACAAAAGTTTTCCGATATTTTCTGTTGCTAATTTATTGGCTGGGGCAGCTGTTTGCGACATAAAAAGTAATTATATGGTTGATAAAAAACAGTTGTTGTATCTTTTTGTTCGATTGGGAAAAAACGGGAATATCCGATTTTTACTATTTGCGGTTGATTTTGGTAAAGGAGTGCGTAGATATAAATATATTTAGTGCTTGAAAGAAAACTCAGTGTTACGAGTTATCTATTCTCACTGATGGGATTAATCCCGCGACTCTCAAACACGAAACACTAAAGTAAGTTACTTGCCAACTCCGATAGATAACTTCTTTCACCTTTTACGAGATTGACATGCGCAAAAATGTTTTGCCCGTGCATGCGGTCGATCATATACACCAGTCCGTTCGAAAACATGTCGAGATAGGGAGAATCGATTTGCTGAATATCACCCGTAAAAACAATTTTAGTTCCCTCGCCTGCCCGTGTAATGATGGTTTTTATTTCATGAGGAGTAAGGTTCTGGGCCTCGTCCACAATAAAAAACGTCTCGCTCAGACTCCGTCCGCGGATATAAGCCAACGCTTCTATAACCAGCTGGCCATTTTTCTGCATCTCGTCAATTTGCCTGATTTCTTTTCCCTGGTACGAAAAATTGTGTTTTATCACATTCAGATTATCGAAAAGGGGCTGCATATAAGGCGCAATTTTTTGTTTTTCGTCACCCGGCAAAAAACCTAAATCTTTGTTAGCCAACGCAACTATAGGCCTGGCAAGAAGTATTTGCTTATAATTCTCATTTTTGTGCAGAGCCGCAGCCAAAGCCAACAGTGTTTTTCCCGTTCCCGATTTTCCTGTGAGCGCTACCAATTTCACATCATCATCCAACAACACATTCATAGCAAAAGCTTGTTCGGCATTTCTGGGTTCTATACCAAAACAACGTTCTTTTTCAATACGTTTTACAATTCCTTTGTCCTGATTGTAACGTACCAATACGCTTGAACGAACGCTCTTCAGGATAAAACAGTCCTGCGGTTCAATGTCGGAAGCAAAGTCAAGTTCGTCCACCGGTATTGAACCCTCACTACTATAAAGTTTATCAATGATTTCGGGTTGAATATGATTATAAACCTCATGATTTTTTTCAAAGATATTAATATTGGTTACTTTGTCGTTAATATAATCTTCGGCCTCGATGCCGAGCGACAAAGCTTTCATTCTCAAATTTATATCTTTGGTTACTAAAATTGTCTTATTCGCTTTTTTTTGTTCCCGCAAGGTATAAGTCGAAGCCAGTATGCGATGATCCGAGGTTTTTTCTATAAACGATTTGGCAATTATATCGGGGTAATCGCCGCCCGTGAGTATAAAAAGTTTTCCTTTCCCTTTTCCCAGTCCTGCCCCTTTTTTGAAAAGACTTTCGTTTGCTATCAAATCGAGTTCCCGGGCAAACTCGCGTGCATTGAAATTGATTTGTTCGTTTCCTTTCTTAAAATGGTCAAGCTCTTCTAAAACCACTATCGGAATATAAATATCGTTTTCTTCGAAATTCTGAATACATTTGTAGTCGTGGAGAATAACATTCGTGTCTAAAACAAAATTCTTTTTTGCACCCATATTTTTTTATTAAATTTAGTAGAGAAGTTCCCTATTTAGCTGCCACCATATTTAGCGCTCTGTAAAACGGCATGTAAATATACGTATTTTATCAATTTTTGAATTGCATTTTATAAATAATATAAATAATTAACAAATTCTATTTCACTGCATGTAACATGCACCGAATAGAATTGATTATATTTGCAACGAGTTACAAAAATATGAATTCTGAGATTAAACTTATTACATAAAATGAGAAATAAACTGTTTTCAATTGCTGTTATTTGTTTTGCCGTGGTTACATTTTTTAGTTGCAGCGATGAAGTTGTTCCCGATTTTTCGTATTCGCCTGCCATGCCAAAATGTGGTCAGAAGGTTACCTTCACTAACCTAACAACAGGCAACGAAGACTGGGAAGCCAAATACTGGAACTGGGATTTTAACGATGGCCGTAAATCGACAGCGAAAAGCCCTACACACATTTTTCAGGAAGCAGGTATTTACAATGTCACACTGATGGTTGACTCCAACAAACATTACACGAAAACATTAGAAATAACTGTTTACGACAGCATTCCTACAATACATGCAAGCGTTGATTCGGTAAAATATTATAAAAATGTCACATTCAGCGTTTTGGTATACAATCCTGACAATTTGGATTTAACTTATGAATGGTCATTCTCGTCGAACGCACAGGGCGACTTAACCAACGGAAAATCGACAGAAGAAGAAGTCGAAGTTTATTTCAACAAGCCTGATGTAGAAGAATATGTTACGCTGCACTTAACGATGGAAGACGAACTTGATACAATTATTGTGACTCCTTTTTATGTTCATAACGTTAAATCGAGAAGTTTGATTATGGCGCAAGCCAATGGCAACATACTCCGCCAACGCATTTTCGATAACGGACTTGA
>JAJFVH010000188.1 GCA_021371875.1 Bacteroidales bacterium
TATCGCGCTTGTTTCCAAAAAAGAAGGACGTACGGTATCCGAATGCCAATGCATTGGTGGCAGTGCTGTCGCCAAGAAGAAAGTTCTGGGTAGAAGCTACCGAGAAAGAAGAGCTTCGAATCCATTGATCAGAAATTCTCTTCGGAAACAAATAGTCATCAAGGCTTAAACTATGGTTTTTAGCCCAGTAAGGTGTAAACTCCAATGCAAAATCGTTCGGAATAACCGGACTGTAATTGTTGATAAAATTGGAGTAAACGGCAGTTTCGAGCGCCCTGTACGATTTGGGCGAAAGAACGGCCGTGGGTTGCAGCCCCAATATCCCCGATGCGGGTGAAGTAGGCGCCTTCAAGTTATTAAGTTTTTCCTGCGACCATATCAACATGGGAAGGAATAATGCACAAAGGATTATTTTATATTTCATGATGCCGGAAATTTTATGATCAGGATAATCATAGGTCTTTTTTCATCTGATTTGAGATTTACATGTTCTTTTATCAGCACCCCGTTTATGAAGTACTGAACACGTATTTCATCTTCTTGCTGAACCGGGTTATCGATATCGGAAACGCAAAAAATTGCTTCGTGCCTGAGATCTTTTCCCTTTCCGATAAATGCCGTACCTGTATTTTCAATTTTAGGGTCCTTTGGCCCCGGCACATTAATCAGAGTCAATCCTGAATTTCCGTCAGAAATAAATTTCACCGTGAAATTCACATCGGTTTCGTCCGGCACTGCAAACGAAAGGTCTTTGTACGTGTAAGTTTTTCTCATATTCTTGTTGATTTAAAAATGATTGATTAAATGATATTATAATATGTTGTATGTACATTTAAGGGACAGAGTCCTGTTGCTATATGTAGAAAATAATCAAACCCCAAAACAAAGGTGTAGCGCACCGAACCCTGAATTAGGCTAAATTGAGGATAATCATTAGAGTTTATACAAGTTAGAATGTTATGAAGATAATAGAACGCGGACTCACACTGATTTAGCGAATTTTTAAACGGATTGAAATTCCGACAAGTCGGAATGATTAAGACCTCACTCTTAAATCTTTCCTGATTTATCGGGAATAAAATCCGTTTTTTAGATTTAATCAGCGAATATCCGCTAAATCCGCGTTCCTATTCTTTTTTCTTATATATAAAATTCAATTTGTCAGATACATATAACTTGTATAATGTCTATTAAATGTTATTTGTTACATATCGGGTGAATAGAAGATACGTGGATAGTGCAGGGCAAAAGGGTTTGTATCCCTTTTGCCCCGGATACTTTCAGCTGATTATCAGGTTTGTGTCCGACCGGGGATGATAAAAACTATCCCCGGTTGCCGGCTCGTAATGCCGGATTGAACTCCGGGCGATTTGATAGGCGGATTGATAATAATTACAGGCGGAATGTCGGCCAACAAGTGAGTGGTTTTGTACTGATATGAAACCGAAGCGCCCAACATGAAAAAAAGCAGGAATGTTGCTGATAAGGATAAATTCTTTTTCATATAATTTGACTTTTAAAATTTATCCTACAAATAAATAAAAAAAAAATCCGAAAAAGCACAAACTTTCCGAATTTATTTTATGGACATCCCTTGTTGGGGGAATCTATACTGTGTTGATTTTATGGTGATTATGAGCGTTAAATTTTAAGGCTATATGGACATGGATTTATTAAGTTAAATTATTGTGTTTTTATCCCTTAAAAATGAAGGAGGAAATCGATCAAATGGTCGGAGTTATGTAATCCGAGTTTAGCACGAAGGCGAAAACGTTGTTTGTTCATCGATTCTATTTTTACGTTGAGAATTGATGCAATCATCCCTGTATCGAAGTTGGCAAGCAGCAAACAACAAATCAGGATATCGCGTTCGGTAAGTTCGGGGAAGCTGGCAGATAATCGTTTCGAGATATTCTTAAATTGTATATCGACATAAGCAATTAGTTCCTGGTAAAAGCTGTTATTCTGTGCGGGGTCGGTTGGTTCTTTTACTTTATCTGCAGGCTTTTTGATAGAATGTTTGCGATATTGCTCCACGTTAAGCAGCAGGATTTCATTCAGTTTCAGCTGTTTTTGGAGCAATTCGTTGTTTTCAGCTTCTTTATCGGCTCTTTCTTTTTCTTTTTCAGCCAATGTTTTCTCCTGTGCCAACAGTTGTTTTTGCGTTTCCAGTTCTTTGCGTTTTATACTGAACCGCCACAATAAGAGGATAATGATGAGTGTACTCACCATCAACAGGGCAATCATCATAAAGGTTCTGTTCCGATTGTTTTTAATAATCAGCTGTTGATTCGAAATCAGTAGACTCTGGTACTTGTATCTTTTTTCGAGTCCGGCAAAACTGATGTCGAGTTTGCGTTTGTAGAGCGAATCGGTGACTTCGTTTACCCGTTTGGCATAATTCAGCGCTTGCAGGGTGTTTCCTTCAGCTTCGGCCAGAGTCTGCCTGAGGCGGTAATAGTCGGGCGACATCTCGTTCAATGTCTTCATTTTATTCAGATAAAAACAGGTAGAATCGGCATTGCCGAGCCTTAAATATAAATTGGCCAGGATAAACCAGAGATTACTATCGTATATGGCGATATGGGTGAGAGGAACCAAATTGTAATAATACAGGGCACGTTTGAAATCTTCCTGCCGGTAATACAGGGCTCCCATGTTCCGGTACAGGGTGGAATACAAAAGAACATCGTGTGTACTTTTCACCAATTTCTCGGTTTTGGAAAAAACGGTGCAGGCGTTGTCGTATTGCGAATCGTTCAGATAATTGCCGCCTATATTGATCAGACAAATGATACTGTTCCGTTTATCGCCATTCAAATCGAAGGAGTTGTATGCTTTTTTATAATAGGCTATCGAGCTGTCGGTTTGTAACTGAATTTTATACATACCGGCTTTATCGGCGTATACCAGTCCTTTGAGCTTATGATTGGCAGTTTTTTCGGCAAATTGCTGCGCTTTGAGCAAAGCTTCCGCCTGCATGCGGGCATCACCGCGGTTGTTGGCGCACCTGGCTTTGTAAAACCAGGAATATGAAGCACGTTCGGGCTCGCGGGCATCGTAATAATCGGTGGCAATACTGATCAATGAATCGGATTCTATCCTGATCTCGTTTTTATCCAGCGCCTGGCTGTATAACAACGCGTATAGTGCTTTTTGCGAAGGACGGAATAGCTGCTGTGGATAAATGTTGCGGAGCATCTGCAGTGCAGAGTCGGGAGCCGTTTCCATTAATTGTTCGGAGCGGTTCAGTGGGTCGTGATGATTGGTACAGGAGACAAAAAACAGACCCAGACAGAAAGCAATACAGCATCTAAAGTTCATGTTTTCAGGCTTTCGGTGCAAATATAGTAAAAAATTTTTATGATTACAGGCAGAAACTCCTGATAAAAATATATTGGATTTTATTGTTGTTGTCCGGTAAATTTTTCAAATAAGCATAAAAATGTTTTTTTTCTGCAACAGTTTAATTTAGGGATATCCCTACTCTGTAATCATTTGAATTAAATCTAAAATAACGCGGCTTTAGAGAGAGCAGGGGCATAAAATATGTATGATATAAAAAACTCCGGACAACTGTTGTCATCCGGAGTTTTTTTGTGTAACCACATTTCCTTTACTTCCCGATAATTCGGAACAAGTCTTCGCAGTTTTGGTTACTCGCACTACGGAGTGGAAACAGGCGCTGTCTGCGTACTCCATATCTGGGCCTGCCTGCTGGTAGGCAGGGGCAAAAACTGAGCCTTCATCCGCACCTTTATTGTATTGTTCCTGTTACCGGACTTACTTTCCGTGCTATGCTTAAACATATTGGAAATGAAGGTAAATACCTGTTTTTTTTGACAGGACGTCGAATACTCCGTTCGCCAAGCAACAACGTGAATCTGTAATTCTTTGCCTCTCAAGCCCCACAGAATACGGGGACGGTCATTGCTTTGCCTTAAACCAAACAAAAACTGCGGTTTTTGCTTGCTAATTGGAATTTGAGTTGCTCTTTTGTGCTTGTCCTATCGCTATAAACAGTTTTCTGCTCGTGGATTCTCTCTTTTATCTTCCCTGCGAGATTGCTAAAACCTGCCGCTTTTCCCATAGATACATTTTTTCTTCTTAACGCTCGCTGAATCACCCTCCTGTAAGCGGGAATAAGTTCAACCGAGGCTTCCTTGCTGGGTTCCCGCCATTGCGGGACAAGCTGTTCCGACCACAGGAAGCATAAGTATTAGGCGATTTTTTTTAATGTCGTATCCAATTTTCAAACTTTGTCGGAAAAACGCAAATGTCTCAAATTTAGAGCGAAGCGTTTCTTTTTCTTTCTTCATTCCTGACGAAAAGTAGAACACTTGCTCAAAAATATGAAAACATTTAATCTTACTTACTATCATTTCAACTTTCAAATGGTTTTTCATTTTCGAGTTGATTAGGATTTATATATCTAATAATTCTTTATACGGACTATCAATAAGTATTTCAATTGCTCGTTGATAGTCATTTTTATTTATTTGTATGTCAACACATTCTATGGGATTCAATCCCGTATATGTATTTAGTATTGACGAAGCAGGATTGTCTGAAACTAAAATCGTAAAGATATCAGATTCTTCCAAAATGTTCTGTATATCCACTGCAATTACTCTGTCCTCTATTGATAATAGAAGTCTTAAGTCGTTTTTCTCCATAATTTTATTAATGTTCTATAGTACGTTTATTTTATCCAAACAGATTTTTATTTTCGAGTTGATAAAGACTGAAATTTCTTTGTCTTCCCTGTTAATTACTATATTCTCATGTAATTCCAAACTTCCCCAGTTTTCAAAATTCTTATTCCTTGAAAATTTTATTGTCTTTATTTAGGTTTAAAAATCGTTTGTCTATTCCGATATACTGAATTAGTCCAAAGAATAGTCCTCCAATGCTAAAGATAGTTATTGTAATTACAAACCTAGTTAAATCCATATTTTCTGTCGAAAAATGACTGTCAAACAAGAATAATAATATTCCAGTCGGAATGCCCCAATATACTGTTCCGTGTAGAAAGATAAACTGAAACTTTTTATTTCTTCGTTTTTTCCAATTTGCATAAAATTTCAATTGTTTTTCCTTTAATTCTTTCATAATCTTTGATTTTTGTTTTTAATATGTCGTAAAATTATATTTGATTTTTATTGTTGCAAATTATTTCTGCGAGCAGTTTTTTTTCTTTTTTTCGCTTCTGACTAACCCATGCTGCCGCACGAATCCTTTCGTGTGGCATTATTAAATCAATTACTTGTTTTTCCCACGCGATAAATTCGTGCAGGAGCGCGGGGGGAACGGTCATTGCTTTGCCTATTCTGTAGCAAACACACCCGTAAAAACGGGATAAACCGCTGTTTCTGCTTGTTTTCTTCTCTTTTTTTAGCTGTACTGTTGTCGAAAATCAACTTCCATCAGCTCGCTTAATTCTTTTTCTGTCTTTTTCTTCCTGCGACAACTTATCAAAACCGGTCGCTTTCTCCATAATAAAAATTACTTCTCCTTCTCCACGCTCGTTGAATCACCCGAAGCTCAGCCGGGAATACGGTTCAACCGACGCTTCCTTGCTGGGTCTTTCAGACCGCAGGAAGCCTAAGTATTAGGCGGTCGTTCTTTTTTCGAGTTATATTAATTTATTTTTTCTCTTTCCTTTTTCCCGTGAAATAATGTTTGTAGTTTAGGTTTAAAACAAAGTCTTTTTGATTGAAAATAGATTGATAACCAATTCCAACAGAGATATTTTTATAATTCCTGTTATAAAATTCAACGTTTAAGCCACTAATATAATCAAAACTATATCCATTAAATAAAAAGTCACACGCAATTGAAGTACTGAAAAAAGGATTTAGAGGTAAAAAATTTAAATACTGTTTTAGACCTGCTAGAAAAATAATCTTTCCTGACATATTTGTCGTGGTTTCAACACCGATTCCTGCATGAATTACGCTATTTGAAATACATATTCTGTCGCACAATAATGTTTTTGATTTGACTACATTATTCTCTTGAAGGATTATTCCTTTCAAATAAGGACTTAGATACTTTTCAATGCCATAATAACTAAGTCCATAAGGACCAATTTCAAAATCATAATAATTACTTTCCAGATTCCTTGTTGCAAAGTTAAAGTAACTCCGAAATTTCCCTGCGTCAGTCCAGTAACTTAACTGAAAACCTAAGGGCTGATTTGAAGTTAACCCATAATAACCAATTCCAAAACCACGCGGAAGAGGTGCAATCATTACAAAATCATTGTCGAGAGATTTCTCATCTAATACTGCCTTGTAATTTGTTTGATTAACGGCGTCTATTTTAACAACAAGAGTCTTATACCCAATATATTCAAATTTAATTTTAGAAGAGCTGTTTTGTGCTATAATTTTAAATTTACCATCTTTGTCTGAAATAGTTCTATTATTTGTTGTTGTTTCAGTAATGGAAGTTCCAATCATAACATTATTTTCTTTGTCTACGACGATTCCACTAAATTCTATTTGTGAATATACATTTAATGCAGATATTAAAGCAATTAATGATATAAAAGTTCTTAAATTCATAATGTCGATTTTATTTGTCAACTATAGTTGTGTCGAATATATTTACTTGTTTACTGTCTAATTGTCTAAAAAGCAAAGACTTGGTTTGTTTTTTTAGAATGCCGCCTAACGTTGACAATATGGCCAGTAAGGGATTGCGGGCGATTTCCTGTCAGGTTACATGAAAAGTTGAAGCGGGCTACAACCCTTCGCATACCACTGAAACCCTTATTGGCTATATTGTGTGTTGTACACCGTAGTTTATTGAGTTAACAAATTACCTCTTGTCCTATTTGTTTAGATAATTGTCCAAGAAATCTTTTAAATCAACCGTACCTACAGCAGTGAGCATTTTTTCCATTGTAAAAAGGCTAAATTCACTATTTGATACAATTCCAACTAATTTACCATCTTCGTCAACAACAGGCCCTCCACTCAAACCACCCATTTTTTCAGGGATTATAAGTTTCTTCATTAAATGATGAGTCCCTTTAGTTTTATAGAATTCAAATTCATAAACACGCTGATTACCTTCTTTCATGTGTCGAGTCCAACCAACTACATAAAGTTTTTCCCCTTTTACTAATGGTTTTTCCCGAAATTCAAGAGGAATAACATTTGCTCTATTTTCTTTTATTGAAAAAACCAGCCAATCTTTTTCGTAAAGAGATTCAGTTTTTAAGCTTTCATTTTTATTCTCGTTTAATAGCTTGTCAACAATAACTATTTCATTTTCTTCATCTAATGGACTCATAGTCCAGACTTTTATAAAATTTTCCAGTGTAAGATTTTTCAAACTGTCTGGTTTAAGTATGGCGAGAGTATGTTTAGCTGTAATTGCAAAAGTGTCATTTTTGTATTTTAGTAAAAATGCCGTTCCCAATTGATTAAATTCATGTCCACCACTAAAATATTCGAAATGGTTTATTAAACTTATTGGTGGAAATTTTTTGTCAGAAACCGAAACTTTTGCATTGGAACACGAAACAATTGCAAGTGTCAAAAGGAAGTAGTGAAAGATTCTTTTCATAATAATTCGATATAATTCAAATATGTCTTTAATTCAATAAAGTCTGTCAGTATGTATGTGTAGTCTTTTACTATGGTGTACAACATCTGTGCAGGTGCGACGTCGTCGCACATATTTTGCATTTATGTCGGTGGTTTTATTTTTAATATTGTTGATAATCAGTGAAATATAATATTTGATTAAAAAATGTCTTGTTACACATATCCAATTTGTTATTTTT
>JAJFVH010000192.1 GCA_021371875.1 Bacteroidales bacterium
CGCATTATTTCCAACGAAAAGTTGCAGGGCATAGCGCCCGGGCAATTTGGCGTGGTGTATGATGCAGATGCAAAGATTTGTATCGGCAGCGGTGAGATAAAATAATCGGATTCAATAACTTTAATAAATATCCCGACCCTGTTGCTTTGTTGCGGTAGGGTCGTTTTTAGTTATAGTCAGTTGATAAAAGTTAATGCGATAAACAAAAACTGTTTCAAATTAGTTTGATAAATAAAAAACTGAAATGGAACTGAAAATAAATACATATCCGTTAGGGGCGCGTCCCGAGGTTACTAAACCACACCCTGATTTTATTAATGAACTTGGCGAAGCCGGCATCCGTACAATGGTGAGCCGGCATTATGATTTGTTACGGCAGAGCTCGATAAAACATTTATTTCCTGAAGATGATCAGGAGTTTGAAAAGGCAAAAATACGCTCGGCTGATTTTATGATTCAGATTTGCGGCGGTCCTGATTATTTTAATCAAAACCGTGGACGCCCCATGCTGATCAACCGCCATAACCCTTTTACAATTACCCCGGAAGGTAGGGTTACCTGGCTCGAATGTTATCGTATCGCTTTGCTCGAGACCAAACTTCCGGAATATTTAATTCTGTCTTTTTGGGATTATATCAATGTTTTTTCATCTTGGATGGTTAATTCAAAAGAATAGATAAAAAAATCAGATAGGCTGATAGAAAAATGTTTTAAAACAAAATTGTATCCAAATGGGTTAGATTGATAATGTATAACTTCACTTGAAATAAAATATTATGAAACGAGTTTACGCCAAAGGCGAAACGAGTTCCATGTGACCTTTAAAAAACAATTATTTTCACATGAATTTACTTGAACAACTAAAAACTTACACAAAAGTAGTAGCCGATACCGGCGATTTCGAATCGATGATGGCTTATCAACCCATCGATGCCACTACCAATCCCTCGCTAATTTATGCTGCATCGCAAGATGTGCGTTACAAATCGCTGATAGAAGATGCAATCGGTTATGCCAAGGGTGTTTCAACCGACAAACAAGTGCAGTTGGGACGTGCTATGGATAAACTGGCGGTCAATTTCGGACTGAAAATTCTGGAAATTGTACCGGGACGTGTTTCTACCGAAGTGGATGCGCGTTTATCGTTCGATACCGAAGGAACCATTGTCAAAGCCCGTGAATTGATTGCACTTTACCAGACCAACGGTATTTCGCGGGAGCGGGTGCTGATTAAAGTGGCATCGACCTGGGAAG
This sequence comes from Bacteroidales bacterium, assembly GCA_021371875.1. Lineage (GTDB taxonomy): Bacteria > Bacteroidota > Bacteroidia > Bacteroidales > Paludibacteraceae > Paludibacter. Next base: position 1,255 of record JAJFVH010000192.1, read on the forward strand.
GCATACAGGCTGCCGAAATACTTGAAAAGGAAGGTATTCACTGTAATCTGACCTTGCTGTTTTCGATGGCGCAGGCAGTTGGTTGCGCCGAAGCTAAAGTAACGCTGATTTCACCTTTTGTAGGACGAATTCTCGACTGGTACAAAAAAGACCGTGGCGTGTCGTCCATTCCGGCTGCTGAAGATCCCGGCGTATTATCCGTTACCGAAATATACAATTATTATAAAAAATTTGGCTACAATACGACCGTTATGGGAGCCAGTTTCAGAAACGTGGGTGAAATTATTGAGTTGGCTGGTTGCGATGCGCTGACTATCTCGCCTTCGTTGCTCAAAGAACTGGAAAATACGGAAGCCGTGTTGGATAAAAAACTAAAGCCAGAGATTTCCGCGAATCTGGAGATAAAACAGATAGACATGAATGAGAAAACTTTCCGTTGGATGATGAACGAAGATGCCATGGCTACCGAAAAATTGGCCGAAGGCATTCGCAAGTTTACGGAAGATTTGATCAAACTCGAAAAACATATCGATGCTCTCCTCTGAGAATAGTAAAACTAACTTAGAAGAGGTTGTATCAAAAGAGTTTTTTGAAAGCAAATTAAGCAAATTTCCACAAATCACACTGTATCTTATTTGAATATTTTCCTGAGAAATAACCATTTATGATTTGTGTAAATTTGCGGTTGTTCGCGAACCAACGGTTGGCGTAGCTAAATTTGCGTTCTTCTTGCTTTTGATACGTCCTCTTTCTTGTTTTTATATCTGCTGTTGTATTAATTCTACTTTGACAGATTAGAAATTTATAGATATATTACGTCCCTCCCCTTTGTATGTAGGAATTGTACTTATTTTTTACCAATATCAAACCTCTATCTACGAGGGTTAAAAAAGTGCCGTAGGCACGAGCATATTGGTAAAAACAGGGAGACAAATAACCCTTAAAGTCCCGGAGGGACTTAATTAATGTATTAAAGTAGAATTAAGAAGAATATGTCGTATCTGTTTGTTGAAGGAATAAACGCCAAAACGGGGTTAATACAGTACTACCTTATTTAAGGTATAAATTTACCTTATCTGTGTGATTGTGGTTGTCAGCAAAAATCAGGATTTTTGTATCGTTATCCGGACCGAATGTAAAAATAGGAGAACGGACGGATGACCTGAAAAATAACTGATATGACAAACTATTTTATTGTTCCCGGTCTGGGTGGCTCGGGCGCAAATCACTGGCAGACTTATTTTGAACGCACACAGAAAAACTTCCACCGTGTGATGCAGCAGAGCTGGGATGAACCCAATATAGATGAATGGGTAGAAAACCTTGATAAAGCAATTTCGGATTACGACAATGCATCGGTAG
>JAJFVH010000209.1 GCA_021371875.1 Bacteroidales bacterium
TAAAATGCAAATATCTGGAAATCATATCGCTGAAAGCGACATATAAATCCGTTTTTTGTATCCGCTAAATCAGCGAAAATCCGCGTTCCATTTTTTTGTTTTTAATAAAGAAATACGACATTATTTGAATTCTATTACTTATTCTCAGTAAAAAACTAAGGAGAAACATTGAATATCTAAAATATATTTATTAAAAAACATATTTTTTTATTATGCCCGAATCATCCCGTCTTCACGTAGTTGATGCGCTGCGCGGTTTTGCTATTGTTTCCATTATGCTTTTGCATAACATCGAACATTTCGATTTTTATTACACACCTGAAGGACTGCCGGCCTGGATGGTATCGTTGGACAAAAGTATTTGGGATACGATGTTTTTTCTTTTCGGCGGAAAATCTTATGCAATTTTTGCTCTGCTTTTCGGGCTTACTTTTTTTATCCAATCTGATAATCAAGCCAGGAAAGGTAAAGATTTTCGTGGTCGATTTGCCTGGCGATTACTGCTGTTGTTGGGTTTTGGCATTATCAACTCGGCTTTTTACGAAGGCGATATACTTACCATTTACGCCATACTGGGTTTTGTGTTGATTCCCGTTGCTAAATTGAGTAATAAAGCGGTTTTTACGATTGCTTTGATATTTATGCTTCAACCTTTTGAAATTTATAATCTGATTTATGGCATTCAACATCCGGAACTGAAAATGCCGGACCCGGCTTCGTGGGTGTATTTTAGTAAAGCGGGTGAATATATCACCGGCAATTCTATCGTGAATACCTGGATAGGTAATCTGACAAATGGCAAAACAGCTGTGTTGTATTGGACCTGGGAGGCGGGTCGTGTTTTCCAAACAGCATCATTGTTTATGCTGGGTATGCTGGCCGGACGAAAGGCTCTTTTTGCAAACAGTACCACAAATTCAAAGTTTTGGTTGAATACGTTTATAATTTCAGCCATTGCTTTCATCCCTTTGTTTATTTCCAAAAATAATATTTCTCATTGGATAACAAGCGAAGCCGTACATCATCCGTTACAAACTATGGCCAGTACGTGGTCGAATCTGGCATTTACGCTGGTGTTGGTTTCGGGATTTGTCTTGTTATTCCAGACAAATATTTTTCATAAAATATTGAATATCTTCTCATCCTACGGTCGCATGAGTATGTCGAACTATATTATGCAATCCATTATAGGCTCGTTTATTTACTACGGCTTTGGACTTGGACTATACAAATATACCGGAGCTACTTATAGTATACTGATAGGAATAACATTGGCTGTTTTGCAGGGAATTTTCAGTAAATGGTGGATGAAAAACCATAAACAAGGACCACTTGAAATTGTGTGGCATAAGTTGACCTGGATAAGATCGTAGTGATTTTATTTGATAGACAATTGTATTCATCATTGTTTTTCCACCAGATACATACTACACACACCGAAAGTGAAGCTTTTGTACTTGTTTACACTGAATTTATTGTCCTCTAAAACAGCAATCAGTTTTTCCCCACTCGCGAAAGCATGCATCGATGCGGTCAGATAATCGTAAGCACGACTGTCGCTCGAAAGAAATCTCGAAGTCATACGCACAAAAACACGCGTGTAGAGTTGATAACCTTTCAGCAACAATCCTTTTTGCGGTTCATTCATTTCCAGAATAAGCAAATGTCCGCCCGGTTTAAGTACACGGCGGATTTGTTGAAGACTTTCGTCGAGTTTTTCAAAATTACGGATACCAAACGAAATAATAACGGCATCGAAACTGTTGTCGGGGAATGTAAGCGTGGAGCAATCCTGTATTTCGAATTGAATTTTTTTACCAAGCCCTGCCTTTTTTATTTTTTCATGACCAACTGACATCATTTGATCCGAAATATCTACACCTATAATACTGTCGGGCCGGAGATATTTGAAAGCATTAATTGAAAAATCGCCTGTTCCGGTGGCTACATCCAATATCTTCTTCGGGTCGAAAGATTTCAGACTAAGCAATGCTTTTTTACGCCACACACGCGCCATTCCCCACGACATCAGGTCATTGAATTTGTCATATTGTCCCGAAATGGTATTGAACATACGCGAAAGCTGGACTGTTTTCGCTTCATCTTCGTTATAGGGTTTTACTCTTGTGTACGAAGAGTTTTCGGCGTTTTTCGACATGATATTGGCACTTAATTAATAGACTTTATTCAATTTAAAATTATCTATGACTAAAGTTAAACCACATAGGTTCTTATTTGGGATGCCGGAATTCCGATTCCGGCAAAAAGAAGGTTAATGGGATGCCGGAGCCAATGGTCACGACCGAAGGGAGGGATTCTGATTCCGGCAAAATAAGATCAGCTTACTTTTCAGACTTTTGATGGAATCGGAATTCCGTCATCCCCAATGCAGATACGGTAATAAGTTTACTTTAATGATCTTGTTATTTTTCGGGAAGTGCTTTTTTTGAACTTCTGACAATGAGCCAGATTCCCCAGATTATAAATGGAATACTCAAAACCTGACCCATATTCAATAACATGCCGGCTTCGAAAGCTTCCTGATTCAGTTTGATAAATTCGAGCAGGAAACGCGTCCCGAAAATGCCGATTAGGAAAACACCAAAAATTAAGCCTGTCTTTTTGTAAGCCTGTTTTTTCCAATACAACCACCAGGTAATCCCGAAAGTGACAAGACAATACAACATTTCGTAAATCTGGGTAGGATGCATGGGTTCGGTTTGTCCGTCGCGCACGAAAATAAATCCCCAGGGTAGGGTAGTAGCGCTTCCGTAAATTTCCGAATTCATCAAGTTTCCCAATCTGATAGCTGCCCCGGTCAAAGCCGCCCCAATTACCAAACGATCGAGTACCCATATAAATCCTTTCTTTGATACATTCTTGTTGTACAAATACATGGCAATTAAAATACCTATTGCTCCGCCATGGCTTGCCAGACCCCCTCGCCAAATATAAAGCAACTCCCAGGGGTGCGAAAGATAATAGTTGCCGTAAGTGAATGTGATACCCAAAAATGTTACAGGTTCTGCCAGAGGCTTCCATTCATAAAAAAAACAATGCCCCAAACGCGCACCCACAATTGTGCCGATTACGGTGTATATAAATAAGCTGTCGACCCATTTATCGGGTAATTTTTCGCTTTTAAATATTTTTTGTACAACTACCAGCGCCAACCAAATACCTATAGCCCAAAGCAAACCGTACCAACGAACAGTTAATGATCCAATGCTGAATAATTCAGGATTTACATTCCAGGTGATATAATTTAAAAGCATATTCTTCAGTTATTAAAGTTTGATGTTTGAGAGTTTTGAGATATTATAACATTCTCTTATTTTTCTTACTTCAGTCTCAGTACTCAGAACTATACACTAATTAGCTCCGTGACAATTTTTATATTTTTTGCCGCTTCCGCAAGGACAAGGATCGTTGCGACCGACTTTTTTCTCCACATGAATAGGCTGCGTTTTCTGAATCTCACGGGTATCCTGTTTGGTTGGATCCTGCGATACACCACGACCGGCAATTTCATCTTTCTGAGTACGCAAGCGACTCATATCCATACGTTGCATGGGACGTGCTTCTCGCACTTGTTCCGGTTCGCGGATAGGAATCTGTCCACGCATAAGGATGGACAAAACCTTGCGGTTCATGGATTCAATCATCTCTTTGAACAAACCATAAGATTCGAGTTTATAAATCAACAGCGGATCTTTTTGTTCGTAGCTGGCATTTTGTACCGAGTTACGCAATTCATCCAGTTGACGTAAATGTTCTTTCCATTCGTCATCAATCACATAAAGCAAGGTTTGTTTTTCGAATGATTTAATAACCTCCCTGGCTTCCGTTTTATAGGCTGTTTCCAAATGGGTGGTTACATTGAACACCCGTTTGCCATCGGTAACGGGCACCAGGATGTTTTCATATTGTTGTCCTTGCTTTTCGTACACTTGTTTGATAACCGGATAAGCTATAGCCGACAGTTTATCCATTTTACGTTTGAAAGTGGCCAGTGCAGCCTCGGCTACCTGATGCATGAGCTCTCCCGTTCTGGTCGAATTGAAAGTTTCTTCGTTGAATGGAGCATCCATGGCATATACTTTAAGCAGCTCTTCGTTCAGCAATTCATAATCGTTACTGTTTTTAGCATTTTCAACAACACTTTCGGCAACATCGTAAATCATATTGGTAATGTCCACCCCAATACGTTCGCCCATCAAAGCATGACGGCGTTTGCTGTAAATCACTTCGCGTTGCGAGTTCATAACGTCGTCGTATTCAAGTAGCCGTTTACGGATACCGAAATTGTTTTCTTCTACCTTTTTCTGAGCACGTTCGATAGATTTTGAAATCATCGAGTGTTCAATCATTTCACCTTCCTCGAAACCGAGCCTGTCCATAATGCCCGAGATGCGTTCGGAACCAAATAAACGCATCAAATCATCTTCGAGCGAAACGTAAAATACAGAAGAACCCGGATCCCCCTGACGACCTGCACGTCCGCGTAACTGGCGGTCGACACGGCGGCTTTCGTGACGTTCTGTACCGATAATGGCTAAACCGCCTGCATCTCTTACTTCGGCTGTAAGCTTGATGTCAGTACCACGACCGGCCATATTGGTTGCAATGGTTACCGTCCCTTTTTGTCCGGCTTCGGCCACGATGTCAGCTTCACGTTGGTGCAATTTGGCATTCAATACATTGTGTTTAATTTTACGTCCGGTTAACATACGGCTCAATAATTCCGATATTTCAACCGAAGTTGTTCCCACAAGTACAGGTCGTCCTGCTTCAACTAAACGTACAATCTCTTCAATTACAGCAACATATTTTTCACGTTTTGTTTTGAAAACGCGGTCTTGCATATCGTTACGGGAAATAGGGCGATTGGTAGGGATAACCACTACATCCAATTTGTAAATATCCCAAAGCTCACCTGCTTCAGTTTCTGCCGTACCTGTCATACCTGCCAACTTATGGTACATGCGGAAGTAGTTTTGCAGTGTAATGGTTGCAAATGTTTGAGTTGCAGCTTCAACCGTTACTTGTTCTTTGGCTTCGATGGCTTGGTGTAATCCGTCGGAATAACGACGCCCTTCCATGATACGCCCGGTTTGTTCATCCACAATTTTTACCTTGTTTTCGATAACCACATATTCAATGTCTTTTTCGAACAAAGTATAAGCTTTCAACAACTGATTGATGGTATGAACGCGTTCCGATTTAATAGCGTAGCTCTGATTAATTTCATCTTTGCGGTTTTGGCGTTCTTCGGCAGTGAGAGTTTTGTCTTTTTCCAGGTCGGCAATTTCGCTACCTACATCGGGCAACACAAAAAACAAAGGGTCTTCGCTGTTGTCGGTAATCAGGTCGATACCTTTATCGGTGAGTTCAATCGATTTGTTTTTTTCATCAATAACGAAATACAAAGGATCGGTAGCAATGTACATGTTCTTGTTGTTTTCCTGCATATAGAACTCTTCGGTTTTCAGCAATTGTGCCTTAACACCTTGTTCGCTCAGGTATTTGATCAACGGTTTATTGTTAGGCATACCTTTGTACGAACGGAATAATGCCAGCGCTCCTTCTTCTTGTTGTTTTTTATCCTCCGATTTCATCAGGTTGCGCGCATCGGCTAAATATTTAGTTGCCAATGTTTTCTGAACATTCACCAAACGTTCTACTTTTGGGCGCATTTCTTCAAAAAGCTGATCGTCGCCTTTAGGAATCGGACCCGAAATAATCAGAGGAGTACGGGCATCGTCAATCAATACCGAATCGACCTCATCCACAATAGCATAATTGTGTTTGCGTTGTACCAAGTCGGCAGGGCTTGTAGCCATATTATCGCGGAGGTAGTCGAACCCGAATTCATTATTGGTACCGAAAGTAATATCAGCCATATAAGCCTGGCGGCGTTCTTCGGAATTAGGCCGGTGCTTATCGATACAGTCGACCGTCAAACCATGGAACATATAAAGCGGTCCCATCCATTCCGAGTCACGTTTCGACAAATAATCGTTTACGGTTACAACATGTACACCTTTTCTTGTCAATGCATTCAGGAAAACGGGTAGGGTGGCAACGAGGGTTTTTCCTTCACCGGTAGCCATTTCCGATATTTTTCCTTTGTGAAGAACCGTTCCACCAAACAACTGCACGTCGTAATGTACCATTTCCCATTTAATCAGGTTTCCTCCGGCAGTCCATTCATTTTTATAATGTGCCTTATCGCCGGCAATTGTTACAAAATCGTGTTTTGTGGCCAGATTACGATCGAAATCATTCGCAGTTACAATAATTTCCTTTTCTTCGGTAAGCCGGCGGGCAGTTTCTTTCATTATAGCGAAAGCTTCCGGAAGAATTTCTTCGAGCACGGTTTCATATTTGTCGGTAACTTCTTTTTCGAGTTTATCGATTTCGGTGTAACTCTTTTCACGCAGGTCGATTTCCATTTCTTCAATAGAATCTTTAAGCTCGGCAATCCGGTTGAGTTCAGGAGTTACATATTCCTGAACGCGTACTTTTAACACTTCGGTCTTTTCACGCAACTCATCGTGCGATAAATTCTTGATTATTTCGTATGCGGCTTTTATTTTTTCTACATACGGTTCTATTTCTTTCAGGTCGCGTTGTGCTTTATTCCCGAAAACTTTCTTTAAAATGTCGTTAAATCCCATGATATGTGTTGAGTTGTTTGTATTATCTTTAATTAGTAGTTCTGTTTCCGGCTCGTTTCATCAAAAACATTGTATCGTATTTTATATGAAAAATAATTGCTTTTCGAAGGTCGTGTAGCATTTGTCCCGAAAAAACGGAACTCGTTTCATGTAAAAAAGTCATCAAAAAAAAGACTGACAAAGATACAATTTTTTAATTGTAAATTTGAGTAAATTACATATTATTCTGTCTCAATGTTAAAACAAAAAACGCTCCAATATTGACTGAAGCGTTTTATTCTATTTTGAAATTATTGCCGGTAAATTAATAACCGGGTACACATTAGTGTTATTTTTTCTCATAAAAAACTGATTAATTGCAGTTTGTAAATAGTTCGTATTCAAAAAAACTAAATAACGTTAAAATGATTTATATGTCTTTGATCAGGATTTTGTCTGCCATATCTTCCGATTTTTGTTTTATTTGGAGTGTTTTATGCCAAAACGCGTCAAGTAATTCGTTCTTATTAGTCAAAAAACCTTCAGAACCATGAGATTCGAGCTTGTCGAATAAAATACTCACAGTCAACTGATTGATGTCGATAGCCGGTTGAAATGTTTTGGTACGCTTCGACTCGCAAAACACCTCAATTAACACCTTGGTTTCAACCAGTTTTGTCAATATCTGATTCACCAGTCTGATGGGTAATTTATAATTGGTAGCTATCTGGTCGGATGATAAGGGTGGTTCCTGATTTTCAAAATTCTTTACAATAATGTGAGTAATGAATAATGTCAGAAAATTTTTATATCGTCGGCTGATGTTTTTTGAATCAATTTCATATTCAAAATTCTGGATATTCTGCGAAGCATAGGATATTTCGGCGCCTAAAAGTACGATTAGACAGGAAATCTGCAGCCAGAGTAAAAGTAACGGGATAGCTGCAAAACTACCATAAACCGCATTATACCTTGATAAATTCACCTGTCCGCTGATATATAAGGTTTGAAAAATCTGAAAAGCAGTTCCGGCCGATATTCCGGCAATTAAAGCATTTTTAAATCGAACCCGCGTATTTGGAATAATTATGTATATAATTGTGAATATCACCCAGTTGATAAAATAAGGCAAGAATTTGACGCTAAATTTTAAAACCGGACTGAACACATGGTAAACCTGCGTTTGCGAAATAGTAGAATTAAAGTAGATGGAAAAGCCGCTTGATAAGGCTATCAATATCGGGATAATTAAAATAATTGAAAAATAAGTGGTAAACTGATTAACAGGAGAACGTGATTTTTTAACCTGCCAAATACTGTTAAATGTATTTTCTACCTGCATGAAAAAACTCATGACAGACCACAGTAAAATTGCAATGCCAATACCGATAAATAAACCGCCTTGCATGGTTTCCAGATACCTTTCCACAAATTTCATGACAGTTGGAACCAGGCTTGCTTGTCCGATAAAAGTATTTTGAAGCGAACTTTCGATAAGTTTTTCCACACCAAATCCTTTGGCTATGGAAACAATGATGGCAACTAACGGAATAATGGCAAAAAGAATGGAAAAGGTGAGGGCTGAAGCCCTGATACCTAACTTATCATCAATATACCCTCTTATGGCCAAAACCATAATCTTGGCAAAACGGTAGGTGATTTTACGCGTTTTGGTCAGTTCATTTTCAGTTATCCGCCAAATATCATACCGGATAAATGTATATAAATGACTAAAGAATTCAATAAGTTTGGACATAACAGCCGTATATATTTAAATCAAGTTCAGTATAAAAAAAAACAGCAAGCCTGTAAGCCGGGTTCTGTACTTTGCTTATGCAAAGCGTTTGTCATTTATCTTGGACATAAGTCACCCTATGCCTCCAGCAATCTACCCCCCGGCATCGGACGAGCCATCCTACATGCGCCGGTATACATGATTTTGCAACCCATAAGGTGTACGGCTACCATTGTTGCCAATGCTACCGGTAAGCTCTTACCTCACCTTTTCACCCTTATCTCGCCAAAGGCGAGACGGTTATTTTCTGTTACACTACTCTGCTCTTGCGAACAGCTTCCCGTTAGGAAATATGGTGCTCTGCGTTGCCCGGACTTTCCTCCTTATCAAAATGATAAAGCGACAAACCGGCTTGCTATTTCCATGCAAAGATATGGTTTTTATTTTAAATTATTTTCTATGATGAACAGATGAATAATTCTAAATTATAAAAGATATGCTCTTCAGTTATCCGATGACAAAGGAATCCTTAACGGGAATCGATTAATTAAAGAAAAATTTCTTCTATTCTCAACTTTATTCTCAATTGCTTGTTTTATTGGGTATAAATAAATTTAAGGTATATGAGTTTAGCAAACATTAAGAAAGGAGATAAGGTTGTAATTATCGGCGGAGGTTTTGCCGGTTTGCAACTTACTAAAAAACTGAGTAAAGCCGATTTGAAAATTATGTTGGTTGACAAGCAGAATCATCACCAGTTTCAACCCTTGTTTTATCAGGTAGCGAGCGGCAGGCTCGAACCATCAAGTATTTCATTTCCGTTTCGGAAAATTTTTCAGAAAAGTAAGAACATAGATTTCAGAATGGCTGATATTGTGAAAATCCTGCCTGAAGAAAATAAGCTTATGACCGCCTACGACAGGTCAATTTCTTATGATCATTTAGTTATTGCAACAGGCTGTAAGACTAACTTCTTTGGAAATAAAGAAATAAGTGAAAATGCTTTTTCGATGAAAACCACGCAGGAATCTATCGATATAAGGAACAAAATCCTGTTCAGTTTCGAAAAAGAAATCTTTGCCCGTCCCGAAGACAAACAGGCTTGGATGAATATAATTATTGTAGGCGCCGGCCCTACCGGCGTTGAATTATCAGGTGCGTTCGCCGAATTGAAAAACAATGTCTTACCCAAAGATTATCATAACATTGATTTTTCTAAATTCAACATCATACTGTTGGAAGGAAGCAAAAACACCCTCAATAATATGAGTGAAGAGTCGAAAACAGCTTCCCGGAAATATCTCGAAAAAATGGGTGTAATTGTCAAAACAGAAACACTGTTGACTTCTTATGATGGGAATATGGCTATTTTGAATACCCGCGAACAAATTCCCACTAAAAATGTAATTTGGGCTGCTGGGGTTACCGGAAATATAATTGACGGACTGAAGCAGGAAGACATTCTCAGAAACAGGTATGTGGTGGACAGGTTAAACAAACTTAAAAGTTTCGATAATATTTATGCTTTGGGCGACATTGCTTATATGGAAACTCCGAAATACCCGCATGGACATCCTCAGGTAGCCAACGTAGCGATAAACCAGGCAAAAAACCTTGGTAGAAATATTCTGAAGGTATTGCAAAACAAAGAAAATCAGTTGAAAGAATATGAATATAACGATTTGGGAATGATGGCGACCATCGGAAAACATAAAGCCGTAGTCGAACTTCCATTTTGGAAATTTAAGGGTCCTCTGGCTTGGTATGTTTGGATGTTTTTACACCTTATGCTTATTTTAAGCGTTCGTAACAAACTGGTAATATTTTTCAACTGGGCATGGAGTTACACAACCCGCGATACTTCGCTTCGGCTTATCACCAATATCGATTACAAGAAAGAAAAAGTGACTGATTATTAATTAAATAAAAAATGGTTTCTAAACCCAGAAACCATTTTTTTTATTACATGTAATCGAAGAATTTATTATACAATCTTTTCCAGTTTATCTGTATTTTTTGAAATATCTTCGTCTGATAATGCATAATTAATCAGGTCTCCGGCCAGGTATTGGTCGTAAGCCGACATATCCACCAGACCATGTCCTGAAAGATTGAATAAAATGGTTTTACTTACACCTTCTTCTTTGGCTTTCAACGCTTCGTTGATGGCTGCTGCAATGGCATGTGCTGATTCTGGAGCCGGTATTATACCTTCGGTCTGAGCAAAGAGCACACCTGCTTTAAATGAATCTAATTGCTTAATATCAACGGCTTCCATCATCTTATCTTTCATCATTTGACTCACAATACTTCCGGCGCCATGATAACGTAATCCTCCGGCATGTATATGTGCCGGTGCAAAATTATGTCCGAGGGTGTACATTGGAATCAGAGGTGTATAACCGGCTTCGTCACCAAAATCGTACTGAAACACCCCACGGGTCAGTTTGGGACACGAAGCAGGTTCTGCACTGATAAATCTTGTTTTTTTACCTTCTTTTATATTGTGGCGCATAAATGGAAACGAAATACCCGAGAAGTTTGAGCCTCCGCCAAAACAACCGATTACAATATCAGGGTACTCGCCGGTCATTTCCATTTGTTTTTCAGCTTCGAGGCCTATAACGGTTTGATGCAAAGACACGTGATTCAAAACACTGCCTAAAGTATACCTGCAGTTTGGAGTACTCATAGCGAGTTCAATGGCTTCCGAAATGGCTGTCCCCAAGCTTCCCTGGTAACCGGGATTCTCTGTGATTGTTTTACGTCCTGCTTTGGTCGACATACTTGGTGAAGCAATCACCTGTGCGCCCCAGGTTTGCATCAACGAACGACGATAAGGTTTTTGTTCGTAGCTGATTTTCACCATATAAACTGCCAACTCCAACCCGAAAATTTTAGCCGCCAATGCCAGAGCAGTTCCCCATTGTCCGGCGCCCGTTTCTGTGGTGATATTGGTTATACCTTGTTTTTTACAATAATATGCCTGTGCTAACGCCGAATTCAGTTTGTGAGAACCTACAGGACTGACGCTTTCGTTTTTGAAATAAATATGTGCCGGAGTATCTAACGCTTTTTCAAGATTGTAAGCCCTGACCAATGGGGTAGGGCGGTAGATTTTGTATTTTTCACGTACTTCTTCGGGAATCTCAATCCAAGTATCGGTTTGATTTAGCTCCTGATTTGCCAGTTCTTCGGCAAAAATAGGATATAAATCTTCCGGTTTCAAGGGTTGTTTTGTGCCCGGATGCAGCATTGGCTGCGGTTTATTGGGCATGTCAGCCACAATGTTATACCATTTGGTAGGTAATTCGCTTTCCTGTAATAGAAATTTCTTTGTTTTTTCCATGATAAGACATGTTTTATTAATTTGAATTTTTATATAGAAACAGCCTGAAGCTGTGAAACAACAGGCTGATATGCTGAATTCAATTTATTGGTGAACGACATAAAACGATCAAGCTTACAAAGGTATAAACAATTTTTTAAAATTAAAACATAAATATATCTGATTTTTATAAAATGACATTTATTTCCTGACATTTGTTAGTTTATATCAGATTTTCGCCTGACATCAATACTTTAAAATTAAATTTGTATTTTTGCAAACTATAAATAATCTGATCGAATAGCAACGTTATTTGTGGTCCGGCGAAGGATTAAAATTGAAGCAAACTAACTAAAAAATGATATGATTCAATCACTGACAGGCTTTGGAAAAGCCACCTGCGAATATGGCAACAAAAAAATTGTAGTTGAAGTGAAATCGCTCAACAGTAAACAACTTGACATCTCAACAAGAGTATCGGGACTCTATCGTGAAAAAGATATAGAAATCCGTAACGAACTTTCGCAGCAACTTGAACGAGGGAAGATTGATTTTGCACTCTACATCGATAACTCTGGAAAAGAATCGGTTACGCTCATCAATCAGTCGGTTGTGGTTGGTTATTATCAACAAATCAAACAATTGTCCGAAAATATCGGTATCGAGGTGCCCTCCAACTGGTTCGATGTATTGCTCCGCTTGCCCGATGCCCTGAAAACTGAAACGGTTGACATGGACGAGAATGAATGGATTGAAATTCGTAAAGCGATGAAAATCGCCATCGAACAACTTCAATCATTCCGGATTCAGGAAGGAAAATCGCTCGAGAATGTGTTTAATGCCAAAATTACACGCATTGGTGAATTGCTCGATCAGGTTGCAACATACGAAGCCGAACGTGTCGAAAAAATTAAAGCGCGACTTGAGGAAAACCTTCAAAGCCTTTCTGATAAAATAGATTACGATAAAAATCGTCTGGAACAAGAATTGATTTTTTATATCGAAAAACTCGATGTAAACGAAGAAAAAGTACGTTTGCGCACCCATTTGGATTATTTCGTCGAAACCATGCAACACGAAAAATCGCCCGGTAAAAAATTGGGGTTCATCGCCCAGGAAATCGGGCGTGAAGTCAATACGCTCGGTTCAAAATCGAACCACAGCGAAATGCAAAAAATAGTTGTTTTAATGAAAGACGAATTGGAACAAATTAAAGAACAGGTACTTAATGTTTTATAGTGCTAACAAACCTTTTAAAGAAGACTTTGGAAGCGGTATGAATTCTTCTTTGATAATCAAATTTAAGTATTATGTCCGGTAAGTTAATTATATTTTCGGCTCCATCAGGAGCAGGTAAAAGTACCTTAGTACATCATTTATTAAAAGAAAATCTGCAACTCGAATTTTCGGTTTCGGCTACGAGCCGTAAACCCCGTGGAACCGAACAACATGGCGTTGATTATTATTATCTCAGCCCTGCCGAATTTCGGGAAAGAATTGCCAATAATGAATTTATCGAATACGAAGAAGTTTATCCCGATTTGCTTTACGGAACATTGCGTTCGGAAATCGACAGAATATCGGCCAAGGGAAATAATATTATTTTTGATGTGGATGTGGTTGGTGGACTGAATATTAAGAAACAATTTGGTGAAAGGGCGCTGGCTGTATTCATTGCTCCACCCGATATTGATGAACTGCTCAACCGGCTCAAAAGTCGTGGGACTGATACACCCGAAATGATAGCCAAAAGAGTGGATAAGGCTGAATTTGAAATGACTTTTGCTTCCAGATTTGATGTAATTATTGTGAACGATAACCTTGAAAAAGCTAAAAGAGAAGCGGAAACAACTATTCGAGAATTTATCAAATCCTAAGTTCCTCTTGCCTGCGACGAAGCCGTAAAGGGGATGTAAAATTATAAAGTCTATTTATCTATTTTATAGTCAACAGATTAACAATTATGCACATTGCTCTTTTCTTTGGTTCTTTCAATCCTGTTCATCTCGGACATTTGAACCTGGGAAAATACATGATTGAAAATAAATTAGCTGATGAAGTGTGGTATGTAGTTTCGCCCTGTAATCCGCTGAAAGATCAAAAAGATTTGATTGATGAATTTCTCCGGCTCGATATGTTGATTGAAGCTATTAAAGATCAGCCACAGCTTAAGGCTTCGGATGTTGAATTTACGATGCCCATTCCGTCATACACCATCGATACATTAAATAAACTGGTTATTGATTTTCCCAAACATATTTTTTCTTTAATAATTGGGAGCGACAATGCGTTGATATTTGATAAGTGGAAGAATTACAATGAAATACTTGAAAAGTATGATGTAACCGTATATCCTCGTAAAGGGTACGATTTTGCTAAAGTAGCCAATTTATACCCGCAAATGAAATTAGTTGATACTCCTGTTTACGATATCTCTTCCACGCAAATTCGTGAATTTGTTTCACAGAAAAAAAATGTAGCTCAATGGCTACATCCTTCTGTTTATCAATTTATTATTGAAAATAACCTGTATATAATGTAGAACGTAAATTACACAAAGCATTGGAAAATTTTTACCATTTTCTTTTGATTTGCGTAATTTACGTTCTGAGAATCTATAAATACGGATTATTTACCCTTTCATCTCCGATGGTAGTTGCCGGTCCATGACCGCAATAAACCACAGTGGAGTCGGGTAGGGGAAGCAAACGGTTTTGTATGGAACGGATTAACGTTGCGTAATCTCCTTTTTCTAAATCGGTTCTGCCAATCGAACCCCGGAACAGCACATCTCCTGCAAACAAGATGCCATCCTTCTCCGAATAAAATGCCATACTGCCCGGAGAATGTCCCGGAACATGCAATGCTTTTAAAGAAGTGTTTCCAAACTTTATTTCCTGATTATCGGTGATATAACTGCCGATTTCCTGTGCTGTTTCGTTGAATGCCAAGCCAAATAAACGAGCCTGTATACTCACATTTTGAAGCAAGAATTCATCTTCCTCACAAGCCTCCGGTTTAATACCGTACGTTTGGTGTATAAATTTATTGCCAAACTGATGATCCAAATGTAGATGGGTATTGAGCAGGCGCGTTAAAATCAGTTCGTTTTCTTCAAGGTATATTTTAAGTGTTCTTTTCTCACCATCGTTAAAGCAGCCGGCATCAATAATGATTGCCTGGTTTGTTTCGTCGTGCAAAACGTATGTATTTTCCTGAAAAGGGCTGAATGTAAATGTTTTAATTGTCATATAATTTCCTTAGTCAAATAATGTGTTTGTGGTATTATCTTTTTATTTTGATTTCTAAATTGGTACATAAACCACTTTCTTTGTTTTGAAATATTCTTCTTGAAAGTAATCACTAATTTCATAGCTTACCGCAATCTTTTTAAAAGGCAGTATTTCGTGTTGTAATTCTCCGCCTTTTAGGCATATCAAGCCATTGGGAAGAGCGTTTCTGGTTTCTTTGGCAATATTTTTACGAACAAGTTTTATCAGGTCTTCCAAAGGCATCACCGCACGGCTTACCACAAAATCGAATTTAGCTTTTTCATCCTGAACTCTTTCATGTTTTAAAACTATGTTATTGAGTCCAATAGCATTTGACACTTCAGTTCCTACTTTAATCTTTTTACCTATTGAATCGATCAGTGTCAATTTGACCTCAGGAAATAAAATGGCTAATGGAATACCCGGGAAACCGCCACCAGTACCTACATCAAGAATTGCACTTTCATTTTTAAAATTGATAATTTGTGCTATTGCCAGTGAATGAAGCACATGACGTTCGTACAGATTTTCAATGTCTTTACGTGATATAACATTTATTTTTGAGTTCCAGTCGAAATATAAATTGTAAAGTGCCTCAAATTGAGCGATCTGAGTAGGAGTTAGGTTGGGAAAATATTTTAAGATCAGTTCCATTACTTTTGATTATTGAAAGTTTAGAAAACGATAAGCTGAGCGTAATTCAAATGCAAAGTTAGTCGAAAAGGTTCATTTCTGAAAATTTATTGAAAACGTTGACTGATAAATCATATAATTTTATAAATCAATTGCTTATATATAATTGTAAATTTAATATTAATACATAATTATGAAATTTATTCTAAAATAACTATCTTTGCACACTTTTTAGAATAAAATATTTATAAAAGTCTTGTAATTATAATATTAAAAATACATGAAAGCTTATGTTTTTCCCGGGCAGGGAGCTCAATTTGTCGGAATGGGTAAAGATTTATATGAACAATCCCCATTAGCCAAGGAATATTTCGAAAAAGCCAATAATATTCTCGGCTTCCGTATCACCGATTTGATGTTCGAAGGAACGTCGGAAGATTTAAAACAAACCAAAGTAACCCAACCGGCTGTATTTTTGCATTCAGTAATTTCAGCGTTGGTTTTAGGTGATGCATTTAAACCTGAGATGGTTGCGGGACATTCATTAGGCGAATTTTCCGCTTTGGTTGCAGCTGGTGCATTATCTTTTGATGATGGTTTGAAATTAGTTTATGCTCGTGCTATGGCTATGCAAAAAGCCTGCGAAACAGAGCCTTCTACTATGGCTGCTGTATTAGGTTTAAGCGATGAGGTTGTTGAGGAAGTTTGCGATTCGATCACGGGTTTGATAGTTGTGCCTGCAAATTATAATTGTCCGGGGCAGTTGGTTATTTCAGGCTCGATTGAAGGTATCGACAAAGCCTGCGAACTGTTGAAAGAAAAAGGTGCAAAACGGGCGTTAAAACTTCCTGTTGGAGGGGCATTCCATTCGCCATTAATGCAGCCTGCAAGTGAAGAACTTCAAACAGCCATCAATTCAACAACATTCAGCATTCCTGTTTGTCCTGTTTATCAA
Organism: Bacteroidales bacterium; assembly: GCA_021371875.1. GTDB lineage: Bacteria > Bacteroidota > Bacteroidia > Bacteroidales > Paludibacteraceae > Paludibacter. Next base: position 16,583 of record JAJFVH010000209.1, read on the forward strand.
AATGTAAATGCGTATCCGCAAACAAATCCAAACGAAATTAAACAAAACCTTATTGCTCAATTAACAGCTCCCGTACGTTGGACACAAACGGTAAAAAACATGGTTACCGACGGCGCTACCGAGTTTATCGAACTTGGTCCGGGGGATGTTTTAAAAGGTCTTGTAAAAAAAATAAGCCCTGATGTAATTGTTGGTTAATCAGATAAAAAGCACTATAGTGAAAAGATGTAAAGTACTTATTCTTTGCATCTTTTTTATTTTCTACTTTAGTAATAGAGTTTTTTTTGTATTTTTGTGTTTCATAAAAAATGAACAAATATACTGGTATGTTAAATAAAGTATCTACCGTATATTAGATATATATTTCTCATTATTATCTACATAAATGTATAGAACACACACTTGCGGCGAACTTCGTATTACTCATGCAGGACAAACGGTAACCTTATCGGGCTGGGTACAACGTTCCCGGAAAATGGGAGGGATGACTTTCATCGATATTCGTGACAGATATGGGGTGGCCCAGTTGGTTTTTAACAACGAGACCAATACCGAACTTTGCGATCAGGCCAATAAACTTGGACGGGAATTTGTTATCCAGGTTACAGGAACCGTCGCCGAGCGCAGTAATAAAAACAGCAATATTCCAACTGGTGAAGTTGAATTGTTGGTCGAAAATTTACAAATACTGAACGAGGCTAAAACTCCGCCATTTACCATAGAAGACAATACCGATGGAGGCGATGATATCCGCATGAAATATCGTTATCTTGATTTACGCCGTAATAATGTGCGGAGCAACCTAATTCTTCGCCATCAAATAACTTTTGAAACCCGCCGTTATCTTGATCAATTGGGTTTCATCGAAGTAGAAACGCCAATCCTGATTGGCTCTACTCCCGAAGGGGCACGCGATTTTGTGGTTCCTTCGCGCATGAATGCCGGCGAATTTTACGCCTTACCACAATCGCCTCAATTATTTAAACAGCTGCTGATGGTTTCCGGTTTCGATCGTTACTTCCAGATTGCCAAATGTTTCCGCGACGAAGATTTACGTGCCGACCGTCAGCCTGAGTTTACACAAATCGACTGCGAAATGTCGTTTATTGAACAGGAAGATGTTTTAAATACATTCGAAGGAATGATTAAACATTTGTTCAAGTTTATTAAAAATATTGATTTCAACGGACTTTTCCCACGTATGACCTGGCAGGATGCCATGAAGTATTATGGTTCGGATAAACCGGACATTCGCTTCGATATGAGGTTCGTCGAATTGAAAAAAGCTGTATCAAACCATAATTTTGTGGTTTTTGACAGTGTCCCTTACGTTGGAGGTATTTGCGCAACCGGCTGTGCGTCGTACACACGTAAACAAATTGATGAACTGACCGATTTTGTCAAACGCCCGCAAATAGGGGCAAAAGGCCTGGTTTATATTCGTTGTGAAGCCGATGGTACTTTTAAATCTTCGATTGATAAATACTACACAAATGAAGATTTGAAACAAATAGCCGGTATGTTCGATGCACAGGCAGGCGACTTGATTTTGATTCTGGCGGGTAATAAAGTTAAAACTCAGAAAGCCTTATGCGAACTTCGCCTCGAGATGGGAGCGAGGTTAGGTCTTCGCAACAAAGATGTGTATGCGCCACTGTGGGTAATTGATTTTCCGCTATTCGAATGGGATGAAGAAACACAACGCTATTACGCTACACATCACCCGTTTACATCACCAAATTTAGATGATCTCCCATTGCTTGATACCGATCCGGGACAAGTTCGTGCTACTGCTTACGACATGGTAATCAATGGCGTTGAGCTTGGCGGCGGATCTATCCGTATTCATGACAGTGCATTACAAAATCGTATGTTCGAGCTACTTGGATTTACACCCGAGAAAGCTCAGGCTCAGTTTGGATTTTTGATGAATGCTTTCCAATACGGTGCACCCCCGCATGGCGGCTTGGCTTTCGGCTTGGATCGTTTGGTTTCATTGTTTGCAGGGCTCGACAGTATCCGCGATTGCATTGCTTTCCCGAAAAATAATTCCGGACGGGATGTAATGATAGATGCTCCATCTAAAATTGATCAATCTCAGTTGGATGAATTAAACTTGACTATTGATATAAAAGAAAAATAATATTAAAACATTTAAAATCAATATATTATGACTGAAAAGGAAATTAAGGACAAAGCGGAACAAATCATTGAAGCTTTGACGGCGTTAAGTCTCGGTCGTGAACCGAATATGTTATCGAATGATGCTTTTAGGAAATTATCTTCACATCCAAATTTTTATCAGATCAAGGAGACGTATATAAATTATTTACAATCATTCGACGGAAAAGTTGAAAGTGCTGATGATATTAAAAAGATGTTTGATTTCCGAATGAATATTGTAAACTTGTTTGATATACTTTGATTTTGTAGTTGAAATAATTTCCGTATGTTATTTAAAATGATTATCCGTATTCCGACCTACAATCCCGTTAGGGATTTAATATCGATAGAATTATTCGCCCACCCTCGTTTGTTGCACCCCGTACGGGGTGTTATATGTGTGTGAAAATGTCTTTCTACCGATATTATATGCCTACGGCATAACTATTCAGGTCGCTTTGCGGATCATTTTATTTAATTCAACAAATTGGAGAGCCACTTATACGCGGCTCTTCCTTTTACGCAAAAGCGAACAGGTCGAGAATAAACATATTTCCTATTTTACATAATATATATTATAACATTTATTCGTGGCATTTTAAAATTACATAAAAAAACCAAGTCTCTATATTGCAAACCTGGTTTTTTTATTAATAATCAGTAATTTAGAATAGACTCCATGCAACGGTTAATCCGGCCATTACGATAGAAACCATGCTCATCAGTTTGATAAGGATATTCAGTGATGGACCCGAAGTATCTTTAAACGGATCACCAACCGTGTCACCTACAACAGCAGCCTTGTGATTTTCAGAACCTTTACCGCCGAAATTACCTTCTTCGATATACTTTTTGGCATTGTCCCAGGCGCCGCCTGAATTGGCCATGAAAATTGCCAGAATAAAGCCTGTGGATACGCCTCCGAGTAATAATCCCATAACACCTGATACGCCAAAAATAACACCTGTCAAAACAGGAATTAAAATAGCCAACATGGAAGGGAGCAACATTTCTTTTTGAGCTCCTTTGGTGGAAATTGCCACGCAGCGAGCATAATCCGGTTCGGCTGTTCCTTCCATAATTCCAAGTATTTCGCGGAATTGACGGCGAACTTCCTGCACCATGCTTTGAGCTGCACGTCCAACGGCATTCATGGTTAAACCACAGAACAAAAATGCAGCCATAGAACCAATAAATGTTCCCACCAACACACGTGGATTCATTAGGTTAACCTGAAAATATTCCATCATTTGCGGAATGGTGGCTTTATGGACATCCACATTCATAGTTTGATAGAACAATTCGGCTTTTTCCGGAACACGGGCGATCGCAATTTTAATTTCTTCGATATACGAAGCCATTAACGCCAGGGCTGTTAAAGCGGCAGAGCCGATAGCGAAACCTTTACCTGTGGCAGCGGTTGTATTGCCCAACGAATCCAATGCATCAGTACGTTTACGTACCTCCTCTCCCAGCCCGCTCATTTCGGCGTTTCCACCGGCATTGTCGGCAATTGGTCCGTAAGCATCGGTAGCCAGAGTAATTCCAAGCGTTGAAAGCATCCCTACGGCTGCAATGGCAATTCCGTAAAGTCCCATACTGATATTGGTAAAATCAAAACCTGAAGCAAACAAATAAGCTAAAATAATGGAAGTTCCAACAATAAGTACGGGGAAAGCGGTAGAAATCATACCTGTACCAATTCCTGAAATAATTACCGTGGCAGGACCTGTTTTGGTCGATTCGGCAATTCGCTGAGTCGGTTTATAGCCTGCGGATGTGAAATACTCGGTTACTTTACCGATCAAAACTCCGCCTAATAAACCGGCAATCATAGCTCCCCAAATTCCGGTGTAATTAGGGATGTTCAGATATTTTAAAATGAGGAAAGAAAAAATAGCAATTAAAACCGAACTGGTATTAACACCTCTGCTCAAAGCGCTTAATAATTGTTTCTGGTTTGCACCTTCTTTGGCTTTTACCTGAAAAATACCGACAATAGAAAGAATGATGCCAACAGCAGCAATAATCATCGGCGCGATAACTCCGTTGAACTGGGTAGTTGTACCCATACCTGCAAAAGCAGTAGCACCCAGCGCTGCTGTGGAAAGAATAGCACCGCAATATGACTCGTACAAGTCGGCGCCCATACCTGCCACGTCTCCCACGTTATCTCCCACGTTATCAGCAATAGTTGCAGGGTTACGTGGATCATCTTCCGGAATTCCGGCTTCTACTTTACCTACAAGATCGGCGCCCACATCAGCGGCTTTGGTAAAGATACCACCACCAACACGGGCAAATAAGGCTTGCGTGGAAGCACCCATTCCGAAAGTTAAAGTAGTGGTAGTAATTGTAATTAATTTCATGGAAGGATCGGCAGCAATGATAGAATTAGTTGTATTATCCAGAGCGCCGATAACAAATTGCAAAACATAGAACCAAACGGAAATGTCGAGCAATCCGAGACCTACAACTACCAATCCCATCACTGCACCCGAACGGAAAGCTATTGTCAACCCGTCGTTCAATGAACGTCGTGCGGCGTTAGCTGTACGTGCCGAAGCATAGGTGGCAGTTCGCATACCGATAAAACCGGCTAATCCCGAAAAGAAACCTCCTGTCAGGAATGCAAACGGAACCCAGGGATTTTGAATTTTCAGTACATAAGCCATGATGGCAAAAATTAAAGTTAGAATCACAAAGACAATTGTTACGACTTTGTATTGTTGCTTGAGGTATGCCATCGCACCCTCGCGAACATATTTTGCAATTTTTTTCATTGTATCTGTGCCTTCACTCTCTTTCATCATTTGCTTGAAAAAGTAATAAGCGAAGCCCAATGCGACAATGGACGCCAACGGAACCAAAAAGAAAATATTATTCTCCATAAAATTTAAAAAAATGATTAATTGTTTATATTAGAATTTATTGATTTGATTGTAATTATTTTATAAGTTCAATATATTCTTTTAGAATAGACAAGGAATAATCTCCTGCATGTTGGTTTACAAAACCAATGGCAGAAACATGTGCTTCTTCGTCGGCCGAATCGGAAATAACGCGTACGACCACCAATGGAATTCCGTAATCGTCGCACACCTGAGCAACTGCCGCACCTTCCATTTCGGCACAAACCACCGAAGGCAGGTTTTTAAGTAAAGCATTTTTCATGGCTGTACTTGAGATGAATAAATCGCCACTGGCAATGTCGCCTACAAGCAATTTTGGGTGCAAAATACTCTGTTCCGAAAGAATTTTACGGAAATCTTTATCGTTTTTCAGAAAATTGTGAACTGCCCGTGACATGATTTCGACGTTTTGATGAGGAACTTCGTACGATGTTTTACCCGTCAAGGGTATTTCGAAACGACGCATCAATGGCCGTGCATCCATATCGTGTTGAAAAAGTCGCTGAGCGATAACTATATCGCCTACATGCAAATCGGGTGAAATGGCGCCTGCAACGCCTGTAAATACAATGCGATCAACATTAAATTCAAGAATCAGGTTGACAACGGTAGTCGCAGCCGCAACTTTTCCCCAACGCGAAAACACAGCTACTACGTTTTGTCCGAATAAATCACCCCGGTAATATATTCGGCTACCGCGTTCAATAATTTCCTTATTACCGATAGCAGCTATGATTTTATCCATTTCTTCGGGCATGGCGCCCATGATTCCTAATAGCATAATTAAATTCTCATTGATGAATTCAGGTGGTAATATTTTTTATTCGTTGATATAATGTCGGATGAGAATAATGAAGAAACACATACAATGGATGTGGCGTTAAATTGCTCAAAGATGTTGATGATAATTTTTTTAGTCCTGAAATCAACTGAGTTCCAAATCCGTGTGAAGCAGCATAGTTATCGGCCTGATATTCATATCTTCGGGATAATTGATTCGTAATCAGATTTAATATAAGTGAAACGGGTGAATAAATAATGCCAAATGCCAATACGTTCAAATGAAAATTGGCAGCGCTTCCTCCTAAAGCCTGTGCCAAAGTATCACTTTTCAACATTAAACCAAGTATGAAAAATAAAAGCAAAGTGGAAGGAAGTGAAATAACAATATTTTTCAACGTATGCTTGTGTTTATAATGCCCTATTTCGTGAGCAAGTACAGCCACTATTTCATCAGTAGTCATTTTATCCATCAGGGTATCATAGAGTACAATACGTTTTTTGGGTCCCAACCCCGTAAAATAGGCATTGGCTTTGGTGGAACGTTTAGAACTATCAATGACAAAGATATTTTTCAGTTTAAAACCAACCTCTCCGGCAAATTTCTCAATCTCAGTACGCAACTCTCCTTCGGCCAAAGGCGTTTGTTTATTAAACAACGGAACAATCAGTTCCGAGTAAAACATACTCATAAACAGGCTGAAAACGGTAATTGCCGACCAGGCAAGCAGCCAAAAATAATTGGGGGTAAGCTTGTAAATGCTGATAATGAGGTATAAAAGCCCACCTCCGATAATAATTGTAAGTGCATATCCTTTTAATTTATCAACAATAAATATTCTGGGTGTAACTTTATTGAATCCGAAACGTTGTTCTATTACAAAGGTATCGTACCAGCTGAAAGGTGTTGTCAGTAAGTCATTGGCTAAAAATAACAAACCGAAAAAGACTAAAGTCCTGAAAATATCGTTTGCTATAAAAATGGTTAAATACTGATCGAGCCAGCCGAAACCGCCCAAAGCATACATCAGAAAAATAATAGCAAAGCTAAAACTGCTTGTGAGCATTTCGAAGCGTGTATTAGAGCGAAAATAGTCCTGTTGGCGGGCATATTTATCGGCATCATATATATCCGACAGAATATCAGGAAGTTTATTTTTTGAATGTTTTATATTGAGGTGGGCTAAATATCGTTCGAGACCGAAATCGGCAACGAGTATTAAAATAATAGCAAAATAAAGTATTTGCGTCATATTAAATGAAGGAATTCACGTATTTTTTCAGAATACAAAAATATAAAAAAATTCCATCCTGTAATGCTTTTTTGTAAAATAATGCTCAAAAAAACTACTTTTGTGCTTTAATCTTCAACTTTTTTGGTATGAAAATGTACACTTTGGTTTTAGTAGTTCTGTTGGTGATGATTATCATCCCTGATATATTTTTCTATCTGAAACTGAAAAGTAAAAATGCAAAACCTATCTACGTGATTCTGCATTTGATTCCTGCCATTTTTTTTACTGTTCTTTTTCTATATATAAAATTTGGGCTTGAAACTATGCAGAATTTTAGGGTAGTTGCATGGATAATGTGGCTGTATTTTTTCTTTCTGCTAATTTATATCCCTAAATTACTTCATATTATCTTTTATTTTCTGAATTTCTTATTTAAGAAAATATTCAAACGCGACAGCGTTTACTTCAATATTATCCGTATTATTTTAAGTGTTTTTGCAGTTCTAACAATGCTGGTTAGTGCATACATCACGCCACGTAATTTCGAGCTTACATACGTTCAGGTACCTATAACTAATCTCCCCGCAGCATTTGATGGTTTTAAAATTCTACAACTTTCGGATATACATCTGGGAAGTTGGGATAAAAAGTTTAATAAATTAATACCGGTTATTAAACTTGTAAACGAACAAAACCCTGATATAATAGTATTTTCAGGAGATATGGTTAATAACTTTGCGGGGGAAACAGAAGGTTGGAAACCTTATTTTTTGCAATTAAAAGCAAAAAGTGCTAAATTTGCAGTGTTAGGCAATCACGATTACGGGGATTATAC
>JAJFVH010000216.1 GCA_021371875.1 Bacteroidales bacterium
CTACAAAAGGCAGGTTACTTATTTTTCTCAAATTATTATCGCTCTGTTCGTGTATATTAAGAAACCGCCGTATACCGAACGGTACGTACGGTGGTGTGAGAGGACAGTGAGCGAACTAATCGCTCACTTCCTACTCGATTACCCTGATTCCGTAACAGGGGGGAAAAATCATTCTTTTAATATCCCACGCAATTCCATCAGATTTCTTTCTTCCTCCAGTTTCCTTTCAGCAGGTAAAAATAACCCAGTCCGCCGATCAGGGTACAGTAAACGAATTCCGACATCCATACTACGGCCACGGGATAGATGATGGCGGTATAATAAACATAGGAGAGGTAAAAAATAAGGTCAGGAATTCGATGGCAAAGGCAGTGCGTGTGTTTCCGGTGCCCAAAACGCCACTGAAAATGATACCGCCGACAGCACAAAACAGAATAGCTACCGATACCATGCTCATCACCGGAATACAGGCGGTAATCAGATTGGTATCATCCGTGTACAAGCGACAGGGAAAACAAAGGTAATCACAATCATGGGCGCTACAATTAATAAAATGTGATGCCTACAATTCGTTTGATAAAAGGCAAATTTTCCGTTTGCTACCAATGTGTGAATGATGTAACTCTTTTATGTAATTGTGTAAGGCTTTAGGCAATAAAAGAATGCACCTTTGTAGAGTGAAAATTCTTTCACAGTAAATATAAAAACAAATGAACACAACCGAACTAAAAGGAAATTGGGATAAGCAAAAAGGCAAACTAAAACAACAATTTGCATCTTTAACAGACGATGATTTACTGTTTGCCGAAGGCAAGAAAGACGAAATGTTTGGCAGACTGCAAATCAAACTTGGAAAAACAAAAGATGAATTGCACAAGATTATTGAAGGACTTTAATCTTCTGTTTTTTATGAAAAAATACCGTTTAATGGGAAATCCGTTAAACGATATTTTAAAAATTACCCTACAATAATTTATAAAGACCACACAAATGAAAAAAACAACTATTCTGATAGCAATCATATTTTTGTTAATCGGACTTACACAGTCAACCTGTTTCGCTCAGGAAACCCGCGAGAAGCAAGAAGTTAATGCCCCTCGTTTTGGAATTAAGGGAGGTATTAATTTTTCTGACTTATATACAAAAGACGCTGATAAGTCTAAAATAACACCCGGATTCAACCTTGGATTGTTCGGGAAATTACCCATTACAAACTATATAGCCGTTCAGCCGGAATTATATTTTACAACCAAAGGCGCTGAAGTAACTTACAACAATAGTTTTGTAGATGGAACTGCCCGTTTCGGTTTAAATTATCTGGAAGTTCCCGTCCTGTTGGTTGTCAACATTACAGATAATTTTAATGTCCAGGCAGGTCCGTATGCAGCCTTGCTGATCAGCAGTAAAGTAACAAACAAAGCAAACATTAACAGTTTTGACTTTGAAGAAAATTTAGATGGCAGTGATTTTAACCGGCTTGATACCGGAATTGCAATTGGTGCAGGGGTCGATATCGGAGCAATCAGCCTGGGAGCGCGCTACAATTACGGATTTTCAAAAGTAGGAAAAGAACAAACAACGTTAGGAACAACTTACACTATTCCGGATGCGAAAAATGGCGTAATAAATTTCTATATATCTTTTTCGCTTAATTAGAGTTTGTTTATAAAGTCCTATATTTTTTGTTCGATTATTACAAAACCGATTTTTTTGAACAGTTTTCATTTTTTAGAATTCACTTTTTGTAGTATTGAACTTACTCATGCCGGGTAATTTTCAATTTTATACATTT
>JAJFVH010000154.1 GCA_021371875.1 Bacteroidales bacterium
TGTTTGTGAGTCATAATATGGGGAGTATAAAGATGTTGTGCAATACAGGTATTTTACTTTCAAATGGAACTGTTTCAAAATCAGGAGAAATCAATGATGTCGTTTCACACTATTTGGATACAAATTTGACAACCGATAAATCCTTTGAAGATTGTATAACTTATAAAGCGTCATATATTGATGTAGATAAAATTGAGATTAATGGTAAGTCCTCGAATCCAATACAACTAAATTCAAAAAACAATACTATTAACATAATATTTGAAGGTTCTTTAATAAGTGATCAAAGATTAGCTTTTGAATTCAGGCTGTTTGATAAAAATCAAATTCCTTTGGTTTTTTATAGCCCTTTTCATTACACAGGAGAAACACCTGTCACCAAGAAAGGCAAATTCAGGATTAATCATGAAATTATATTACCGGAGAATATTAACAAAGGAACCTATTATGGAAGTTTATATTTAACCAACCCCGGTATCGCATATCATTTAACTTTTGAAAATACAATTCAAATAGATACTGGCGGTTTTCCCACGATGACAGGTAATGTATTTGAATATGAAAAAGGAGCAGGTTTTCTATTTCTAAAATAATTTATTTATGAGGATACATTTTATTTCTTACGGTGGTGGAAAATCATATAAAAAATCCGGAAAAAGATTAAAAAAAGAAGCCCTAAATTTAAAATTTTTTGACCATATAAAAATATATCGTTCAAAAGATTTACCAACTTCAATTAAGAATTCATTTTTATTTCAAACAGAAGAGAGGGGTAATGGCTACTGGATTTGGAAACCGTACATAATTTATCGGGAATTAGAAAAAGTAAGCTATGGTGATGTTGTGGTATATTCTGATTGTGGAAATCAAATAATGCCAGGAAAAGGTTGGGAAGAGTTTTGGAAAATTTTGGAAAATTACGATGGTATATTTCAACAATACAGAACAGGGGAAATTTATCCTTGGGGCAATTCTTTGATAAAACGATGGACAAAAAAAAGTATGATTGATTTTTTTTCTCCTTTTGGTGATACCAAATGGGCAGAACAGCCACAATTCCAATCATGCTTTATCATTGTGAAGAAGAACAGAGAGACTTTGAAATTAATAAAAAGTTGGTTCAGAGTAATGTGGGCAAGACCTGACTTGTTGATTGATACATTTGGTTCAGAGGATTGTTATCAATTAAATGAATATGGTGAACATAGGCATGATCAGGCTGTGTTAAGTGGAATATTATTAACACAAAATTATGCCAAAGTATATCACATGCCTGAAATTGTAGAACCTTCGCAAAATTACAATAATTCTGTAGTATATGCCAAAAGAATAAGAGATAATGAAAAAGAAAAACTCATTGTAAAAGTAAAAAATAAAATTAAAAATCATATAAGTGTTAGATTTTTAAAGAGAATTAGATTATTTAGGAAAAAACTTAATTTATGAAACTCTCCATCATCACTATCCACCGCAACAACGCCGTCGGTCTTCGTAAAACTATTAAAAACGTAGTTCCTCAAACTTTTACCGATTTTGAATACATCATTATCGATTGGTTTCTTCGTAAAGCTAAATTAGAGAGAGGTTTAGCTTTAGATGCCAATACCTCTAAAGAAAAGCTATTGACACATTTGAATTTATACAATCAAGGAAAACTTTCGAATGCTGCCATTTTATTATTTGGAGTTCAGCCACAGCGGTTTTTTATAACATCGGAAGTAAAATGTGCTCATTTTCATGGAGTAAATGTCGAAAAACCAATTCCATACTATCAGGTATATAAAGGTAATTTATTTGATTTGGTAGATCAGGCAGTCAATTTTGTATTGTCAAAAATCGATTATGCTGTGGGCACTCGCAGTCAGAGTGCCGTTGCTCCTACAGCTTACGAAATACCACCCGCTGCCATCGAAGAAGCTATTGTAAATGCCATAGCACATAGAGACTATGATAGTATGGCCAGTGTACAAGTCATGCTTTTTGCCGACCGGCTCGAAATTCGTAATCCGGGGCAATTACCTCCGGCTTTGACATTTGAAGCATTAAAGAAAGATCATTCCTCTTATCCCCGAAATCCGCTTATTGCCGAATCAATGTATCTTACTAAATATATCGAACGTATGGGAACCGGTATTCAGGATATTATAAAACATTGTGTTGAATATGGTTTGCCCGAACCAGAGTTTAAAATGACCGACACTTTCGTAACTACTATTTATCGAAAAAAAGGAATAGCTTTTGAAAAAGTGGGTGGGCATGTGGTTGGTCAAACAATAACTGAAGGACAAAATGACATAGAAATTCGGCACGAAAAGGGCGCGAAAAGGGCACGAAAAGGGCACGAAAAAGGCGAGAAAATAATACAACTCATAAATGATAATCCAAGTATTTCAATCAATGATCTAGCTCGGATGTTAGGCGTGTCTGTAAAATCAATAAGAACTTTAATCGATAAATTAAAAAAGTCAGGTGAAATTAATC
>JAJFVH010000001.1 GCA_021371875.1 Bacteroidales bacterium
TATTTTGGTGTCAACTTTTCAACAGGAAAGCTAATTCCCATCCTGATTTGATGATATGGAAAATCTTTTATACCATATTGATATTGCGCAAAGTAGTCCATACAACCACTTAAAATGGAAAATTTTACAACATAGACCAGGGGCGCGTCTCCGTAATCGCTACTGTAATGCGGATTGGTATGCATCCATCCCCAATAACCTGAAATTGTATTTTCAAGTTTCCAGCTTGGATTGCCTATTATTATTTTTTTTCCTCCGTACATGGGCGCATCATCCTGCCTGTACACTGTTAGTTGTTTCCCAACAAAGGAAACCCAAATTTCCAACCACCCGAATTTCGTTGATAAATTTCCCTTGGGTATAAAGGGATTTTCCTATTTCCATATCGAAATAATATCCCGGCATGTCAAAATAACGCCTTTCTTTGAAATTTGTTCCCGAAGCGGTTTTCAAAGTGTTGTTCAGAATAATTGCAGGGGCATTTTTTTCTCTTTCAAAAGGGATATCCTTGTTTGTAAATAAAAATCACCGGTTGCTTTACCTGAAGGACTTTCCATACCACGCAATGCACGTAATTCATCCGTTACCTGATAATGTTCAAAAACGGATGTCCATATTTTAACTGAAACACGCTCGGGTAGGAGAGGAATTTCTATTTTAAAGTACCCGTTTTTTGTTTCATCGCCAAAACCAAAGTAATAGTCGCCCATCAAACTAATGGTTGTTTTAGCAGGAATCAGGGCATCCGTAAATTCAGGAACCGGATTAGCGTTAGGTCCAAACCAGGCTGGTGAATATTTAACCTGGCTGATAACCGGCAATATAAAAGCTAACAAAAAGAAGAAAACACTTATTTTTCTCATTATTAGAATTGTTTTAATTCGATTGCAAAAATAACAAAAATATCCGACATCATTTTTCATTTTTAGTTGAACAATTCTTTTTGAAAATGAGTTTATTGTATTCATGTAATTGCCGATTATCAATAATATTTCTAACTTTGCACTCCAATTTTGCATAAAAATGAAAATTTACGACATAGAATTTCCTGATAAACCTTTATTCCTGGCTCCAATGGAAGATGTTACCGACCCGGCATTTCGCCTGTTGTGCAAACGTTTTGGAGCCGATATGCTTTATACTGAATTTGTTTCGTCCGAAGCCTTAATACGCAACGTAAACCGCACACAGCAAAAACTTACCATATATCCCGAAGAACGCCCGATTGCCATTCAGATTTACGGTCACGATCCGGCTTCGATGGCTGATGCTGCCCGCATTGCCGAAGAAGCACGACCTGAAATTATAGACATTAATTTTGGTTGCCCGGTGAAAAAAGTGGCAGGTAAAGGGGCGGGAGCGGGACTGCTTCGCGATATTGACAAAATGCTTCACATTACTTCCGAAGTAGTTAAAGCGGTGAAACTTCCTGTAACTGTAAAAACCCGCCTCGGTTGGGATGACGATAACAAGATTATCGTTGATTTAGCAGAACAATTGCAGGATTGCGGCATTCAGGCGTTGACAATCCACGGTCGTACCCGCTCGCAAATGTATAAGGGCGAAGCCGATTGGGATCTGATTGGAAAGGTAAAAAACAATCAGCGTATGAAAATTCCGATTATTGGAAACGGCGATGTTACTACCCCCGAACGTGCACTCGAAAACTTCAACCGCTACGGGGTAGACGCCATTATGATCGGGCGTGGCTCAATAGGTAAACCCTGGATATTCTCCGAAATAAAACAATATTTCCGAACCGGCGAACATAAACAAATACTTACTTTTGAAGAACAAAAAGCGATTCTGAAAGAGCATGTGATTGCCTCTGTAAAATGGTTGGATATGGATGATGAAGAGGGGGGGGATGATCCTTTCACGTTAACTGAAAAGGTCATTACCGAAATATCCAACAAACGACTGAAAGGGATTATTCACAGTCGCCGCCATTTGGCTGCGACACCCGTATTTAAAGGGATACCTAACTTCAAAGAAACCCGCATTGCCATGCTTCGGGCCGAAACGCTGAACGAAGTTTTTGCAATTATAGATTCTGTAAACATTTAAAAGTCAATTGTATGAAAAAACAATTATTAACAATTATTTCCATTGCACTTATGACAACTGCCTGCCATAAAACAAACCTGTCTTCAGGTATTGATTTATCAAATCTTGACACAACAGCCGTTCCCGGAACCGATTTTTATCAGTATGCTTGCGGAGGCTGGATGAAGAACAATCCGCTGACCGGAGAGTATGCCCGTTTCGGAAGTTTTGATAAACTGGCCGAGAACAACCGCAAACAATTGCGTGAACTGATTGAAGGGATCGCTTCTAAACCTGCGGAAAAGGGATCGGTTGAACAAAAAATAGGTGATTTGTATAATTTGGCTATGGATAGCATGAAACTAAATAAAGACGGATTCGAACCGGTTAAAGAACAGTTAAAGGCTATTGCCGCCATCAAAACCACAGCTGAACTTTCCAAGTTTATTCCTGAACTTTCATTATCGGGTGTTGATGCGTATTTCTCTGTGTATGTTGATGCCGATCCTATGAACAGTTCAAAATACCTCGTTCAAACTTACCAGAGCGGTATCAGCCTCGATGAACGCGAATATTACCTAGATAATGATGCGCAGACAACCAATATCCGTAATAAATATAAAGAACATATTGTAAAGATGTTTATACTTTTCGGATTTCCCGAGGAGGTGGCCAGACAAAACATGGAATCGGTTCTGAAAATTGAAACCCGTCTGGCAACAGCAGCTTATGACCAGGTGAAACTTCGCGATCCGCATGCCAATTACAATAAAATGCCGGTTGACGATTTGCAAAAACTCGTTCCGGCACTGGATTGGAAAGTCTATTTATCATCGCTCGGACTTAAAAATATAAATGAAATCAGTGTTTCGCAGAAAGAATCGTTGGTTGAAGTCGGAAATATCATTGCTTCCGAGCCGTTAGCTGCCCAAATTGCGTACTTACAATGGAAAACGATAGATGATGCCGCTTCATATTTAAACGACGAAATAGCGGCACAGAATTTTGATTTCTACGGAAAAACATTATCAGGGAAACAGGAACAATCGCCACGTTGGAAACGTGCCGTAAGCAAAGTGGATCGTGTACTTGGCGAAGCGGTAGGACAGATGTATGTAAAAAGATATTTCCCTGCCGAATCCAAAGAACGAATGTTGAAACTCGTTCATAATCTGCAGGAATCTTTGGGCGAACGTATCAATGCACTTGCCTGGATGGGAGATACGACCAAAGTAAAAGCCATAGAAAAATTGAATACCTTCCATGTAAAAATCGGTTATCCCGACAAATGGAGGGATTATTCCAAACTTGAAATTAATAAAGATTCGTACTACGCCAATATCCAACGGGCGAATCGTTTCGAAAATGAATACATGTTTGCCAAAGCCGGAAAAGTTGTTGACAAGGATGAATGGCACATGACTCCTCAAACGGTTAATGCTTATTACAATCCTTCGACTAACGAAATCTGTTTCCCTGCAGGAATTTTGCAATATCCGTTCTTTGACATGAAAGCTGACGATGCTTTCAATTATGGCGCTATCGGTGTGGTAATTGGTCATGAAATGACACACGGTTTCGACGATCAGGGCTGCCAGTTTGATAAGGATGGTAACCTGAAAAACTGGTGGACCGAAGATGATAAAAAGAAATTTGATGTACGGGCAAAAGGACTTGCCGATTTCTTTGATGCCATCGAGGTGGCTCCGGGGGTAAAGGCAAACGGAAAATTTACATTAGGTGAAAATATAGCCGATCACGGAGGTTTGCAGGTATCGTTTCAGGCATTTAAAAATGCTACGAAAGACGCAGCTCTTACGGTTGTAGATGGTTTTACGCCGGAACAACGATTCTTCCTTTCGTATGCCAATGTATGGGCCGGAAATATCCGTCCTGAAGAAATTTTGGTGTTGACTAAGTCCGATCCCCATTCACTCGGAAAATATCGTGTAAACGGCGCTTTACCACATATTGCAGCCTGGTACGAAGCTTTTGGCATCAAAGCCGGTGATCCTATGTTTGTCCCTGTTGAAAAACGTGTTTCTATCTGGTAGTAATAGGGGTACAGCGATTTTTAATCGCTGAATAAAATATTGCGATTAAAAATCGCGAGACCCAAACTAAAAAATAAGGCAGAACCTCGTCGTCTGCCTTATTTTTTTTTGCGGTTATATTGCTTTTTGCTGTCCATAACCTTTCGATAATTAATCGGTTTTCCATGTGTTTGAATTTCTTCATCGCGGCTTTGTTTTCGCGCCGCTTTCACCTGTTCCATGATGGAGTGCTTCGACCCCTTCAATCCCCCGAAGGTGGACTTTTTCGATAGTTTTTTTCTGTTTTTCATTTTTTAAATTTTGGTTATGTTTTTTCTTGAAGAAGCCTTCCTTAGAGGATTTATGGGCTGTAATTTTATGGGGTTATATTTATTTTCCGTTTTCCGTTTTCCTCTTCTTCAATATCCACATTTACGATGGTATCGGGGAGGAGGGGAGTAATATTTTCCGACCATTCGATAAAGCATAGGTTGCCACTGTATAAATATTCTTCGGCTCCTAAATCGAGTGCTTCCTGTATTTTATTTATGCGGTAACAATCGAAATGGTAAATAATCCGTCCATCGGCGGTTTCATATTCGTTAACAATAGAAAAGGTGGGTGAATTAACAGTTTCCTTCACACCCATCCTTTCGCAAATGGCTTTTATGAATGTTGTTTTTCCAGCTCCCATTTTTCCATTAAATGCAAAAACAGTATTATTGCCAATCCGGTCAATAAATTTTTGAGCGGTTGCATCTATCGTTTCTAAGGATTCTATTTTTAATATCATAAATGTATTTTAACTTGCCAACAAGTATCTTGCCAACAAGTATAATTTTATTTTACTTGTTTTGTGTAATCTATTTTAAGTAATCTACTTTGTCTATTTGTTTATTGAGAGTACAAAATTTACTTACAAATGTACAGTTATTTCTAAATATCCAATTCTCAGGGCTTCAAATCACGCCGGAAGTAATTATAAACAACTGATGCTCTGGCATTTCCTGTGACTTCCGAAAGTTCTTGCATTTCTGCCTTTTTAATCCGTTTTACGCTCTTAAAATGTTTTATCAGCTCGTTTTTGGTCTTTTCGCCAATTCCGGGTATTGTATCGAGTTCCGAAGCTGTCTGGTTCTTGCTTCGCTTGTCCCGGTGGAAGGTGATGGCAAAGCGGTGGACTTCGTCCTGCATGCCGGCAAAGAATTTAAAAAGCAGGTCGGTGGGTTTCAGTCCGACCACTTTCGGAGGAAAACCGTAAAGAATTTCATTCGTGTGATGCTTTGCATCTTTGGCAAGTCCGGCTATCGGAATTTGCAGTTTCAGTTCATCTTCCATAACCTGACGAATAACTTCCATTTGACCGATTCCGCCATCGGCAATGATTAAATCGGGGAGAGGCGATTCTTCATTTAACATTCTGGTATATCTTCTTCGTACAACCTCTTTCATCGATGCATAATCGTCGGGACCCACGACTGTTTTGATATTGTACTTACGATAATCTTTTTTGGATGGTTTTCCCTTGATATACACCACACAAGCGGCCACGGCATCACTTCCCTGTATGTTCGAATTATCGAAACATTCGATTTGCATGGGTAGTTTGGGTAGTTGAAGCCGTTCTTTTATGCTGTTTAACAGCTGGATAGCCCGTTGGTCAGGGTTTAATTTCTCGGCTTGTTTCAGCTTGTCGAGTTTATATTGCTTTACGTTTTGTATGGCAAGGTCGAGCAGTTTCTTCCTGTCTCCCCGTTGTGGAATAACCGTATTAATGCCTTTCAGGTTAAAATCCAGTTTAAAAGGCAACACGATTTCTTTCGAATTACTTTTAAGCCTTTCGCGCAATTCTACTACGGCCATTGCCAGGATTTCTTCTTTTTGTTCGTCGATATGTTTTTTATACTCGATGGTATAGCCCTGTATAATGCTTCCTTTTGAAATACGCAGGATATTTACGAATGCAGCGTTCTCGTTTTCGTCGTAAGCAAAAACATCCGTGTCGTCGAGAACGGTATTCGAGATGACCGATTTCGATTTGTAGGCTTCTATGAGTTCGTATTTTTGTTTCAGGAAGTGAGCCTCCTCAAATTTATATTCAGATGCCAGTTGCTGCATTTGTCCAAAAAGAATTTTGCTTATTTCGTTAGCATCACCCTCGATAATTTGTTTCACATGTTCTATGTGTTTGCGATATTCTTCCACCGATTCTTTTGCTTCGCAGGGACCGTTGCATTTATGAATGTGGTATTGCAGGCAGACTTTGAATTTCCCTTCTTGAATACTTTGCTCAAACAAAGGTAGCCTGCATGTACGTATAGGATAGAGCTGGTGAATGATATCGAGCAAGGAGTTTATTGTATAATTCGAACTGTACGGTCCGTAATATTGCGAACCATTCCGGATAATATTTCTTGTTTTGAAAACGCGGGGGAAAGGCTCGTCGGTTATACAAATACTCGGGTATGTTTTGCCATCTTTCAGCATCACATTGTAGCGTGGCTGGTATTGTTTGATGAGGTTGTTTTCGAGCAACAGGGCATCTTCTTCAGTTTCGACAACTATGTATTTGAGGGATGCGATGTTTTTGACAAGTACATTCGTTTTGCCCGAATCATGAATTTTGTTGAAATAAGAACTTACGCGTTTCTTTAGATTTTTGGCTTTGCCTACATAAATAATTTCGTCGTTAATATTAAAATACTGATACACCCCCGGCTTATCGGGCAGGGAGTTTACTTGTTGTTTTAGTATTTCGGAGGATTTCATTTATCTGTTGTATTTCGCGTTTATTGTTTCATGTGGAACATTTTGCCTGTGTGCAACAAAAAGCCCGTGATTAAAAACCGTGTGTCACTTACTTAATTTAAAGCTTTTTTTGTTTCACGTGAAACATTCTGTTATCTTCCCAGCAATACCAGCAATATATTTATGTCACTGGGTGAAATTCCAGGGATTCGGCTGGCCTGCCCGATGGTTTCAGGGTCGATCCTGGATAGTTTTTGCCGTGCTTCGGTGGAAAGGGACTGGATAGCATTGTAATCTACGCGTCCTTTTATGTTTACATGTTCGAGCCGAAGGAGCTTTTCTGCAATAAGTTTTTCCCGTTCAATGTAACCTTCATATTTCAGAAGCACTTCGGTTGCTTCAATAATTTCTTCTTTTCTGGTTTCGATTTTTTCTATTTTCTGCTTAAGAGCCGGAATAACCTCAGACAGCATTTCAATTCCCAGTTGAGGGCGTAACACCAAATCGCCCAGTTTGCAGCCATGTTTTAATTCCGAAGAGTCGTTTGCAGCCAGGAATCCGTTTATCTGAGCCGGTTTGATTGATTCGTTTTTGATAAAACCGGTAAGAGCCGCCTGCTTTTGTTTCTTGGTTTCCATCTGGTCGAAGCGGTTTTTGGTTGCCAACCCTATTTCGTAAGCCCGTCCGGTAAGGCGCATATCGGCATCGTCCTGCCGGAGCAATAAGCGGTATTCGGCGCGCGAGGTAAACATGCGGTAGGGTTCATCCACGCCTTTGGTAACCAAATCGTCGATTAAAACTCCAATGTATGCTTCGTTACGGGCGAGGGTAAATCCGGTTCCTCCGTGGCAATTGATATGTGCATTGATCCCGGCAACCAGTCCCTGTCCGCCTGCTTCCTCGTATCCGGTGGTTCCGTTTACCTGTCCGGCAAAGAAAAGATTGCGGATTCGTTTCGTTTCCAGCGTATGTTTTAGTTGGGTTGGATCAAAGAAATCGTACTCGATAGCGTAACCCGGTCGATAAAGTTGCGCGTTTTCCAACCCGGAAATGGTGTGGATAGCGTCAATCTGAGTACGTAATGGGAGCGAAGATGAAAAACCATTCAAATAGTATTCGTGCGAATCGACTCCTTCGGGTTCAAGGAATAGTTGATGTGAAGTTTTATCGGCAAACGTAATTATTTTCGTTTCGATGCTCGGGCAATAACGCGGCCCGATACTTTGAATTTGCCCGTTGTAAAGGGGAGAATCCGATAAGCCTTTGCGCAATTCGTCGTGAGTAGTTTCATTTGTGTAAGTAATCCAGCAGCTCCGTTGAGGAAGTTCCCGCTTCGCTTCTTCCAGAAATGAGAACTTGTGGAAGTCATCATCCCCGATTTGTTCGGCCATTTTAGAAAAATCGATTGTTCTTCCATCGATGCGGCAAGGGGTTCCTGTCTTCATCCGGTCGGTAGAAAAGCCGATGGATATGAGCTGTTCTGTAATTCCGAGGGAAGCCGGTTCAGAAATGCGACCTCCCGTGAGTTGTTTTTTACCGAAATGCATGAGCCCGCCGAGGAAAGTTCCTGCGGTGAGGACGACGCATTTTGCTTTCATTTCAACGCCTAAAGCTGTAATTATCCCCCGTACTTCGCCGTTTTCAAGGACTAATTGTTTGACGGTATCCTGCCAAATAAAGAGGTTCGGAGTATTTGATATTGTTTTTATCCATTGTTGGATAAACTGCTGACGGTCGCTTTGGGAGCGGGGGCTCCACATGGCGGGGCCTTTGGAGCGGTTCAACATGCGGAATTGAATGGCGGAGCGGTCGGTAACGATACCCATTTGCCCGCCGAGCGCGTCGATTTCACGCACAATTTGTCCTTTGGCGATTCCTCCCACGGCGGGGTTGCAGCTCATCTGTCCGATTTTATTCATATCCATGGTGATGAGCAGGGTTTTTGAACCCATATTGGCGGCGGCACAAGCGGCTTCGTTGCCTGCATGACCTGCGCCGATTACTATTATATCGTATTTGAAATCCATATCACCTCACCCCCTGACCCCTCTCTTTAAGTAGAGGGAAAATATGGGTTATCTAAGTTTGACTTACTACTTATTGTTTCTATTTAAAAAATTCCCTGACTTGTATTGATTAAACAACTGAATAAATTTATGAGCAGATTTATGTCTTTTCAAATTTTTATCTATAACAGCGTATAAATGTTTAATGTTTTGGGCTGCAAAGTTATAAAATTGTAAGGACTTATACATTATAAAGGGGGAAGAAAGTACCCCCGATCCTTTCCCTGGCTTTTGTCCTCCGTAAGCCGGCGGATCTTTTTCAGGACGAAAAAAAGAAAAGGACTATCCGTTTTTGATAGGGGATGCCCGTCCTTTCACAGCGGTATATCCTTTTTAGCGGTTTGAACCTTTGTGTTAGTATTTTATAAGCGGATGGCCTGAATTTATATCCGGAGCCGGAAGATATGTAAATGGAGTTATTAACTCTGTTAACAGAGTCGTTTCCTATGTTGGCGGAGTTGTAATATGTGTTAATGGAATTGCGATCTATGTTAATGGAGTTGCAATATTTATAATCAGGGTACTGATATTTATATCCGACGGGGGAATAGTTATAGTTGGAGGAGCCGGTTTTAGCTTCGGGGTAATTGGTTTTTTAATTCAGCTTGCTGTATAAGCCGGTAAGGGAGGTAAAAATAAAACCACGGGAACCTATAATGTATCCCGTGGCTTTGACCGGAAAGCGATGGTGTGACCCGCTATTTTTTGTGTGTGAATATTAATCCTGAAATTTGCCGGAACTGTGGGCTTGTGGCTCCAAATACGGATTTCACATAGGTTTTAACATCGGAAACGGTATCGACCAGGCCGGTATGTGGTTTGTAGAGGATTTCATTCCTGACAATACGCGCATTACTTACAACGACGTGCGCATCGGTAACCGCCTTGTTTTTTGCCGACAAATCATTATAAAGGCTTTCGAGAGTTTCGATTTTCAATTCGGGTTCGTTGGGCATATACTCGGGTGTATTTACCAGAGCCTGAATGAGTTTATCCAAATTATTGACCTGATTGTCGTAACTTCCCTGAACTGCTGAAATCTGGATGGATCCGGTGTCGGTATCACCGGGAGCGGGTTCGGTTGCTTTTTTGGGA
>JAJFVH010000024.1 GCA_021371875.1 Bacteroidales bacterium
CCATCTGTGAATATCATTGAATCCATTACGCCCAGTTTTTCAGTTGACGGTTCAATAAGGACTACTCCCGCGCCATCGCCAAAAAGAGGCGCTGTTGTACGGTCGTTGTAGTTTGTAATCGATGACATTTTATCGGCGCCAAAGACCAGTATTTTTTTGAAACGGCCTGATTCGATAAAACTTGCAGCATTAGTCAGCGCGACAATGAAACCCGAACATGCAGCCTGCAAATCGAAAGCCAACGCGTTTTTAATGCCTAATTTTTCGGCAACCATAGATGAACAAGACGGAAAAACATAGTCGGGAGTAGTAGTGCCGATAATGATCAAATCAATTTCTTCAGGTTTTGTGCCTGTTTTTGAAAATAAATCCTCCGCAGCTTTTACAGCCATATATGATGTTCCGGTATTTGGTTCTTTCAAAATCCGGCGTTCCTTGATTCCCACACGTGATGTTATCCATTCATCACTGGTATCCATCATGGAGCTAAGTTCCTGATTATTTAGAATATATTCCGGCACATAACCTCCGACACCCGTGATAACTGCATGAATTTGAGACATAATTAATTATTTTAAGTACAAAAAAATCAAGCCCAAAGTTGATGTACTCAGGGCTTAACAAAAATTTATAAAAAAGATAAACAAACTCCTGTTTGTTAAACAGCAGCAAGTTTTTCGATTGCTAATTTACCTCTGTAATAGCCACATTCACCGCAAACTGTGTGATAAATATGTGCTGCGCCACAATTGGAGCAAATTGCCAATGTTGGAGCTTCAGCTTTATAGTGAGTTCTTCTTTTAGCTGTACGGGTCTTCGAATGTTTTCTCTTAGGATGTGCCATTTCGTTCTTATTTAATTGTTATCTACTATATTTTGCAAACCTTCCCATCTCGGGTCTATTTGATTATCATCTATTGCGAAATCTTCATCATCTTCAATTTCCAAATCAGTATCATCTTCATCTTTGGATTTTGTAATATGTCGTTTTAACTTGGTTACCATTGTTTTATTACATTCTCCTGGGGCATGAACATGCTTCATGGGTATGTTTAAAACAATAAATTCGTATAGAAACCAAGCAACATTAATGGCTCCTTCCGCTTCGGGAACAATTACGATTTCGTCTTCTTCG
Organism: Bacteroidales bacterium; assembly: GCA_021371875.1. Classification (GTDB taxonomy): domain Bacteria; phylum Bacteroidota; class Bacteroidia; order Bacteroidales; family Paludibacteraceae; genus Paludibacter. Next base: position 1,136 of record JAJFVH010000024.1, read on the forward strand.
GAAAATTTGTTGCCAAATTTAACCTGCAGTTTTTCTTTGTAGTTGATTGCTTGTTCCATGTCGTCGAGACAACGATCGCATGGAACTAATACAATTCCTTCCAAACTAAATTCGAGTTCAAAATACTGGGTTTTCTTTTGTACTTTAACAATAGCTTTAACATTCCCTTTTTGAACCTCCGGACTGTCTATTTTTTTAAAATACGCATCATCCAGCTTATACTCGTAAACACGGGTTTCGTTATTTAAGTCCTTTAAAACGACGTTATATAGCTCGAATTTAGACATAGTTTTATTGTATTAAAAACCGTGCAAAGGTACAAAAAAAGCTTCTATTATAAAATACTTTTAATTTTTATTTTCTCAAAATAATCGTCGAACATCATAAGATGCTGATTTACTGTTCTGTCCTGTTTGAAACACTCCTCTGAATGGCGTTGTATGCTTGATTATGCCGATTTATTATAATTTCAGCGTAATCCTGAATGTTGTTCCCGCATTCAATTCCGACTGTTTTACATAGATTTTACCACCATGATATTCTTCAATTATTCGTTTGGCGAGCGAAAGTCCAAGCCCCCAGCCACGTTTTTTGGTTGTAAAACCGGGATTAAACACCGTTTTAAATTTGTTTCGTTCGAGTCCTTTTCCATTGTCTTTTACATCGATATGAACTTCCTGGTCTTTCTGAATTATATTGATGTCGATTTTTCCACTTCCGTCCATGGCATCGATGGCATTTTTACACAGGTTTTCTATTACCCATTCGAAAAGCGGAACATTCAATCTCACAAACAACGGATTTTCGTCGGCAAAATGGCAACGTATCGCTACTTTTTGTGATGAACGATTGCTTATATACTGAATGGCATTATCTAAAGTTTCGTTCAGGCTCACAACCTGAAGATCGGGTGCAGAACCAATTTTTGAGAAACGTTCAGCAATGATTCTCAATCTATTAACATCTTTGGCCATTTCGCCAATCAGTTTGTCTTCTTCATGACGCGTCTTGAGTAAATCGACCCATGCCAACAATGATGAAATGGGAGTTCCCAATTGATGTGCCGTTTCTTTTGATAAACCTACCCAGACCCGGTTTTGTTCCTCCTTTTTCGTACTCGAAAAAGCAACGAAGACAATTAGCAGAAAAACAATAATAACTCCGAGTTGAATATACGGAAAGTAGTATAACTGCTTGAGTAAAAGTGAGTCATCATAATAAATATATTGACTTGTATCATCGAGTTTTACCTCAATGGGAGGCCTTTTATGTTTTAATTTTGCAATTTTTTTCTTATAAAATTCTTCAATGTTCGTTTTAGGTTCTTTTATATTGCGTGAATGTATCAGTTGGTCATGTTCGTCAACAATAATGACCGGAATAGTGGTATTACCTTCAATAATGCTTAATACAAACTCAATATCGGTGTACTGATCGGCCAGGATAAACTGTCGGGTTGCCTCTGCCCATATTTCAATTTTCTTTTGTTCTTCCAAGGCTAAAGAATTGGTCAAACGATTGGAAAACAGGGTTGATGCAATTACAATTGTTGCACCGATAACAATGAAAATGAGTTTAAAATGGCGGGAGAATTCATATATTTTATTGAGATTAATCATGTGCTTGATATGAAATTTGCAGATTTACAAATTATTGCTGTTTTGGGAGAAATTAAACGTCAAAAATAATAAAAAAGTATGATATAATTCCGTGATTTACTATCTGCTTAATTTATTGTATCTTTGTAGTCGGTTGGCCGGGACTTCCTGACCTCCGAACGGGGGAACCGGATTTTCAGGGTTCATCCTCTTCAAACATGAAACGAAATTAAAATGCATAAATCAGGTTTTGTAAATATAGTAGGGAATCCTAATGTTGGGAAATCGACATTAATGAATGCGTTGGTGGGAGAGCGCATATCCATCATAACATCAAAAGCTCAAACTACACGCCACCGGATTTTGGGAATAGTAAACGGGGACGATTTTCAGATTGTATATTCCGATACTCCGGGTGTTTTGAAACCCAATTACCGGTTGCAGGAATCCATGCTTAATTTTTCGCGTTCGGCATTGACCGATGCCGATGTATTGCTTTATGTAACCGATGTGTTCGATTCGTATGATAAGAATGCCGACTTTGTTGAGAAAGTAAACCTCAATACAGCTCCGCTTATTCTTATTATCAACAAAATTGATTTGATTGATGAGGAACGTTTGGTAGTTTTGGTCGAAAAATGGAAAGCGCTGACTCCACGCGCCGAGATTTTTCCGGTTTCAGCTATAGAAAAATTTAATATCGAACCCTTGTTTAAGCGCATCAAAGAGTTGTTACCGGAATCGCCTCCGTTTTTTGAAAAAGACCAGTTAACGGATAAATCGGAACGTTTTTTTGTGAACGAGATTATACGGGAAAAAATTTTGTTGAACTACGAAAAGGAAATTCCTTATTCGGTGGAAGTGGAAGTGGAACAATTTCAGGAAGATGATAAATTAATCCGCATTAACGCCGTAATTTATGTAGAACGCGATTCGCAAAAAGGGATTATTATAGGACATGGTGGAAAATCGTTGAAAAAAGTAGGAACTGAAGCGCGTAAAGATTTGGAATTGTTTTTCGA
>JAJFVH010000029.1 GCA_021371875.1 Bacteroidales bacterium
AATCCATTTCCGGCAACAGTTGTATTATTCCAATTCAAATGAGCCGCCAAACGCGGATTGATTTTCTGACGATAGATTAATCCGTAACTTAACTGAGAGTTTTTAAACAAAATGTTATTCGCATCGCCCAAATAATACGAAGGTCCACCATGAACGCCAATTTCCGCCAAATAAGTATCCTGTGCTTTTACATGCCCAACCAGCAGTAATAAAGAACCGCATATTGCGTATCTAATTATTTTAAAATTCATCTTTTTGGTTTTATGAGTTTAAGTAATTAGATTAACAACGAGTTTTTTTATTATAAATTTTATCGTTAAGATGAAAAACCAACAACAAAAGTAATGATTATCTTTTAAATTCGGCAAAAAGAAGTAGTAGTGAAGACGCAATTTAACAAAATATTGCAAAATTAGGGAGATTGTAGCATAACAAGAGGCGATACTAAAAATTGCTAAATTTCAAAGTGTTGTTTTACAGCTTTTCAAGTGCCCTGTTTTCCTTTTCTGTCATTTCAGCTCTGAGCAGGGGAGTTTTGTCGTCCTGGCCACATAAATGGAGTACACCATGTATCAAAATTCTGTGCAATTCAGCTTCAAAACCGGTTCCAAATTCTTCCGAATTACTTTTTACCGTATCGAGACTAATAAAGATATCGCCCGAAATAGTATTTCCCTCCGTATAGTCGAAGGTAATGATGTCGGTATAATAATCGTGATCCAAATATTGTTTGTTCATCTCAAGTATTCGTTCGTCTGTGCAAAAAATATAAGCAATATCGCCTGTTTTCTTTCCATAATCTGCAGCAATTTCTTTTATCCAGCGATTAAGTTTATGCTTTTCGATGACCGGCATTTTTATATTTTCAGCAACATATTGAATCATATCTGTTTTTTGTTTTTAAGGCCCAACTCTCCCCATGAAAGGCTTTAGGACGCAGTAGCTGACTCGGTTTATTTAATTATTTTCAATCGTTGTCCAATCCTGATTTTCGAACTTCTCAGGTTATTCCATTTCTTGAGTTTTTTAACCGACACACCATATTTAGAGGCTATATAGCCCAATGTTTGTCCACTCTTCACTTTATGATAAGTGACTCTGCCCGATCCACCGGGCGCTATCGCCTTAGAAGCATGCGCAATTTCAATTTCACTCCGGCGATTATTTATAAGGGAGTCGACCTTATACGAAACAATTTCGTTGTATTTATCTATAAACGAATTCGCATAATTGAGCGGAAGACACAATGAATAGGGCTTTATATTTCCGGGTATTATATCCTTTCGATATTGCGGATTGATTAAACGCACTTGCTCAATCGGCATATTCAGAACGGCTGCAATTTGCTCTAAATGAATACGTTCTTTAACCATAATGGTATCTGTAAGAACCGGCATTTTTACTTCCGCCTTACAAATATTGTGATGCGAAGCATAATGTATGGCGTAATTGGCGGCAATAAAAATAGGCACATAACCGCGTGTTTCGGCAGGCAAATAGGGATATATAGCCCAATAATCCCTTTTACCGCCGGCTCTGCGAATGGCTTTATTTACATTTCCGGGGCCGCAATTGTAAGCTGCAATCACTAAATGCCAGTCGCCGTAAATCGAATACAAATCTTTCAGAAAGCGGGCTGCAGCATAAGTGGCTTTTACGGGGTCGAGGCGTTCATCAACCAGGCTATTGATTTCAAGTCCGTACATGCGTCCCGTCGGAATCATAAATTGCCACAAACCGGCAGCTCCCATCCGCGAAACAATGGTTGTATTTAAAGCTGACTCGATGATGGGTAAATATTTTAGTTCGAGCGGCAAATTATTGGCGCCCAGAACCTGTTCAAAAATCGGGAAATAATAATCGCTCATTCCCATCATGTATTCCACTTGGCGGCGTTTACGTACCGTGTAAAGTTCAATAAACGAGCGAACGGTATTATTATATGGCATCTCCATAAGGCATGGCATTTTCGACAGCCTTAATTTGTATATCGAATCGGATATATTTTCGGGAATTTCGCTTGAACGACAATTGGATGAGTCGGAACGTTGAACGATCCATGTATGGAGCAAATCATCGAGCGTATTATCAAATTCGGTGGGAATCAATATATTGGTATCCGGTTTTACATCTTCTGTATCCTCTGTTTGTTCTGAAAGTGCATTAAAGTTCTGCGCTGATATCAGTAAAGAAATCATCAATAAAAAGAAGGTTGAAAAAAAGGCCTTAAAATTCATTCTGTTTTAGTTATATATTTTCTCAATTATTTTAATTTTAAACTTAACTGAAGACCCGGCGAATTTGAAACACCATATTTGTTTTCAAGCAAGGTTGGCCGAATATGTAACGATAAATCCGTACTTATATCAAAATCAGAGAGTTGTGCATCGACGTATGCTTCGAGTAATGTTATGCCATAATAGGCTACTGTGGCAATTATACTTAAATCCCTATATCGCCGACTTTGTTCGTAAGCGGTTGATAAATTGGTTTTTAAACCCGATTCTCCACCGGGATAAGTCTCAAGAGTATAACCTGGAGGCAAAATATCCAAGAAACTGTTTGTTTTAGCATTCCCATCTGTTATATCCCTATAGGCCAACTTATAAGTTTCATAACGCGACGAATTCCATGTTATTGCATAAACACAACCTAAAAATCCGGCATAAACAAGCGGTAACTTCCAGTAACTCCGGTTCAGAATTTGTCCGTATCCGGGAATAATAGCTCCCATCCAGACTGCCTGTACCGGGTCGGGTTTGAATTCGGTTTTGGTTATGGTATCATTCTTTTGCTTCTGATTTTTTTTCCCCATCGGTTGTTTTTTGACAACTTGTGTTACAGAATCGGCTTTTGTAAATAAACTATCGGCTTTGCTTACCTGTCCGTGCGAAACAGAGGCGAACAAAAACAAACATATCAATATTTCAACAATTCGTTTCAATGATTCTTTGATTTTTAGATTTTATCCAACAAATCCATGATTCTTCCCAATTCCTCATCTCCGCTGAATGGAATCGAAATTTTTCCTTTCCCGTCCGGATTGCACGAGAATTGAACTTTTGTTCCAAAAAGTTCACTCAGGCGACTCTTCAACTCATCAAACTCTTTGAGTTTCACTACGGGATTAGCTTCAATTTTCGGCTTCAAATTAAAACTTCCGTTTTCGATATACTGTCGCACAAGCTCTTCGACCTTACGAACCGAATAATCATTATGGAGAATAGCTTCGTACAAATGCAATTGAGCTGCAGGGTCGTTAATGCCCAAAATAGCACGTGCGTGTCCCATATCGATTTTTTTATCTTTAATGCCCATTTGGATTTCGGCAGGCAACCGCAGCAATCGCAGGTAATTGGCAACAGTAGTACGTTTTTTCCCGACGCGTTCGCTCAGGCGCTCCTGAGTGAGCTTGTATTCTTCCATCAGGCGATAAAATGTCAAAGCAATTTCGATGGCATTCAAGTCTTCGCGCTGGATATTTTCGATCAACGCCATTTCCATTACCTGTTCGTCGGCAGCTGTTTTCACATAAGCAGGAATGGATTTTAACCCAATTAGTTTTGAAGCCCTGAAACGGCGTTCGCCTGCAATAATCAGGTAAGTCCCATTATCGTTTTTACGCAGTGTAACGGGTGAAATAACGCCAAGTTCGCGAATTGAAGTCGCCAGTTCGGTTAACGACTCCTCGTCGAAATGCGTACGTGGTTGGTTTGGATTGGCAAAAATCAAGTCCAGATCTACTTCATTAATCGAAGAAGAACCTGCTGTGCTGATATTTTCGGTGTCTATCAATGCCCCTAATCCTCTGCCTAATCCGGTGATATTCTTTGCCATAAATTTTTATTTCTAAAATTGAAATGTGTTTCGTGTTCTGTGCCCGCCTGACGGCGGTCAGGTTTCGTGTTCGAAAAGTTTAATTAAGCTCCTTTTGCTATCAACTCTTTAGCCAAATCCACATAATTCACGGAACCTTTTGACTCGGAATCGTATAGTAAAACAGGCTTTCCGTGACTTGGAGCTTCACTTAAACGTACATTCCGGGTGATAACCGATTCGAAAACCATACTCTGAAAATGTTTCTTCACCTCGGCATAAACCTGATTAGCCAAACGCAGGCGATTATCATACATGGTGAGTAGAAAACCTTCGATTTCGAGGGATGGATTGAGTTTACTTTTAATAATTTTTATTGTATTCAACAATTTGCTGATTCCTTCCAGGGCAAAATACTCGCATTGCACGGGAATGATAACCGAATCGGAAGCCGTTAAGGCATTCACGGTAATTAAACCCAATGAAGGGGAACAATCAATCAAAATATAATCATACGACGATTTCAGCGGCGCAAGTAAATGTCGCATCACATGTTCACGATTATCCATGTTCAACATTTCGATTTCAGCTCCGACCAAATCGATATGAGATGGAAGTATAAATAAATTTTCGACTTCAGTAGGATGAATTGCTTGCATAGATGGGACTCCATCAATCAAACATTCATATATTGTAAACTGAAGCGTACGAATATCTATACCCAGGCCTGAAGATGCATTCGCTTGCGGATCCGCATCAACCAATAAAACTTTTTTCCCCAATGTTGCTAAAGATGCAGCTAAGTTGATGGCAGTGGTCGTTTTTCCAACGCCTCCTTTTTGATTAGCCAACGAAATAATTTTTCCCATATTTTAGAGAATAAAAATAAATTTAAAACCTGACGAAAATGGCACGTTTACGTATTTATTCAGTAAACAGTAAATCAACACAAACAAATCTCAAAATCAGAATTATTTTTCCGAATAATGTTTAACAACTTCTATTTCAGTATATAAATGTCAAACCTAAGTGTTTAATAAATGCCCCCTTTTCGCTGATACTTCAACTTGCTGAATATCATTTAAGTTAACAAATAAAACACCTCATATTTTACCGAATGGCAAAGATAATAAAATAAATCGACGCATTCAAGCCGGCAAACCAACCTGAATCATAAATAAGGTTTTTTAAGGCAATGGCTAAAAATGGCTGAAACGCGAAACACAAATAATAAGCGGAGGCAAATATGTTTCCCTTTAAATTGATTATCTTTGCATCCATAGCATCCGACACAAGCGGGGATATAATTAACATTATTATGTGCGATTTTGTATCCACAGAATTCAGTTGTTTTTAAATATAAATTCCGTTTCAAAAATGAACTTACTCGGGAAATCAAATATTATTTTTCTCACGGTTATCGCATTAGTAGCTGTATTGTCGTTTTTTTCCTTTTTCCGAATCGATTTAACTTCGGACAAACGTTACAGCATTTCGCCGCAAACAAAGCAGTTGATGAAAAAAGCACAAGTTCCGGTGAATGTAACCATTTATCTTGATGGGGACTTGAATCCGGGTTTCCTGCGCCTGAAAAAATCGACGGAAGATTTGCTCGAAGAAATGTCGGTTTACACTCAAAAAGGCATGGATATTCAGTTCGTGAATCCTTCGATAGCTGAAACAACTGAGGAACGTACCCGAAAATATACCGAGCTTGAATCGCTGGGCATGACTCCCACAGCCATTTACGAGCGTGACAAAGAAGGAAAAAACATTCAGAAAATCGTGTTTACCTGGGTGAGATTAGCATATAACAACAAAGTTGTTTATGTTAATTTGCTGAAAAACATTCGGGGAAATTCGGGAGAAGAAAACCTGAACATTTCCATCGAAAACCTGGAATTTGAAATTACCGATGGTTTTCGCAGGTTAATCAATACACAGGTTTCAAAAATTGCCTTTATCGAAGGACATGGAGAACTTACCGAAGCCGAAACCTTTGATATAAGCAAGACTTTGAGCCGGTATTTTCAAGTAGATCGCGGCATATTGGCCTCGGATGCGACCATTCTGAACGAATATAAAGCCATTATCATTGCCAAACCTACTCAACCCTTCAGCGAGCCGGACAAATACATTTTAGACCAATATATTATGAACGGCGGCCGGGTACTGTGGCTGATCGACGGTGTACGCATTGACAGAGAAATTTTATCAACTACCGGTTTGTCGCCGGCTCTGGAGTTAGATTTAAATCTGAACGACCAACTTTTTAAATATGGCGTGCGTATCAACCCTGTTCTTTTACAGGATGTACAGTGTACAACTATTCCGGTCAATATTGCACCTGCCGATGCCACCCCGCAATTTGAACCTACTCCCTGGTATTTTGCACCCTTACTTTTGACGTCATATCAACATCCCATTACCAAAAACATAACTGAAGTTCGCAGCGAATTTGCATCGTCCATCGAAACAGTAGGCAAAAACCCAAACACAACTGCTTCCCTGCTTTTGGCAACATCCGACAACACACATATTGTACCAACACCTTCAACCATCGATTTGAGTGAAACCCCCGACCCAAAAGATAAGAATTATTTTAACCTGAGTTATTTACCCGTCGCCGTGCTTATCGAAGGTGTATTCGAATCGAACTTTGCCAACCGAATGATGCCCAAAGAAATAACAAACGCATTCCCTTTTCTGCCCAAAAGTCTGAATACAAGGCAGATTTTTGTAGCCGATGGCGATATTATCCGCAACGAGACCAACGGCGTAGCAAGCGACAGTACTACACTGGCACTCGGCTTCGACCGCTATATGAATCAACAATTCGGTAACCGCGATTTTGTGCAAAACGCCGTGCTTTATCTCACCGACGAAGAAGGTTGGTTCGATTTGCGTTCCCGCTCGCTCAAACTTCGGCTGCTCAACAAAAAATTAGTGAACGACGAACGCCTTACCTGGCAAATTGTGAATGTGGCTGTTCCGGTTCTATTGCTGATTGGGTTTGGTTTTGTTTACCAAATAATCAGGAAGCGGAAATATACGAAATAAAATTAAATCAATATTTAACTCCTGTTATTTTTTCCGAAAACTCCCATAGCTTACGGGCGCTTTCTTTATCTTTCGCCGCATTGTTCGGCTGTACGATCACAGGATAACCTTTCAGTCCGCCCCGTCCGTCCGGACCATAAAACTCTCCGCCCCTAACATCCGGATCAACCGAGGCACGTAATTCAGGCAAAGCGCCCATTGAAGAAGGCTGAATAAAAAGAGACATCAAAGGTTTTAACAAAGCCTGCAAAAGATTTCCACCTATGTGGCTGAACAGGTTGGTGTTAGAAGTGCCTGGATGGGCTGCAACAGCAATGGTATCGAACCGATTCGTCTCGAAATAGCGTTGAAGTTCATAAGTAAACAACAGGTTTTCGAGTTTCGACCGCCCGTAAGCCTTAAATGATGCATAGCCTTTACCGTCATCGAAAAGAAGATTGTCAAAATCCATTACTCCTTGTTTGTGAGCCAAACTGCTCACATTAACCACCCTCGATTCAGGCGTGTTTTTCAGCACATCGAGCAATATGCCGGTCAATGCAAAATGGCCAAAATGATTTGTTCCCTGTTGACTTTCAATACCATCTTTGGTCAGTCCGTAAGGAACCATCATGATACCGGCATTATTAAGTAAAATATGCAACTGTTGGTGGCTTTTTTTGAACTCAGCGGCAAATTTCCGAACCGAGGACAAATCCGCTAAATCGAGCTGCATGACAACTATGTCAGCATTTTTGCAGGTTTTCAGTATCTCATCTTTGGCTTCTTCGCCCCTGCTCACCGAGCGACAGGCCATGATTACATGTGCGCCTTTTTCGCCGTATGCTTTTACCGACTGAAAACCCAGCCCGCTGTTACCGCCTGTTACAATGATTGTTTTACCTGCAAGAGACGGAATATTATCCGTTGTCCATTTTGCCATGCTCATTTTTATAGTTTTAATTGTTTAAGTGTGTAAAACAATTAACGAATTACTATTGTTCATGATTGAAACCGCAAAAAAGGAGAAACCCAAGCCTCTCCTTTTCTGAATACAATGTTTTAAAAAAAGTTATTCTTTTATTATTTTATAAACGTATCTTCCGTTGCCGGTGGCTATTTCGAACAAATACAGACCTTTGCTCATATCCGTTAAATCAAGTTCGGTTTTATTGGTTTCGGCTTTCATTAACGCCCCTTGCAAGTTATAAATTTTCACTGATTTCACGTTGTTTTGGGTTGAAATGAAAACTTTCCCTTCGGTCGTGGTGGGGTAAACCGTGCAATCAGCGTTGTCGGGCAATTGATCAACTGCAGAATTGAAGTTTATTCTCCGATCAGTGTAAATCAACAATTCACCGGGTTGCATGCCGATAGTCATAGATGTATTTGTTACATTGAGCGCTTCTCCTGTTATTAAATTATACCAGGTTCCTGTTTTTTGAAAATTCGGATTTGCCGAAATTGATGCATCTGTCCGGAAATTTCCTAAGGCAACCATATTCAAATCAGCATGAGTTAATGCAATGCGCCGTCCGGCATTCCAGTCATTATAGCTAATTTGCATTGAAAAATTCCCTTGTGTAAAAGCGGCAGGATACATTTTGCGCAATGTAATAATTTTTGCCGATGCATCGTAAGCCGCCTTGCGATGCGCCAGATTAAGCCATCCCCAAGCCGAGGGTTTAGGATTAGTACGTCCCCCATTGGAATCGATAGAATAATCGTAACCCATTTCACCAAATTGCCACACCATTTTCGGGCCCGGAATTAACGTGGAAAATGCAATATTCAAAGGCACGCGGGCAATGCGGGCAATGGAGTCGGTTTTTAAATTCCCTGTTCCAAAAGCTTTTGCTTTATAAAAATTGCGTTCTTCGTCATGACTCTCGGCATAACCGACCCACTGACGCGGTCCGGCATTCATACTTCCGAAATCGCTGTCGGATTGATAACCCATG
>JAJFVH010000062.1 GCA_021371875.1 Bacteroidales bacterium
GCTAAAGTAATGAAAAATAATGATATACGCAATATATCAAAGAACTTTTTTTGGGTTATTTTACCCAATTATATGACTTTTTTTAAACCAAATTATTAATCAACTAAAACTGTCTGCTCAGACTTTTCGGAGTGGACTCAATATTCATATTATGAAAAAATTAAGTCTACTTCTTATTGTTTTTATATTATCATCAACCTACATAAATTCAAAACCCCGCACACGTGAAGAGGCGTATCAAATTGCCAAAAGTCATTTGAATAAAAAATCAAATAACTCGCAAAGAATTTTTACCTCAACAGAACTACAACCGGTTTCCCTTGCTAAAAACGATAATTCTTCAGAAATTAATGTCCCGTATTATATCTATAATATAGGGGAGAGTAACGGATTTGTGATTATTTCGGGTGACGACCGTGCAAAAACCATTTTGGGGTATGCCAACACGGGAAGTTTTGATTCTGAACTTATTCCTGATGGATTAAAATATTGGCTTAATGGTTATGCCAATGAAATTAAAAGCCTGAAAATCGAACCTGATAACGGCATTAGCATAAATACAACTCCGGTAAAAATGTTGCAAAATATATCAAATTCCCAGTTTGCGGCATCGATAGCTCCACTTTTGGGGAATATAAAGTGGAATCAGGGTTTACCGTACAACAACTTATGCCCTGTTATAAACACTTCGACAAATGCCCGTGCCGTTACAGGCTGTGTGGCAACCGGCATGGCGCAAGTGATGAAATACCATCAATGGCCGGTACAGGGAACAGGTTCCAACTCATACACCACCAAAACCAATAGTATTGCTTTGAGTGAGGATTTTTCGCAAACTACTTACGACTGGGCAAACATGACCTATACTTACACAACTGGAAGCACTGCTGCTCAGCAGAATGCAGTAGCCACCTTGATGTATCATTGCGGCGTGGCTGTCAATATGGATTATGGCGAAACGAGCTCTGCCAATTTTACCGATATGGCAAAAGCCTTGAAAAATAATTTCGGTTACGATGCTAATCTGAATTTGATTTTACGTGATTACTATACACGCACTGAATGGATTAATTGGCTTAAAACCGAATTGAATGCTGCCCGTCCTGTTCTTTATGGAGGTCAATCAGCCGAAGGAGGTCATCTTTTTGTTTGCGATGGTTATGACAGCAATGGGGTTTTTCACTTCAACTGGGGTTGGGGAGGCTCGTCGGATGGTTATTATGAACTGACAGCCCTTAATCCTTCAAGCCAGGGTGTTGCCGACCAATCGGCAGGCTATAACAGCGGACATACGATTGTTGTCGGGATACAAAAACCGACTCCGACTTCCGTCCCTGTTTATATCATCAATATGAATCAATCGCCTGAAAGTTCAGTGGCAAGCATGGCCCGTACCGGGACTACAACAATAACCTTACGACAAATTTATAATCAAGGCATTAATACTTTTACAGGCAATATCGGACTGGCGATTTATAATGACAATGGCCTTGTTCAGGTTATAAAAAATTATACGATTAATGAATTAAAATCAAACTATGGCTGGAGTTCAAGGCCTATAAATTTGGTATCGCTGCCAACGTCACTTGCCCAGGGACAATATAAATTGTACGCTGTATATAAAGCCACAGGAGAAACAAACTGGACAATTGCTCGCGGAAAGACAGGCACACCTAATTACCTGAACGTAAACGTATCGCCGGATGAAATAAACTTCAATACACCTAATGTTGCACCTGTACTTACAATGAACGAGCTAAATGTTACAGGTAATCTTTATCAGGATAAAACAGGCAGGTTCAGCGTTCGCGTGACAAACTCAGGAGACGAATACAATTCAATACTCGGCATTTATCTTGTTTCAACCACCGATCAGGCTGTTTCGCAATTGCTTACCGAAAATGCGAATATTATTACAGGGGAAACAAAAACCTATTATTTCAACGAAACGGTAACACTTGCCCCGGGCGAGTATTCCCTGACGGCAATGTACGATCCGACTAACAATCTTACGAGTGATTTTACGTTCAGTCAACTTGGAAATTCACAAACGGTTACAATCCTGACAGCACCAGTAGGTGAGCCAAATTTGGAACTTCAATCAACCATCTCTTTTTCTAACAACAAAGCTGTAGATAAAAATAACGCAGTACTGACGGCAAGAATTAAAAACCTGAACGGATTTTTCGAAAACGATATAATTGCTTTCATTTTTCCAAAAACAGGTGGAAGTTCGTTGACTTATCTGGGTTATCAAACAGCTGTCTTCGATACAAATGAGGAAAAAACGGTAACTTTCGGCGGACCAATAAATCTCAACCCCAATCAATATATGGCTGCCGTATATTATTGGAGTTCTGCAAAAAAATGGGAACGGATTCTACCTCTCGCTAATTCTTCCATTCAGTTTACATTGGTCAACATTCTGACCGGTTTTTCCCTTCCTGAAAATATCGAAAGTTTTGATATTTATCCCAACCCTGCAAATAAAACCATTTATTTCAAATCGGACGAAGTTGTCAATTCTGTCAATTTGTATAATTTCTCGGGACAATTGATACGCAGCTTGAAACCTGTAACCTCAGGAGTCATTGGGATGGATATAAATACACTCGAAGCAGGTAATTATTTGCTCGAAATAAAAACGACAAAAGGAATTAAAGTAAGTAAACTCATTAAAAAATAATCGGTTATGAAAAATTTAGTTTATCTCGTAATTGTGTTAATAATTTCATTTTCGTCATGCAAGAACAAAGAAAAAATGATAGCTCCTACCGATAAGTTGCCCGAAAGTCCGATGGTTTCGGCAACTCCAACAGCGATTGTTTACAAAACCTATAAAGATTTTTCAAATCTGGTTCCGATCATTATGGATGCCGGAAAAACAAAAATTCTGTCCTACCCTGCTCCTTCTGATATTTTTTATAATGGAAAACTCGCGACACCAACAGCTTTAAAAAACGGCTATTGGCTCGACAATCGTGGCATCAACGAAAATGTTGTCTTCCTGAATTATACGTACGAAGCTTACAGTCAGTTAAAAGAAGCTCCATCATTATCCGAAATGATGACTAATATTGCAGAAAAATATCCGTTGACCGAACTGATATATTGCGGATCGCGATCACAGTTCAAAAATGAAGTTACTGATTTGAATTTGTTGATTGACAAAGGATTTCCCAATTGCAGAAAAGCTGATATTGTTCCAATGGCTGTGGAATTTTAATAATACAAAAAATAAGACTTCGTTTCGGATGTTGATTTTGCGCTTTAACAATTTTTCAATCCCTTCAAACTAAAGAAGAATGCCCAAAGAAGATTACCTCCTGAAATATCTCGAAAAACTGAGCCGCATGATTGCAGCCATGCTGGGATTACGTGGCAAAGGTCTCCCTGAAGATGCATTGCGTTTAGCCGACGAAACTTACAAAGAGTTGCTGGCTCTGGATTTGGAAAATATTTCCATAATGCCTGTGAGTGAGTTTATTGAAATAGTGAAAAAAGAAAGCTACACGTCGGCATATATTGAAGCACTCGCCAAAATCACCAAAGAAACTGCAGATTGTTTTGAACTGAAAAATGATTCGGAAAAAACACGAATATTTAACGAGAAAGCACTACTGTTGTACAAACTATTAAACGAGAAAGATAAAACCTTCTCTTTTGAACGTGAATTAATCATTTCGGAGCTTGAAAAAAAATTAGTCCGGTAATGTTTTGATAATTTACTTATACTTGGTTTTATTCAGGTTTAGTCTTTATAATTTTATAAACTTTAAAACTCTCAGAACTTTATAAACTAATTATTTTCATGGAAAAACGCACCATCGGTATTCACGAGAAACTACCACTATTGCAAAGTCTGCCACTTAGCTTGCAGCACTTGACAGCCATGTTCGGAGCCACTATCCTGGTTCCGATTTTATTGGGTGTCGATCCGGCCATTGCCTTGTTGATGAACGGAATAGGAACCATCATTTACACCCTGGTAACCAAGGGCGGTATTCCTGCTTATCTCGGTTCGAGTTTTGCTTTCATTGCTCCGGTTTTACTTATATCAAGTACTTATGGAGGCTTTGCACACGCACAATCGGGATTTATCTTTTTCGGTTTATTTTTTATCGTTATCTCATTCGTTGTTATGAAGTGGGGCATCAAATGGATTGATGTAGTGATGCCACCTGCAGTTATGGGCGCCGTAGTAGCTATCATCGGGCTCGAACTTGCGCCGGTTGCCGTGCAACAAGCCGGACTTGCCCCATGGCCTGCCAACGAAGGAGAAATCGTACAACCTTTTATAATGAACACTGATACAGTGATTGTTTCCATGTTTACACTTATCGTCGGGATTATCGGTTCAGTCCTGTTTCGCGGTTTTATGCAAATTATCCCCATACTTTTCGCTGTTGTTGCAGGTTACTTATTTGCATTGTTTATGGGCATGGTCGACACGGCGGCTATTGCCAATGCTTCGTGGCTGGCCTTACCACATTTTCAGGCTCCCGTTTATGACCCCAACGCCATGTTGATCATTGCTCCTGCATGTGTCGTGGTACTGGCCGAACATATCAGCCACCTGATTGTTACGGGTAAAATTACCGAAGAAGACTTGATGAAAAAACCCGGCTTGCATCGTTCGTTATTAGGAGATGGAATCAGTAATGTTATTTCAGGTTTTGCAGGTTCGCCTCCTAATACGACTTATGGCGAAAATATCGGCGTCATGGCTATTACACGTGTCTATTCGGTTTGGGTAATTCGTGGAGCAGCTATTTTAGCAATTGCGTTCTCGTTTATAGGAAAAATATCGGTAGCTATTTCAACAATCCCGACAGCCGTCATGGGCGGAATCACCGTTCTGCTTTATGGTGTAATTGCTGTACAAGGTTTCCGTATGTTTGTGGAACAAAAAGTGGATTTCAGCAAAAACCGCAACATGGTACTTGGCGCCGTAACTTTTGTGGTTGGTGTAAGTGGCGCAGCAATAAACATCGGTTCCGTACAACTTAAAGGAATGGCTTTTGCAGCCGTTGTCGGCGTTGTGCTTTCGTTGATTTTCTGGTTTTTCGACAAACTGAAACTAATGAATGACAATTAACGGTTGACTGCCAGCCTACCTGATTCATCCATTTAAACACACAAAGGGATCGGCTTGATATGAAGCCGGTTCCTTTTTTATTTTGGTTTACGATGCATCACCTAATTTATAATGCAAGATATCAATAACGACCGGATTTTTTATAACCGATAAAAATTGGACAGCTATCCCGTCAAGTCGGTAATTTCTTGTTATCTTTGCAAATAATTTATACCGGAGGGAAATAAACGCCAAAAGCAAACAACAAAAAAATGATAAACTATAAAAACAAACAGCGTCCTGAGAAGGATATGATATTCGGCATTCGTGCCGTGATTGAAGCCATTCAGGCCGGAAAAGAGATTGATAAAATCCTGATGCGCCGAGATATGACCAGCGAGTTGTCGCGCGAATTATTTGCCGCGTTAAACGGCCTGCAGATTCCGGTCCAGTATGTTCCGATCGAAAAGCTGAATAAGATGACAGTGAAAAACCATCAGGGTGCCATTGCTTTTATTTCGCCGGTGGCTTATCAACGTATCGAAGATATTATTCCGGGCATTTACGAAGAAGGCCGTATGCCCTTTATTGTGATACTGGATGGAGTGACTGATGTACGTAACTTCGGAGCTATTGCCCGCACTTGCGAATGTGCCGGCGTGGATGCCATTGTGATTCCCACCAAAGGCGGCGCATCCATCAATGCCGATGCCGTAAAAACCTCAGCCGGAGCTTTACTTTCCATTCCTGTTTGTCGCGAAGCTAATTTGGGTAACGCGCTAAAATTCATTGCTGCATCGGGAATCAAAATAATTGCGGCCAGCGAAAAAGCCACTAAAAACTACACCGAAGCCGGCATGACCGAACCGATTGCTATTATTATGGGAGCGGAAGATGAAGGAGTTAATCCGGATCATTTGCGCCTTTGCGATGAAATGGTCAGCATTCCAATGCTGGGAACTATTGATTCCCTGAACGTTTCGGTGGCTGCCGGTGTATTGATTTATGAAGCTGTGCGACAAAGAAACAGCCCCCTAACTCCCGAAGGAAAATAAACAACTTGTTTCTATAAAATAATAATCCAGATTTCCACTCCGCAATAAGTCCCATTCAGGAGGATATTTAGGAATATATTTTCCAATGAAAGTACTATACGAAGACAACCATATCATAGCTGTCAACAAGACCTGCTCCGAAATTGTGCAGGGCGACAAAACTGGTGACGAACCGCTCTCGGAAACCATTAAACGTTATCTGAAAGAAAAATACAATAAACCAGGCGATGTTTTTCTGGGAGTTACGCATCGACTCGACCGGCCGGTGAGTGGTGTGGTGCTTTTCGCCAAAACCGGTAAGGCACTCAGCAGGCTAAATGAAATGTTTAAAAATCAAGAGGTAAAGAAAACCTATTGGGCAATTGTTAAGGAAAAACCGGCACAACCCGAAGGGCGGTTGGAGCATTTTTTGGTACGTAACGAGAAACAAAACAAATCCACAGCACACGACAAGCCGGTTCCGAACGCAAAAGCAGCCGCGTTGAACTATAAACTCCTTGCGCATTCCGATACTTACTATTTACTCGAAGTACATCTCGAAACCGGTCGTCATCACCAGATCCGTTGCCAGCTGGCAAAAATGGGTTGTCCGATAAAAGGTGACCTGAAATATGGTTATGCCCGCTCCAACCCCAACGGCGGCATCAGTCTGCATGCCCGCCATGTGGAATTTATCCATCCGGTTTCAAAACAGCTCATTCAAATTACCGCTCCTGTGCCCCAAGATGATAAATTGTGGATGGAAATGGAAAAAATATTACACTAATTCAAAAAATATTTGATAAAAAAGTTTCAATTCATTATTTCAACTTATTGTATTCTCCCTTCTGAATCTTTCATTTCCCATGAAAGATTCAATTGTTTTATAATGTCCCAGTTAGCAAAATCTGGTTCAAAATACTTATTGTATAATATACAATTATAAAAATTTATTATTGTAAAAAATACACAATTCAACTTGCTGAATATGTGTTTTATAACATAGTAATAATTATTGCTTATAAAATAATTAGTTTTATTTTTGCAGGCATAAAACAAATTGGGAAGGCCGTATGTCAAATGAAAACATATATTATCCTCATGTCTCTGTCGACTGTGTAGTGTTTGGCTTTGATGGTGAAAATCTGAAGGTGTTGTTGATTGAACGCAACATCAAAGAACAAAACGAATTATATAACGACAAGAAACTTCCCGGAAGTATTATTCTTCAGGACGAGGATTTGGACACGGCTGCTTCGCGGGTGTTAAACGAACTGACGGGACTGAAAAATATATACCTGAGCCAGTTCAAAAGTTTCGGGAACCCGAATCGCACCAATGATCCACGCGATATTTTATGGCTTGAAAATACCATGCAACTGAAAATAGGACGGATAGTAACCGTGGCGTATGTGGCATTAATTAAAATAGATCGGAAACTTCAGGTAAAAAACGAAAACACACAGGCCAATTGGTACGATCTGAATGATTTAGCTACTATGAATTTGGCGTTCGACCATGCCGAAATTATCAAAAAAGGATTGGACTACGTTCGTCATAATTTAGATATTGAGCCGCATTTGCTTTTTGAACTGTTGCCACGTAAATTTACCATTTCACAATTGCGTACTTTACACGATAAGGTGCATCAGATGCGCTCCGATGTGCGTAATTTTCAGAAAAAAGTGGCTCAAATGCCTTATGTGATGCCTCTCGACGAAGTGGAAGAAGGCGTCCCGCATCGTGCGGCAAGGTTGTATAAATTCAAAAAGAGCCCCTTAAATCCACCGAAGGGGGACTTTAAGAGCGTGGTTTTGAAAAAAGATAGAACAATATAATTTTTGAAATAACAATACTAATTAAAATCTTCCCCCTTTCGGGGGATAAGAGGGAGTTTTTATGTACTTACTTGGTTATGATTTAGGCAGCTCGTCGGTAAAGGCGAGTTTAGTAAATGCCCGCACAGGCGAATGCGTTTCGAGCGCGTTTTTCCCTAAAAAAGAAATGGAAATAAAATCGGTAAAAAGCGGCTGGGCCGAACAAGATACCGAAACATGGTGGGAAAACCTAAAACTTTCAACACAAGCTGTTATGGCAGAGTCAGGGGTTAATCCTTCAGAAATAAAAGCCATAGGTATTTCCTACCAAATGCATGGGCTGGTGTTGGTCGATGAAAACCAACAAGCCATACGCGATTCAATTATTTGGTGCGACAGTCGCGCCGTGCCTTACGGACAAAAAGCTTTCGAAGAAGTTGGGTCTGAAATGTGTTTGTCTAATTTGTTGAATTCTCCGGGTAATTTTACCTTATCAAAATTAGCCTGGGTAAAAGAAAATGAACCCGACAACTTTGCTAAAGCAAAATATTACATGTTGCCGGGCGATTATATTGCCATGCGACTCACCGGAAAAGCCTGTACCACTGCATCGGGTTTATCAGAGGGAATAGCCTGGAATTTTAAAACCGAATCTCCCGCTAAATTTTTATATGATTATTTTGGTTTTAATACCAACCTTATTCCTGAAATAGTACCGACATTCGGCCAGCAGGGAAATCTGAAAGCCGACATTGCCGCCGAATTAGGTTTAGCACCCGGAACTCCGGTGACTTACCGTGCCGGCGACCAACCAAATAACGCCTTATCATTAAATGTATTGAATCCCGGCGAAATTGCCGCTACCGGCGGAACTTCGGGCGTTGTATATGGCGTGAATAGCGATTCAAAATACGATCCGCAATCGCGCGTAAATTCTTTTGCCCATGTAAACCATACCAAAGAGGCAACCCGTGTGGGAGTTCTGCTTTGTATCAACGGAACAGCCATTCTGAATACCTGGATTAAAAATAACGTGGCTCCCGAAGGAATCAGTTATGCCGAAATGAACGAACTGGCAGCCCAGATTCCGGTTGGCAGCGAAGGAGTAAGCATTATTCCTTTCGGCAACGGGGCTGAGCGTGTATTGGAAAATCAGGAGCCCAATTGCTCTATTCACGGAGTGAACTTCAACCGGATCGGGAAAGCCCATCTCATCCGGGCGACACACGAAGGTATTGCATTCTCCTTTAAATATGGAATGGATATTATGAACGAAATGGGAATCGAAACAAAAACCATTCGTGCCGGACATGCTAACTTGTTCCTGAGTCCTGTTTTCCGCCAGACCCTGGCGAATATCACAGGCGCAACCATCGAATTGTATAATACCGATGGTTCGGTCGGTGCGGCACGTGGTGCAGGAATAGGAGCTGGTATTTACAAAGATGCCGAAGAAGCTTTCGCTACATTAAAGAAAATTCTGGTCGTTACGCCTGAAGACGAAAACGTGGAAGCAACGATAGAGGCATATAAAAAATGGCTAAGTAAAATAGAAATACAGTCTCCTAAATTCCCTGAGGGGGGTTATAAAAGCGCAGTTAATTAATAATGCATGAATGAAAATATAAAAACAAATTTCTCTTAAGCCCCCTCGGGGAATTTAGGAGACAAATAAATAATCAATAACAATTTCTCTTAAGTCCTCCTATGGATGACTTAGGGGGCAAACCTTTAAAAAAACCGCCCAAAAGCCCCCTTCGGGGGTGCGGGGGCTTTATTATTATGAGTACAAAAGTTTATTTTCCATCCGTGGGAAAAATCAAATTCGAAGGAACTACAAGTAAAAACCCATTGGCATTCCGTTATTATGATGCCGAAAAAGTGGTTTATGGCAAACCTATGAAAGAATGGTTTAAATTCTGTATGGCCTGGTGGCATACCTTGTGTGCCGAAGGCGGTGATCCATTTGGTGGTGGCACTCAAAATCATCCATGGGTAGGAGCTGCTGATGCATTACAGGTTGCCAAAGATAAAATGGACGCAGGTTTTGAATTCATGCAGAAAATTGGTATTGAGTACTACTGTTTCCACGATATCGATTTAATCAGCGAAGGCAGCAGCATCGAAGAATACGAAGCTAACCTGAAAGCTATCGTTGCTTATGCCAAACAAAAACAAGCTGAAACAGGTATTAATTTGATGTGGGGTACTGCTAACGTTTTCTCTCATGCCCGCTATATGAACGGAGCAAGCACAAACCCTAACTTTGATGCAGCTGCCCGTGCCATGGTTCAGATTAAAAACGCTATTGACGCCACTATCGATTTAGGAGGCAAAGCTTATGTATTCTGGGGAGGACGTGAAGGTTATATGTCGTTATTGAACACCAACATGAAACGCGAAAAACAACACCTGGGTATGATGTTGACCAAAGCCCGTGATTATGCACGTGCCAAAGGTTTCAAAGGAGTGTTCCTGATTGAACCGAAACCAATGGAACCTATGAAACATCAATATGATGTAGATGCGGAAACAGTTATCGGGTTCCTGAAGGAATTCGGTTTGGAAAATGATTTCAAATTAAATATTGAGGTAAACCATGCTACATTGGCTGGCCATACTTTCGAGCACGAATTGCAATGTGCCGTAGATGCAGGTATGCTCGGCGCTATTGATGCAAACCGCGGTGATTACCAAAACGGTTGGGATACAGACCAATTCCCTATCGATATTTATGAACTGACCCAAGCTATGTTAGTCGTATTGCAAGGCGGCGGTATGCAAGGCGGCGGAACCAACTTCGATGCTAAGATCCGTCGTAACTCTACCGATAACGAAGATTTGTTCATCGCTCACATCGGAGCTATGGACGTTATGGCCCGCGCTTTGGAAGCTGCAGCTGCGATCCTCGAAGAATCTCCTTACAAAAAAATGGTTGCCGACCGTTATGCCTCTTACGATTCAGGTAAAGGTAAAGAATTTGAAGAAGGAAAATTATCTTTCGAAGATGTGGTTGCTTATGCCAAATCGAAGGGTGAACCCGAACAGATTAGCGGCAAACAGGAATTGTACGAAGCCATTGTAAACATGTACATCTAATCAGATAAAAGAGCAAAGATAAAAGAGCAAAGGCAATAGATGTAAGATAAAAGATCAATTAGAAGTAATCTTCAAATATCTTTATTTCTTGTCTTTGTTCTTTTGTCTTTATACTTTGCTCTTTCTTCTTTAATCTAAAAAATATGAATACACAAAGCGGAAGTAAATTATATATTTTCGGTATTACGCTGGTAGCAACACTTGGCGGTTTGCTTTTCGGCTACGATACTGCTGTTATTTCAGGAGCAGAGAAAGCCTTACAAAGCTATTTTCAAACAAGCGATGCGATGCATGGCATCACTACTTCGAGTGCATTAATCGGTTGTATTATTGGTGGTGCAATATCAGGAATACTGGCTTCAAAATTCGGACGTAAAAAATCTTTGCTTTTTGCTGCCTTTATGTTTTTCATTTCAGCCTTAGGTTCGGGTTATCCCGAATTTCCTTTTTTTCATAAAGGCGAAATTTCAAACGGTTTGTTACTATCATTTAATATTTACCGTATAATTGGCGGTGTTGGCGTTGGATTGGCTTCGGCTATTTGCCCCATGTATATTGCCGAGATTGCTCCGGCTGAAATTCGCGGGAAATTGGTTTCATGGAATCAGTTTGCTATTATTTTCGGTATGCTGGTCGTTTATTTCGTCAACTATTTTATTGCCGTGGGTCAACCCATTGAATGGATTTACAGCGACGGATGGCGTTGGATGTTTGCTTCGGAAGCCATTCCGGCAGCCACATTCGGCATCCTGTTGTTTTTAGTTCCAGAGACTCCTCGTTATCTGGTACTTACAAACCAAAATGATAAAGCAATGTCTGTTTTGGTTAAAATCAGCGGAACCATCAAAGCCAACGAAATTCTTGAGGACATTAAAGGTACCGCTCACGAAACAACTGGAAAAGTACTTTCGTATGGATGGAAGATTCTGATTATTGGTATTCTGCTTTCTGTTTTCCAGCAATTTGTAGGAATTAACGTGGTACTTTATTATGCGCCCCGTATATTCGAAAGCATGGGAGCCGGTCGCGATGCATCCATGTTACAAACTATCGTGATGGGATTTGTAAATATTGCATTTACGCTTGTTGCCATTTTTACTGTGGATAAATTCGGACGAAAACCATTGTTGATCATCGGTTCAATCGGCATGGCAGTTGGCATGTTTGCTATCAGCGGGTTGGCTTATGCCGAAATAATAGGCATAAGCACACTGGTATTTATAATTATTTACACTGCATCGTTTATGATGTCGTGGGGTCCGATTTGCTGGGTATTGATATCCGAAATTTTCCCGAACACCATTCGTGGAAAAGCTGTTGCTATTGCCGTTGCAGCACAATGGATTGCCAATTTCTTGGTTTCGTCCACTTTCCCGAGCCTGATCAATTTTAGTTCTCCATTTACTTATGCTTTGTATGGAGGTATGTCGGTACTGTCAGCCATCTTTGTCTGGAGAATGGTTCCCGAAACTAAAGGCAAAACGCTGGAAGAAATGAGTAAATTGTGGAAAAAGTAACCTCACCCCTTACTCCTCTCCCAAGGAATAGGGATACTTAACATCCCGGAATTCTGAAATGAGTTTCGGGATGTTTTATACATGATTTTAACAACAAAAAACTCCTCAACCGATATTCAGTTGAAGAGCTTTTCCCATTTACATTCATTTC
Source organism: Bacteroidales bacterium (assembly GCA_021371875.1). Taxonomy (GTDB): domain Bacteria; phylum Bacteroidota; class Bacteroidia; order Bacteroidales; family Paludibacteraceae; genus Paludibacter. The sequence goes on from JAJFVH010000062.1 coordinate 12,696, forward strand.
ATTTTCAGCAAATCTTCCAGTTTAATCAATTCATCCCTTAACTGAGCCGCTTCGAGAAATTCAAGTCTTTTAGCTGCTTCCTGCATGGATTTTTTCGTTTTGGCAATGGCTTTTTCGAGCGCCGGTTTCGACATATACTGAACAACAGGATCGGCTGCAATGGATTGCGAAAGGTCGGGTTCGATATAAGCGTTTGGTTCCATTTTGCTGAACGAATTACGTTCGCCTTTGGTGATGGCTGTCGGCGTAATTCCATGCAGCTCATTGTATGCCAATTGTTTTTCGCGCCGCCGATTGGTTTCACTAATGGTTTTTTCCATGCTGTCGGTTATTTTATCAGCATACATAATCACGCGTCCGTTCAGATTCCGGGCAGCACGGCCTGCAGTTTGGGTTAGCGATCGATGCGAACGTAGAAAACCTTCTTTATCAGCATCAAGGATGGCTACCAAAGAAACCTCGGGTAAATCCAATCCTTCCCGCAATAAATTCACACCAACCAAAACATCATAAATTCCACGCCGTAAATCTTCCATAATCTGCACGCGGTCGAGCGTATCCACATCGGAATGAATATAATTGCATCGAACACCCATTTTAGCTAAATAATCCGTCAATTCTTCCGCCATTCGTTTGGTCAGGGTTGTAACAAGTACCCGTTCATTTTTTTCAACCCGCTGCTGAATTTCCTCCAGCAAATCATCAATCTGATTCAGGCTCGGACGAACATCGATAACCGGATCGAGCAAACCGGTGGGGCGAACCAACTGATCAATGACTATCCCTCCGCTTTTAGCCAGTTCATAATCGGCAGGCGTGGCGCTCACATAAATGGTTTGCGGATTCAGCGCTTCAAACTCTTCGAATTTTAACGGACGGTTGTCTTTTGCCGATGGCAAGCGGAAACCATATTCGACCAGATTTTGTTTCCGGGCGGCATCGCCACCAAACATGGCGCGGATTTGCGGGACAGTTACATGACTTTCGTCAATCACCATCAGATAATCTTTAGGAAAATAATCGAGCAAGCAGAAAGGACGGCTTCCTGGCGCACGGCCATCGAAATAACGCGAATAATTCTCAATTCCTGAACAATACCCAAGTTCTTTGATCATTTCCAAATCGTAATTCACCCGTTCGTAAATACGCTTGGCTTCGTAATCTTTTCCTACCGAACGAAACATTTCAACTTGCAATTCCATATCTCGTTCAATATGATGAATGGCCTGGGTAATGCGTTCTTTGGTAGTCACAAAAATACTCGCAGGATATATTTTATAAACATCAAAATGTTCAATTACATGATAATTAACTGGTTCGACAGTGAAAATTTCATCAATTTCATCTCCCCAGAAAACCACACGAACAATAAAATCGGTATAAGCCGGAAAAATATCGACCGTATCGCCCTTTACCCTGAAATTTCCCCGGTTCAGTTCTATCTCGTTACGTGAATACAAACTATCGACCAAAGTACGCAAAAAAACATTGCGAACCAGTTTCTGTCCGCGATGGATTTCAATCACATTACTCGTAAAATCATCAGGATTCCCGATTCCGTACAAACATGAAACCGACGAAACCACCAAAACATCCCTCCTACCCGATAACAATGATGAAGTGGTTGCCAGGCGCAATTTTTCAATTTCCTGGTTGATGGATAAGTCTTTTTCGATATACGTATCGCTTACAGGCAAATAGGCTTCAGGTTGATAATAATCGTAGTACGAAACGAAATATTCAACCGCATTCTCGGGAAAAAAATTTTTAAATTCGCTGTATAACTGAGCAGCCAGCGTTTTGTTGTGGCTCAACACCAGAGTAGGACGATTTATTTCGTTCACCACATTGGCAATAGTAAACGTTTTACCTGAACCCGTTACACCCAACAAAGTCTGAAAAGGAATTTCCATATTCAGCCCATCCACCAGTTGCCGGATTGCTTCCGGCTGATCACCTGTAGGCCGGTATGGAGAAGTGAGTTTAAAGGACATCTTTT
>JAJFVH010000063.1 GCA_021371875.1 Bacteroidales bacterium
ATCATAATATGGTATTATTGAACCCTTTCAGGGCTCTTTTCCTTTCTGCTATTCTTTTCCGCCGGTTTTACCGGCGGTTATTAGCTACGCTGACCGTTGGTTCAGATTTAGTCCCTGCCTGCCGCAGGCAAGCTTTCAGGAGATCGTTCAATAAAAACAGAAATTGTGGTGCAAAGAAAATTGACATTTATATTCAAAAACCTTGCATTTATACTTAAAAAATAACTATATATTACTATGTATCAGACTTATTATACTTTTTAAGCAGACCCTAAAATAAAGTTATTGATAATTTAACGGACGGCATTTTTCTGTGACCTTGGAAAGTTTTATTTACTCTGTATCACAGAGCAACGTTACGCTGCGTTACAGAGACGGGTTGCTCTGCGATACAGAGTAACCCGTCTCTGCATCGCGATACAACTACTATGAAACTACAAGCTGTTTTCCATATTCAATCTGACGGATTTCTTTTAGAGTGGTGCTACTGGTCGAAAATTTCGTAACCACCCGTAAAGTATATTTCCCTGCCTGTAAAGCAGGTACCCGTGCAATAATAGTTTTCGGGTCATTTTGTGTCAGGCGATGAGTAATAGGTGTAGAGGTGCCTGCATCATCCACAAAAAAGATACCCAATCCGGCCTCGCCTTCGGGAGCTATTTTTAGTTTATCTCCTTCTATACGAATATCGTCTCCCGGAGTGATACTGCCATCGGTAGCTCCGGTAGCTGTATCGGTTACAAGACCTATAAATGCCCCGCTATCTTTTACTCCCAACACTTCCACTCCTACCTGCGTCAACGCTTCGCGCATTTCGGCACTGGGAACAATATCCAGGGTGATTTTATGCACTTCCGGATCAAATTTTGCGCTACTGCCGAGCCATGTTCCCGTTATACGCGGTGTATACTGGCAGGTACCGGTTAATACACTCGATCCCTGCTGCAACATTTCACGCACAATACGATCCCGCTGATTCAATATGCTCAACAACGTGTCGTACTTAATTTCCGAACCTAAATCGACTATACGTTGTACAATGTCTTCATTTCGCCGGGTGTTGTTACTGGTGGACACTTCGGCAATATAATCATTGTCGACATCCTTTGTTAATAAATTTAAACGAAGCCATACCTTCCAAAAGAAATTAATTGTGCTCATAATGAATAAATTTAGAAATTAATAAATGTGAGAATTACATTAAGTATTATATAAACTATAAATATTTGATATATAACCTATTGATTCATCTATATTGATAGATACGTATCCATAAAGATTTGAAAATCTTGCACACATTAAAGTGTAACAATAACAGATTTACCTTTATAAACGACCGCCTTGGTTATTTTTCCTGAAATTACACTAGTTCCATGGGCGTTATCAACTAACACGATATTAAATGTTCGTTTTCTCAACATTCCGGGAAATTCTCCCTTCCTATCATCAATAATCAGCTCTTTTGACTTGTCGTTCCATTTAAAAGTAATGGTCGAATAAATACCTTTTTCGTAGTTGTAATTATCATTCTCGTCTTCATAAAGAGTAAATTCGCCATCAGCTCCGGGATAAACGCGGATTTCGAGATTATCCCATTTTTTTTCTGTTGCATATTGTACTTTTGGTCCCCATGGAAGTATCGTTCCTGCTTTTACATACAAGGGAATAATGTCGATAGGTGCTTCTTTGTTTATTGTTTGACCTCCATTGAATGTGTCACCTGTCCAGAAATCAATCCATTTCGTTCCATTCGGCAAATAAACTTCTCTCGTTTTGATAGTACTGAAATCCTCTGTATCCACTTCCCCGCACCATGTGTTGGCACGAGTGACATACATGGGTTCTAAAACAGGAGCTACAAGAAATGACTGACCAAACATATACTCATTGTTGATGTTATGAGTTTTTTTGTCAGCAGCAAAATCCATAAAGAGCGCACGCATAAAGGATGCACTTTGGGTACTTACATTGTTGGCGGTAGAATACAAATAAGGTAACAAAGCATAACGAAGGTTGATAAACTTCTCCTGTACATCAAATGCCCAATCGTCGCCCCGTTCGCCAAATTGATAAATTTCCCGATAACTATGTGTTCCGTGTGAACGCATCATCGGAGTAAAAGTGCCAAACTGGAACCAGCGAACATAGAGTTCATGATACGTTTTATCTTTCACACCCTGAGGGTATTTTGGATCAGTAAAGAAACCGCCTATGTCCGCATTCCAGTAAGGGATACCATTAAGAGAGAAGTTTAATCCGGCAGGAACCGATTTGCTAAGAGACTCCCAGGTAGATACAAGGTCACCCGACCAAGTATTAGCGCCATAACGTTGTTGTCCGGCAAAAGCAGAACGGGTAAGGATCAAAACACGTTTAGCAGAAGTAACCTCCCGTTGATTTTCATAGACGCCGCGGACATGTTCCAAAGGGAAAGCATTGTAAACAGAGCGAAGAGACCCCAGATAGGTATTTTCATCAAAATCCTTATCTTTCACATTCACATGGTCCGGTTCCGAAGAATCAAGCCACCAAGAGTCCATCCCCAAAGCAAAAATATTCTTATTCATATACTTCCAATAAATATCACGGGCGGCAGGGTCGAAGGTATCATAAACTTTAACTCCGGCACCGGGAGGCCAGGTATCAAAATCAAGCAACATTTTTTTCGCTTTCAGTTCTTTGTAAGGCTTGGTATCCGGTCCAAAGGATGCCCATGTAGAAATCATGATATGAGCATTCAGCTGATGAACTCTATCAACCATTGTTTTAGGATTTGTATACTTAGGATTTAAGAACTCCATAGCATTCCATTGATTATCGCCACCCCAATACTGCCAATCCTGAATAATACCATCCAATGGCACTTGCAGGGCGCGATACTTTTCGACAACAGCAACCACTTCTTTCTGCGATTTATAACGTTCACGACTTTGCAAAAAACCATACGCCCAAAGAGGTAACATGGGAGAATGCCCTGTCAGCTCACGCATTTGTGCAATTACGCCATCGCCATTGCCGCCATAAAGGAAGTAATAGTCCGTGCAATCGCCCGTTGATTCAAAAGACGTTTCTTCCGCTTTATCCCAAAAAGTAGTGGGAGAATAGTTATCCCAAAAAACACCATAACCTTTTACGGATTGGAAGAATGGGATACAAACTCTTGTATTTGAGTTACGAAGGAATATCTTTTCGCCCCGCTGACTCAGTTTCCCATTTTGTTGTTGCCCTAATCCATAAATAGCTTCTTCCTTATCCAGCAAAAAGGCTTGACGAACAATAAAGCTTTCTTTATCAGCATCCTTTGCCGGAGTAAACTGTGTACTGTACTCTCTTTCGGTAAACAAAGGATTTTTTTGTTTGTCAGCAAACGAAACTTTCCCTGTCACGGTGTTCAAAGCAACTTGAATATATTCCGTGGATAAACAAACCACATCACCTTCTACAGACGACTGATACTTTACCGCCTCGGGTTGTTTCACAACAGAGAGGCTCTGCTTATTAAGTACTGTTGGTTCAGGATATTTTACAATCCGGACAATAGAAGGAGTATAGAACTGAACTTCTATTTCCATACCCCGAGTCTGTGTTTTCACTCCATTTTGCGTCTTTTCATAATTCTGCGCATAGAGCGAAGATGTAGCCAAAAAGGCTAATGTGATCAATAAATTTTTTTTCATAAAAATAGTAATTTAATGAAGGGGCTGTCAAAAAAGACATGCAATCTACCTTTTGGAACAACCCCTTTTTTATAATAATTAATAACCTGGATTTTGCTTTAGATTCGAATTGGTTCGTAAAGCATTTTCTGGAATTGGATACAAATTACGATAACTTGCACTCTTGTCATGAGAGAACCATGATTTGGTTGTGAAGGCACCGAAACGAATCATATCCTGACGACGGCGGCTTTCTTGAGTAAATTCCCAACCAAGCTCATCCAGAAAGCGACCATATTTAATGTCGGCACCTCCTTCATGAGTTGCAGGAACTAAATTGTCACGACGTCCGTAGTCATAGCAACTGCCTTCCATCAACTGAGCACCAGTAACGATAGCCTTTGCTGGGTTGCTTTTGAAGTTACGGGCACGAACCTGAGTAACCAGTGTAGCAGCTTCATCGGCTTTTCCAAGTCGAAGCAGTGACTCTGCTTTCATAAGCAGAATATCAGCATAGCGGAATAAGGGCCAGTCATTGCTCAAACGATTAGCAATACCCATTGCATACTCAAACTTACTCCAGCGGTAGCCGTGATATTCCTGGGAATTATCAATGCTTGGCACTTCATTCATGTAATTCAAAGGACTACCTGCGCCGGCTCCCATTGTGCAAAACAGGGAGTCTCCTGAAGAAGAATATTGCTGTCCCTTAATAAAGCAGTCGGCATAACGAGCGTCATCCGGATCAAAGGTGTTAATATACTGAGGTATACAACAATTTCCACCCCAAGGAGTACTCTGGAAATTATAAGTAGCCTGATTCTCGGGTTGCAATGAACGCATATGGAAGTCAAATGCATCCCAGTCAGTCACATAAGTGGCATCTAATGGCAAAGCAAAGATGATCTCCTTAGAATTTTCATTCTCGGTAATAAACACGCTACTCTGTTTCGATTCCAATTCATACTTGGCACTATTGATAACTTTATCGCAGGCATCAATGCATTTCTGAAACTCAGAATAATTGCCGTCAGAGAATATCTCGGAATTCAGGTACATCTTGGACAGTAAAGAATATGCAGCCCACTTATTGAAACGGCCATAGTATTCGGTGTTGACTTCTTCACTCAAATTATCAATATTTTCAGTAATTTCTTTGATAATAAATTCATATACTTCCTTCCGGGTGTTCTGTTCAGGCAAATAACCGGCCGGAACATCGAATTTATCAACAATAGGAACATTACCGTACAAATCGACCAAAATGTAATAATAAGAAGCACGAAGTACCTTAAGTTCAGAAACAACGGCATCTTTTTGTTCAGGAATGTCGATCTGCCCCGATTCAATCTGATAAAGTACACGGTTACAGGCATTTACACCCACATAGGTACGTTCCCATGGTTGAAGGCACATTGCATCTTCGGTTGTCCATGTATGCTGATGCATACGTTTATAGACACCACCATCGACCCAGCCATTCGGACGGGCAGGAATAACGTCCTGATCGGCTGGTAACATCTGAACCAGAAAAACGCCGCTCCCCTTCAACATGGTTTGACGCCAAGGTATATAAGCGGCAGCCAACAAAGCGCCCAAGTCATCGCCAGTCGGTTGAAATTGTTCTGCGATAATATTGGTATAGCTCCTATCCTCCAGTTCAGTACAACTTTGGAATACGATGAAAATCAACACCAAACTATAAATTAATTTTTTTGTTTTCATATTCATTAAATTTTAAAGTTAGAAAGTAATATTTGCTCCTAATGTATAAGATCGGACATGGGGATACTGGTCGCGATTATCATAGCCCGGATTCAAACCTGAGACCGAAACCTCAGGATCGGTACCTTTATAACCAGTGATAGTAAGCACATTCTGAGATGACACATACATTCTGAAATTTTTGATATACTTTCCGATTCGTTTGAAATTGTAGCCAAGGGTAATGTTATCAATCTTCCAGTAATCGCCATTCTCTACATAGTAGCTGTTAAACTCTTCAGAACATAGCGAGTTTAAACGTACCTTGCCGAATACAGGATCGTAAGCTGATTTTAGACGGTTCCAATCCGAACGGCTCAAGTTTTCATAAAACATACGGGCACTGTTAATAATCTGAAAACCGAAAGCGCCACGCATGGAAACTGACAAATCCCAGTTCTTATATCGTATGCTATTGTTCCATCCTGCATAGTATTTAGGAAGACCGTTCCCGATTACCTTCTTGTCTTCTGTAGAGTGGGTGAAATCATCATATCCTACATGATTCCCATCTTTGTCTTCATAAATCCACTTCCCGCTGTCGTCAACGTCAACAACCTTGAATCCGTAAATACCTCCGATAGATTTGCCCACTTTAACGATATGGGATTCTGTTTTGACCGGTTCCTGAATCCAACCGGTTACAAAGTAATCACTTGTAGTCTGATACAAATCATTTGAAAGGCTGATCAGCTTATTGGTATTGGTTGAGAATGTTACGGTTGAGTTCCAGTTTAAATCCTTTGTTCTTACAGGATTAAAGTTCACCAGTACCTCAATACCCTTATTGCTCATCTTACCTACATTGGCACGGGTTGTTGTATATAAGTTCGGAGGAGAAGGTACGGAATAGTCGTAAAGCAGACCTTTGATGGTACGGTCATAAAGGTCGATGCTACCACTGATACGGCTGTCCAGCACACTGAAATCCACACCAATGTTAGTCTCATGTTTTTCCTCCCACTTCAAATCAGGATTGGCATTTTGTGAAGGCTGTAGACCCTGAATCCATTTGCCGTTATAATAATAATAGTCGCCATAACTCAACATGGACATACCCAGAAAAGAATCGCTAGGCTGACTGCCTGTTACACCGTAACCGGCACGAAGCTTCAAATCGTTGAAGAGTGTCTGTGTTTTCATAAACGGCTCTTCTGTAATTCTCCAACCCAAAGATACAGAAGGGAATGTTCCCCATGCATTATTGGTTCCCGCCAGCTGACTTGCCCCCTCATGACGAAGGGCAGCCATTAACAGATAACGATCCTTGTATGAATAGGAAAGACGACCAAAGAAGCTGATCAGATTGGTTTGAATGCTATAACTATACATAGTACCAAGTCCTTCTTTTAATGCAGCTCCCTGACCTATGTTATTGTAGCTGTAAATATCGGTTGGAAAGTCATAGTTTTGTTCATATTCGATACTGTAATCAGTGCCCTGCCAACTATAGCCGCCAAGAACAGTCAAGTTGTGTCCCCCAATTTTCTTTTGATATTGTGCTGTCAGTTCAATCAGTTTTGTTTCATCTATATTCGAGCCTACAGATGCATAACCGTTCTTGCTGTCGCGGATAGTAGAAATATGGTTTTTGGTTTCATAGTAACCACCATACTGATTCGATTTGTCATAAGACACTAAGGCCTTCAAAGTAAAATCCTTGATTGGATTAAAGGTAGCGCCGCCGTTAACACGTAATTGAAAGATATTCTGTTCACCATCGGCCTCATATAATAAGGCTAGTGGGTTGGCATACTCGTAAATACCTGTATTTTCATACCAAGTGCCATCTTCATTTTTGATAGGTTCGGTTGGGTTGTGAATCAAAGCCTGGCGATAAATGTAAGTATTCCAGCTTCCACCGTCGGATGTAGAGGTATATTTATTTTGATTTCCCAGAAGGCCAAAATTGAGTTTTAACTTGCTATCAAACATGTTGTGGTTGATTTCCGCACGTCCCTGAAACTTATTCATATCGGAACGTTCCATGATCCCCTGATTGCTGCGGTAGTTCAGGTTGACAATGTAGTTGGTTTGCTGGTTACCACCTTTGAGCGACAAGTTGTGCACATGATTGAACGGAGTACGAGTAATCAAATCCATCCAGTCTACGTTGTTGCCAAGATCCCAGGAAGCATCGCGGATACCATCTGAAATCTGTTGGCGATAGTCTCCAGAAGTGTTCATTTCGAGACGTTTCGCAATAGAAGATGTACTCATATAGGCACTGTACTCCACCTGATTAATATTATCACCCTTTGCCTTCTTTGTAGTGATAAGAATTACACCGTTTGTACCACGTGAACCGTAGATAGCTGCGGCAGAACCATCCTTCAACACATCGACACTTTCGATATCTTCAGGAGCTACTGTGTTCAAATCACCAGGAATACCGTCAACCAAAATTAACGGGTTGGTACTTGCACCCAGAATAGTGGTGTTACCACGAAGGGAAACGGTAGTACTGCTGGTTGGATCACCACTGGTATTGGTAATTGTTAAACCGGCGACCTTGCCCTGAACCAACTGACCCGCATCTTTTACGGCCCCCTGTATGAAATCTTCTTTCTTAACGCTACCCACAGAGCTAGTTAAATCTCCCTTGCGCTGTGTTCCATAACCAATTACCACCACTTCATCAAGCCTTTTTATATCTTGCATCAGCTTTACATTTAGTGTACTTTGATTTGTAACCTCCAGATTTTGTTTTAGGTACCCAATATAGGAAAATACCAACGTTACAGGTCTATCTACATCTATGCTAAAGTTGCCGTCCAAATCAGTAATAACTCCTTTCGAAGTTCCTTTGACCACAACACTTACCCCCACCATACTTTCGCCGGTATCGTAATCGGTAATTTTCCCACTTATTTTCTGTGCTTGAGGAGCGGTAGCTCCTTTTAAAGAAATAACTATTAACTTATCATCCATTATCTGATAGGTTAATGAGGTTTCCTCTAATGCATGCTTTAACACATCCTGCAAGGATGCATTTAAAACATTAATCTTTACGTAGGTACTATTTACCAGGTCGGAACGGTAAAGAAATTTATAACTGCTTTGGGTTTGAATTTTATCGAGAAGGTCTCTGAGTTTTATGTTATCGGCTCTGAAGTTGAAACGCTCATTCTGTGAAAATGCAGCGGCGCTGATAAACATAAGAGATAGTAATAGTAGAATTACTTTCCGGGGGAAGAATTCCCTTATTTCTCTAATTTTCATTAAGCTTTTTTTCATTGATTTTTTAATTTAAGGATTCGTAATTTGAATTTGATAGAGAATAAAAACAAGTGTATTTTTTACACTTTTTATTAGAAAAAAAAGGATTACTGCATAGGCATACTATTTTAAAATTAGACAACTGTATTAACTGTATTAGTTTATATAAAAATATCGGGCATTTAATTGCTAAAACCATTCATAATTCAAAATAAAATCCGATTATGATTAGGCTTTACCCTACTAAATTTTCCGATACTTCAGAGACCTTTGTTAAGATTAGATATTGAATTGTTGTCGGAAAAATAATTCCGGACAATTTAGATGTTTATTCAGAAAACAACCATCAACGCTAATATCTGTCTAAACAATTGTCTGACAAACTAACAGTTAACGCTATTTACTTAAAATAATAACCTTATTCTTTTCCATCTTATACCTAAATGGCGCAGCTAATTTGAGCGCATTTAGCGATTGTTCTATTGTTTCTTTCACAAACACGCCCGAAAAAGTCATGGAGCGTAGTTTTTCATCTTGTATATCGATATCAACATTATACCAACGTTCCATTTTCTGAGCCAAATTTATAAGCTTTTCATCCTTGAACATTAGTCGATTATCTTTCCATGAAATAATAGGAGTAACATCCACATCTTTATTATACTCCATTTTTACGATGGAATCGTTGTTACCTTTTTCCACATTAAAAACCGCTTGTTCATTTGGAGCAAGTACCAACAATCGGTTTTTATCATTGATTTCCTTATTGTTGGCATACAATTCAATTTTCCCTGTTACCAGCGTCATTTCCACTGTTTTTTCATCAGGGTATGATTTTACGTTAAACTTCGTTCCCAACACCCGCACGGTAACCCCGTTAGTCTTTACATAAAAAGGGTGGCTTGTATCTTTTTTTACATCGAAATAAGCTTCACCTTCCATAGTTACACTTCGGTTTTCGTAATTAAAATGAGCAGGATAACGTAAAACACTTCCTGAATTCAAATTCACTGTAGAACCATCGGGTAGAGTAATCTTAGACTTTGAACCATATAAAACAGATACCTCGTTTTGGTGCAGAACCTGAGCTTCTGGTAAGACAGCCAATTCCGGTGTGCTTTTAGTAAAATCTTTGGCAAACCAGGTGAGACCAAATGTTATAATCACCACCGAAGCATACTTCATAAAAGTGTATATAGCTTTCCGTTGAATGCTGTATTTTCTTTTTATTTCGCCTTTCTTTATTTCGGCTTTTAATCTTTCCAGTAATTTATAAGTTGGCGTATCGATATTGGTATTTTCAGTATTTTCCCACGAGGTGGTGAGCATCTTTTTCAATTCATCATTATTATCACCTTGTTTCAGAATCTTTGCAAATTCTTTAGCTTCGAGGGGGCTTAAATTTCCCGTGGTAAATTTTCTAAGTAAATCTTCGATATTATATTCGTAATTCATATTCTGGTTTGTTTAATGATAGTGTGGTTTTGTAATTATCTCCGTGAAGCAGTATCAATATTTTTATATAAATAAATTTATTCCCGTTTGTTTTGCCTGGTGTATAAAGCTTACAATTAGCATTTTAATTAGTGTTTGCAAGAAAACGACCATCTCTGCGTTGCACTCACATCAAAAACTACTCATCCCGATTCATCGGGACTCCGTGTTTTTGCTGTTTCGTGCGCCTTGACCTTGACGTTTTCTTATCAAACACTGAGGTTTCTTTCAAACATTAATTATCAGATCATAAATAAAATTGAAATTGAAATCAGATATTCCGTCAACTGTCTTCGCAGGGTATTTAGGGCATTTCTGATTTGGGTATCTACCGTATTCTCTGTTATGTTGAGTTTCTGGGCTATTTCTTTGTAGCTCATCTTTTCAATCCTGCTTAATATAAAAATCTCACGCCTTCGTTCGGGGAGTAAATCAATATATTGCTTTATTTTACCTTCCAGTTCGTTGTAAGCAACTTCTTCCTCGGTAATAAACGAGTATTCAACATTATGTTCCAGATAATATTCCGAGAAAGCTTGTTTGTTGATTTTTTGGCGGATGTGCTCGTAAACCATGTTTCGGGCAATGGCAAAAATATAGGAGGTAAACGAGCCGGAGATATTCAGATTTTTACGTTGATTCCAAAGAGCCAGAAACACGTTTTGTACAATTTCCTCGGCATCGTCTGCCGAATTTAAGAGGTTTTGAGCGAATGCGTATATGCGTTTGTGATAGAGGTGAAAGAGTATTTCAAATGCCCTTGTATCGTCCTTAGCTATACGCGCAATTAAATCGTTGATTTTTTCAAGGTCTTCCATTTATTGTTTTATAAAAATAAAGGGATTAATGTGATTTAGAAACTTAGAATTTATTTATGATGGCGCTAATACACTGCAAATATAAGCTAAATACAATGAATAAAATGTAAATCACAAAAAATGCATGTTATGCTATAATCCGAAGACTCTATTTATTACATATTGTGTAGATTCAGTAATATAATTCTTGTGGATATTGGTGGATTCAAAATAAATAATGAAGGTTTCACAGCTCATACATGCAGAATATATTATAATGAACTGTTGGCAGGTGACTTACACCCTTCATAACGGGACTTGCAGCATCAAATATGCTCACGTACGAATCGTAAAAAAAATGGTTGAACAACATTAAAAAGAAGTTCAACCAATAAAAAAAGCAACGTTGAATTATTTCAAGCTCACTGGATCAATTCCTTTATGCGTAGGAATAACTTGTCTGATGCTTCCATCGGCATTAAATTCCATTTTGTCAATACACACCTCACGATTATAACCGGCTGCATCGCCTTGTGTGATTCCTTTTGGATAATTGAATCGGTGGTAAACAATATACCATTCGTCTTTTCCGGGAATTTGTAATACAGCGTTATGACCTGTTCCAAAGATACCTGCTTCTTTGTATTTGGCAATTACCAGATTATCTTTAGAAATAGTAAATGCTCCCAGTGGCGAAGTAGAAGTGGCATAACGTACGCGGTAATTCTCGCTACGAGTATCGTCTTCCGACCACATAAAGTAATAAACGCCTTTGCGATAGAATACATACGTACCTTCACGATACGTATTGTCAGGTTTCAGGATGGTCACTGTTTCCTCTTTGATAGAAGTCATGTCGTCGTTCAGCTCTGCACCTGCCATAAATCCATTTCCCCAGTAAAGATAGCTTTTCCTTGTTTTTGGATCGGTAAATACATCAGGATCAATGACCTGACCATTGTTTACTCCTTCGGGACGATTTTCAATTAATGGTTTTCCCGAATCAACAAATGGACCTGTCGGGTTATCGGAAACAGCCACACCTATCTTTTGTGCAGCGGTGAAATAATAGAAGTATTTGTATTTTCCATCAATTTTCTTTTCAACAATACAAGGTGCCCAAGCGTTGCGGTTAGCCCATGTCACATCTTTTCCCAGTTGAATAATCACTCCTTCGTCGGTACAATCGACGAAATTATCGGACGAAAAGCATTTGAAATAATTTCCCGACCAATTGGTAAAGCCGTCGCTGGTAGGGTAAATGTAGAATTTACCTGTTTTTTCGGAATAAAGAATCTCAGGGTCGGCATAATAACCGTTCAATACCGGATTATGATTTTTTACCGCCTCAACCGTGTAGGTTTCAGGTTTCTTTCCGGAAATTGTTACCGTATATTTCACTGCTTTTTTGCTAAAATCAGCTGCCTTGTTGGGCTTTACTTTTACTCCTGCAAAGTTATTTAGCTCGGGGTTGAACGAACTCAGGTTGGTAGAAGTTGATACCGGAAAACAAACCTTTTTAGCAACCGTATCCACCACGATATTGATTTTTTTCAGCTCTTTTGCTTTTGCCGATTCAAATACAGAGGAAATATTTACCCATTTATTGGTCAGTCGGGCAGCTTCGTTGGCTGTGATGGGCAACACAGTTCCATGACGCGGATGAAAATCCATGGTTACATCCTGATCAATGACTTTGAAATGTTCAAGATCAGTGCCTTTTGTAAACTGATACCGTCCGCTGGTGTACATGTCGTACATCAAAACCCAATCGTTGGTGTTGTTTAGTTTAAAAACTCCCGCACCTTCAACGGGGCTGGATGTTTGTTGCATCAAACCATCCACCGTTTTCCATTCTCCGGTAAGTTTATCAGCAACCGCCTTTCTGATTCCTTTCTCAGTATCCTCGGTTTTGTAAAACAAATGGTACTTACCAAATGCTTTTACAATGTCTCCATCAATGCATGCCGTTTTATTTGGATTGAAGAATAATTGTTTAGGAGTTGTTTCGAGTGCTGTAAAATCTTTGTTGGCGTAAGAATAGTAAATTTTATCATAGTTGCCTTCGCCACTTTTCAACATCGAAAAATAAACCATATATTTCCCTATCGATGGGTCGTAAATGGTTTGTGGAGCCCACACACGCAGGACATCACCAAATTCGGTTGGAAAAACGGTAGGAATATGAATGGCCGTAGAAGTCCAATTTACCAGGTCGGTCGATTTCATAAGCACCATACCACGATTCGAATTCCAACCTTTACCACAAACCATATCAGTGACTACCATGTAAAACGTTTTTCCATCTTCGCAACGCAAAATATGTGGATCGCGAACGCCACCGCTTAAACTTATCTTCTCGGAACTGATAATCGGTTTATTCTGATTCAGCGCTTTGAAGTTGTATCCGTCACTACTCAATGCAAACCTAATTTGCTCTTCGTCTTTTCGGTTTCCGGTGAAATAAACGAAAAGGTAGGCACTGTATTTGTCGTTTTCGCCGACTGCTGCGGTTTTCTTTTTGGTGAATATGGAGGCTTGTGCATGGATGGTAGGTAGAGATACAACTACAATCAAATAAATACAAAGCCACAGTTTTTTGTGTGTGAATGTCATTTTGTGTTTTATTATAAAGGTTTATTATTCAGGGAATAATTTTACAAAGATATATAAACTTAAAATGTTTTTAAGTGATGTTACTCACTTAAAAACATTTTGATTAGAATTTCAATATTGACAATTATTGCTTTACTGTCTTAATGGTTACATTTGCCTCTTTCAACCAAGGCGCAGTAAATTTCAAGCTGATCCTGCCCTCTTCGCCGGTTGCTTGTATATAAGCTAATAAACGACCATGATATACCCGTTGTACATTATCATTATAATTCCCTATATCGGAATTATTACTGGCTTCAAGTCCCAACAATTTACCCGGTCCATCAATAATACATGTGACTTCATCTTCTGAAATCATGACCGGTACGCCATTTTCATCGACTACTTGAACAACAACCTGAGCTAATCCCCTATCACTTTTAATTGTAGATTTATCAGTTTGAGCAGTAATGGAATACGGCCGACCGGATGATTGCAAAGCATAATTACAAGTTTGTTTACCATCTTTGTCTACGCCTATTATTTCCAACTTTCCTTTTTGGTAAGGCAAATCCCAATAAATAACACCTGTATTGTCATCTCTGTTTTTAGCCTCACCTACTTGTGTCCCGTTAAGCATAAGTCTGGTTTTTACAGCATTAGTATAACATACGACGCGGATTATTTGCCCATCATTATAATTCCAAATTGGCCATGCATCAATTGATAAATTATTATTTTCCGGCTTCAAGTAAGTCCCGATATACGTAACCTGTTTGTCGCTCCACAAAGCCTGACGAAAATGTCCCCGCGGTTTTAGAAATCCGCCGAAATCAAGACATCCGGAATAAAATCCCCGTGAAGGCCAAAGACCTGATTCTCCCAGATAATCAATACCTGTCCAAATAAACTGTCCGAAAACATATTCATTATCTCTTACCGCTTTCCAGGATTCCATGCCATTTCCTGTTTCACTTCCAAAAATAACACGTTTGGGATATTTGGCATGATCTTGTTCGTACCGATTTTCGGTATAATTATATCCGGTTATATCGAGCACAAAAGGATAATCCGTTTCGTTAGACATAACGACTCCTGCCAGCGCTGCGGTTACCGGACGAGATGTATCGAGGCCACGCACGACAGCCGTTAGCCGTTTGGCGATTACACCTAATCTTTCTGCTTTGGGATGATCGGGTAAATATCCGCCTTGCACTGGCTGGTTTATATTGGCATGATCGAGAACGGGATGAGAATACGGATCGTTGGGATAGTCCACTTCATTTCCAATACTCCACATAATAACTGAAGGGTGGTTTCTGTCCCTTAAAATCATATCACCCAAATCCTTATCACTCCATTCGTCGAAATAGGAAGCAGCGCCTTGAAATCCGGGAGCGCCTATATTCCAACCTTCTAACCATTTCTTTTTGGCAAATTCCCATTCATCAAAAGCCTCATCCATCACCAGCAATCCCAGTTCATCACATAATTCGTAAACATCAGGAGCTTGCGGATTATGACTCAAACGGATGGCATTACAACCCATTTCTTTCAATGTAACCAATCTTCTTTCCCAAACTTCACGCGGAACAGCCGAACCCAAACAACCTGCATCATGATGAATGCAAACTCCTTTCACTTTAGTCCATACACCATTCAAGGCAAAACCTTTATTGGAATCGAAAGTAAGCGAACGAATACCTACCTGCTGCTCATTCCTATCGATTTCTTTTCCGTTTTGGGTTACAATGGTTTTAAGTGTATATAAATTTGGATGTTCTAACGACCAACGTTTGGGCGAAGCAATGCTGAAGGTTTGTGCTGAAGTAGTTTTTTTATTTGATTCAATTTTTATGTTTTTGGATGATTTAGCAACCACTTTCCCCGATACAGGGTCAGTTATTTGGTAAGACACAAGCACATTTGCAGCTTTGCCACTCTCATTATTAATGGTTGTTTCTACCGACACATCAGCTTTTTTATTCGTAACGTTTGTGGCTTTAAAATAGACACCCCATAAGTCGATATGCACAGGCGATGCATAAACCAGATAGGTATTCCGATAAATTCCCGAACCGGTGTACCATCGGGAATCAGCATCCTGCGAGTGATCAACCCGTACCGAGACTAAATTTTCCTGGCCGAATTTGATATACGGAGTCAGGTCATACATAAATGAAACATATCCATTCGGGCGTTTACCTACTGAAACTCCATTGATAAAAACTTCACTATGATTATACACTCCTTCAAAATAAATATAAACTTTGTTGCCTTTTTCAGTTGCCGGCACTGTAAATGTTTTACGGTACCAACCTATTCCACCCGGAAGATACCCCGTACAGCTGGCTTTATCAGGACTATAAACTCCCTCAACAGTCCAATCGTGTGGAAGGTTCAGTAATTTCCATTTTGAATCATCCAAATTGGACTGTGCGCCATCTTTTACATCAGAAAGCTTAAACCGCCAATTTTCATCAAATATTAAAGCCCTCCCAAATTGCGGCTTTGCTTGAATCGGACTTGCTGCCAGCAACAAAACTGCGATGCCAAAAAATAATTTTAATTTCATACCTGACCTATTGATATTCTCCATTTTGAATCGGTTTTGAAGTATATCTTTATTTTTTTGATTAACCATTAAAATATTAAACCTTATATTAATTAAATCTACATATCTATCTCATTATTAAACGGCAACGCATCTTAATCTATATGAAATCCATTGGGATCGGTTGAAACAATATAGCTTCATTAATCAAACACCGTTAAATCCCATTTATCCATCCATTTGAGAAATGGAATTCCGTCTTTAAACTGAATAGGAAGCCAGATATAACGGGCATTTGATGGATGCCTTGGAGTCCATCGGTCAGCCATAAAGATAAATGCATCCTTTTTTTCCTGCACGGGTAAAATATAGGTACTTTGTGAGAAAAAGGTCTTATCGGCATCTTTACCGATACAAGGATTTGGATGTTGAGTCCATGGTCCCCAAATACTTCGTGAAGAGAACATACGCGCGGCATTGGGATCCCAGCCTGTGCAGCCGGAAGTGATCATCCAATAAACTCCGTCTTTTTTGAAGATAGCAGGAGCTTCATTGTGCCCGGCGGGAGCAACCCGGATATATTTACCGGTATGACCCTGATAATCATCTGTCAACTCAGCAATTTGCAGAGTAAGATTATCTTCCGAAGCATAAATATGGTAAGCTTTTTCGTCATCATCTACATAGATGGTCATATCCCTTGACATTTGACCGCTTTGCAAATCGCGTTTAACAAACAAACCATCGGCTACCGCTTTATACCACTCGGGCGTCCACGATTTTCGATAATCCTTGATATCCAAAGTCATTTTTTTTTGTTCTTCACTCATATTATACGGATAAATTCCCGGGTTTGGACGATACGAACGAAGAAATTTATAGGGGCCGGTCACCCTCTCACTAACAGCCACTCCCACGCGGGCTGCATTATAACCGCGTCCCTTCAATTCGAGGTGGAACCAGAGAACGTATTTCTTTGTTTTCTTATTGTACACCACTTTAGGGCGTTCCAATACACAACCTCTGGTTATATCACTGTTTTTATCATCTACAACCGAAAGGGCAATTCCTTCATTCTTCCAGTTATATAAATCGGAAGAAGAATAACACATTACTCCGACCATAGCCGAACTTGTCGTATCACTTTTGTGCTCGCCGAACCAATAATAGCGTCCGTTGGCAACCAATATTCCACCACCATGCGCGTTGACATGCGTGTCAGTATTATCCATCCATAATTCTCCGGGACGAAAACACGCGTCTTCCTTTGATTGACTTTGTGCTGTGGCATTTATAAAAAATGCCAACAGCAGACTCAAAGCCAAAACCATCTTTTTTACCTTAAACATAAAAACCTAATTATTAAAATCTTAGAATATATTTTAACTGAAAATCATTTTTTCTGAATTTTGATACAATACCGCTTTACGGAAAGTTTC
>JAJFVH010000075.1 GCA_021371875.1 Bacteroidales bacterium
TAATCGCCCAAAAAGCAAATAAAGCCACTGCAAGTTCGAGTAAATCTGTAAGTTGTCTTGCAGTGGCTTTTATAGCTTTTTGATAATAGGCAGAGCGGTCACAATACATTGTTTTTTGCTCGCTTAGAAAGTCTTGAAGCACTTAGAAACAAAAAAATAATGAACTGTAAGTATAAAATTGCAAAGCAATAATTGCTTTAAGGGTCTTAAAACTAACATAGAATTTTTTCTAAAAATAAATTGAACTATTTTGTTTTCAATATTCAAAATATATGTATATTTGTTACGCAAATAAAACAATTTATTAATCTTAAATCTATTTTATTATGGCAAGTACAACAGAAACAGGACACGCCAAAAATGTGTCAAACTTCGAAAGTTTAATTTCATTTATCAAAGGTTACGGAGCTACCTACAATCCCTCAAAAGATTCCATTAAAGTCGATGCGTTGGAACTCATTCTAATCAACGCAAAAAAAACTATAGTGGATATTGACAATGTATTACCTGCTTACACCAATGCTGTCTCCGCCCGCGAATCAGCATTTGAACCACTTGGCAAACTCATTACCCGTATCAACAATGCCATTAAAGCCACCGACACCACCGAAAATGTGGATGAAAGCGTAAAAACACTGGTGCGTAAATTACAGGGTACAAGAGCAACATCCAAAATTTCGGACGAGGAAAAACAGCAACTAACTACCGAAGGCAAAGAAGTGAATCAAATTTCTGCTTCACAAATGGGTTACGATAACCGGTTGGAAAATTTCTACAAACTAATAATGCTTCTGAGTTCAATACCACAATACGCCCCTAACGAAGAAGATTTGAAAATATCAACGTTGACTGCCTTATATGAAGATTTAAAAACAAAGAACACGGCAGTAGTCAACACCACTACCCCACTCAGCAACGCTCGCATAGCTCGCAACGACTTAATGTACAAACCGCTTTCAGGGTTGGTCGACTGTGCAGCAGATGCCAAAGTGTACATTAAATCCGTATTCGGACCTTCAAGCCCCCAATACAAACAAGTATCAAAGTTAGAATTCAAATCATTGGCAAAATAGTTGTTTTAAACAAACAACTTAGTGTAAAATGAAGTCCGACTTTTAAATTTCTCAAACTGCGATTGCCCATTGGGCAATTGCAGTTTCATTTACCCTACTGAATTTTACATTATGCCTACTCCCTTTTCATTTATACGAGTTGAAAAGTTATATAAGACAGGTGCGGTTTCATTTATTCGGGCTGCGGAATTATATAAGCCAGGTGCGGTTTCATATATATGAGTTGAAAAGTTATATATGACAGTTGCAGTTTCATTTATTCGAGTTGCGGAATTATATAAGGCAGTTGAAAAGTTATATAAGCCTGCTGCGGATTTATTTGCAAATTCAGGAAATTGACTAATACAAACAAGTTATTCAGTAATGACTGAAAAGAATTGTTTGACATGTAAAGAGTAACACATTATAACAACAACCAACAAAAACAAGACAATATATTCTCTTAAAACGAAAACAAACTATTCACATTACTTAGGCTTCCTGTGGTCTGAAAGACCCAGCAAGGAAGCGTCGGTTGAACCGTATTCCCGCTTTCAGGAGGGTGATTCAAACGAGCATGAAGAAAAGTGTGTAGTTATGGAGAAAGCGATCGGTTTTGATAAGTTGTCGCAGGAAGAAAAAGACAGAAAAAGAACCAGGCGAGCTGATGGAAGTAGATTTTCAACAACAGTACAGCTAAAAAAAAGATAAGAAAACAAGCAGAAACAGCGGTTTACCCCGTTTTTACGAGTGTTTTTGCTACAGTATAGGCAAAACAATGCCTGCTGGCTGAATTGCACTTGTTGGAGAACCGATTGGGGATAATTTAATTTTCTGGGCTGAATCTAAAATATTTAAACTACCTAATTCTGGATTAAAAATCGCTGCATCAACATATCAACATGATTTGGAAACCGGTGGATTTATTCCTTTCAAAACATATTGGGGTAACTTATTTTGTGATTTTGAATCAAATGGATTAGATATTGACATCCCTGTTGGGATTTCAATATATGATTATATTGCATACAAAGACCCAGTAATGGAAACTATAAACGAATTGATTGAAAAATGAAACAACAACTTTGGCTAACACGCGGTAAAAAATATTGCGAGGACAGTCCTGAATTTGAATGATATTTAATCAACAACTTAGCAAACTGATAACTTTGTGTTTCAAAATGCTCAACGTTTCATACCGCCAGCCGTGTGTGCAAGCTGACCGACTGTGCAGAGCAGATACAGATAAAACAAAATTTAAGGTTACACGCAACTCGACAACGGATGAATTTGACTTATTGTAATTTTGTGAAATAACCGGCTGTAAAAAAGATAATGATAAATGTAGTCTTTAAACACTTAAATATATTAGATATGAGAAGATTGGATTTGATTGCAGTTTTAACATTGTTGACAATAATTATTTGCACAAGTTGCAACAAAGAAGAAGAAAATTTTATTGGTATAAAAAACATTTCGTTCGAAAATTATCCGAAAGTGGATGGTTCCACCTCTTCAAGTGTACTGAATGTGATGGTTGCCTGTAAACTGTTAGGATTACATTATGCATGGATGGGACCAGGAGTTGTTACTGAATGGACTTTACATCCTGAATATGAAGAACTCCCCGAACAGTATAAAGACTTTTTTGGACAACGTGTTAAGAGTTCCAAAACTCACGGCGCATTTATGAATTTAATTGACGGCGAAGCTGATATTATTCTTACACACAGAACTATTTCGCCCGACGAGAAAGCGCATGCCGATTCTGTTGGAATTACGCTGATTGAAACCCCTATCGCTTTAGACGCTTTTGTTTTTGTTGTAAACAAGAGTAATCCTGTAAAATCATTGACAGTCAATCAAATCCAGAAAATATATACTGGCGAAATCACCAATTGGTTGCAAGTTGGCGGTAAAAACGCAAGTATAAAAGTATTTACACGCCCCCGCAATTCGGGCAGTGAGGAAGTGTTTAGAGCATTGGTAATGGATGGTTTAGAACCGGCTGATTTTCCGGCAAGTTCAATAGGCGGAATGGCACAGGTTTTTGGTGAAATTTTATATAACGAGGCCGCTATCTGTTATACTTTCAATAACTATAAAAATTTACAAGCTCGGGTACCCGACAGCGAAGTGCCTAAAATAGCTATCAACGGTATTTTCCCTGATGAAAAAACGGTTAAAAACGGAACATTTCCTTTCATATCAAAGGTACATGTTGCAATCCGTTCCGATTTAGACCATGATTCAATGGCTTACAAACTATATGAATGGTTGCAATCTGAGGACGCAAAATCGACTATTACAGAATGTGGGTTTCTGCCGAAATAATATTCCCCTTTTCTTTTATAATAAACGACATAATTTTTTACGTAAAATAATGATTGCTTGCGATAACCGTCCGACCGCTCGAAGCGGGGACTTGGATTATGCAGCTTTGTTCATTTAATAAACATGGAATAACATGGAAAAATATAAAATCAAAAACCCCGCCCAGGCTTTACACCTCAGCGGGGTTTAAAAGTTTCCCCTATGGGGAAATTTAAAGGGGGCCTTTTAATATTTATTCACCA
>JAJFVH010000079.1 GCA_021371875.1 Bacteroidales bacterium
ATACAACTATATGATGCCCTAAAATACAAATATGCACCCTTTAAAAAGAAAAAATCTGTAGTACACAAATCTGAACTTGAAGAAGTGCAACTTATTGAACAACAATTTTTTTGGTCCGATTAGCTGCAAATTGGGTTAATTCTCGGGCACAAAAAAAAGAGTCCGAATCAAATTCGAACTCTTTTTTTAAAAGTATTTTTTAGTATTTTTATTCTGCTGCCGGAGCTACTCCTGCCAATTCCTGATCAACCAAAATACGACCACAATATTCACAAACAATAATTTTCTTACGAAGGCGAATATCTAACTGACGTTGAGCAGGAATCTTATTAAAGCATCCCCCGCAGGCATCACGTTGTACATATACAACAGCTAAACCATTACGGGCATTTTTGCGGATACGCTTAAAAGCTGTCAGTAAACGTGGTTCAATCAACGCTTCAACTTGTTTGGCATGCTCGCGGAGTTTTTCTTCTTCTTGTTTTGTTTCTGCAACGATTTCGTTCAACTCCCCCTTCTTCTGATCCAAGTCAAGTTTGCGTTCTGCCAATTGATCTATTGTTACTTTTTGTTCAGCCAACTTATTTTCTTTGGCTGCAGTATATTCACGAATTCTTTTTTCACACAATTCGATTTCCAGCGTTTGAAACTCGATTTCTTTGGAAAGATTATCGTATTCACGATTATTACGCACATTCTCTTGTTGCTCTTTGTAACGATCAATTTTTGTACGAGCTTCTTCTATTTCAATCTTTTTACTTGTTATTGTAGCCTGAATATCAGCTATCTCTGTTTCAAAATGTTCGAGACGTGTATTCAAACCGATAATTTCGTCTTCCAGGTCCTGCACTTCGAGTGGTAGTTCGCCGCGCAATATTTTGATTTCATCAATCTGCGAAACCACTTTTTGAAGATCGTACAAGGCAAATAATTTCTCTTCGATGGTGATTTCTTTTTCTGCTTTTGGTTCTGTAGCCATATTGATTACAAATAATTTATGGGATTTGTTTTAATATCTGAAATTTGGACTGCAAATGTAGGCATTTTTTTTGTAATTATCTCATAAAAAATGTCTTTTGTGAATTGTTCACTTTCAAAATGTCCAATATCAGCGATTAAAATATGGTTCCCTGCTTCAAAGAATTCATGATATTTAAAATCTCCCGAAATATAGACATCGGCACCGGCTCCGATAGCAGCCGAAATGAGCGAACTTCCTGAACCACCACACAATGCAACTTTTCTGATTTTTTTATTGAGCAACCCGGTATGTCTGATAACAGCAATATTGAATGTTGATTTTAGTTTTTCCAAGAATTCCATTTCATCTACCGCCTCGGGTAATTCACCTAGAACGCCTGCTCCAAACTGACTCCATACATTCTGTAACGGAAACAAATCATAAGCAGGTTCTTCATAAGGGTGGGATTGAATCAAAGCTTCAACTACCTTGTGTTTTAGATAAACAGGCAGAATCACCTCTAACCGCACTTCATTCTCCGAATGCAACAATCCCGGTTGACCGACGAATGGATGAGCATCTTCGTTGCCACGAAAAGTACCAATACCTTCAACATTGAAACTGCAGGCATCATAATTACCTATATGTCCGGCACCTGCTTCAAAAAGCGCTTCCCTCACGCCGTAAGCATGAAGTTTGGGTACGAATGTAACCAACTTCAGCAGCATGTCGGGTTTAGCTATCAATACCTGCCTGCTGTTAAGTCCGATTTTATCTGCCATTTTTCCACTTACTCCGCCTAACACGTTATCCAAATTGGTATGCGCGGCATAAATAGCTATATCGTTTTTAATGGCTTTTATTACACAGCGTTGTACTTCATTTTGTCCTGTAAGTCGTTTGAGTCCGGTGAAAATAAGCGGGTGATGCGAAACAATCAGATTACAGTTTTTACGGATGGCTTCATCTATCACATCTTCGGTCACATCAATCGATATTAATACTCCTGTAACTTCCATATCCTTACTGCCAACCAAAAATCCGGCATTGTCGTAGCTTTCCTGCAAGGCAAGCGGAGCTTCGGCTTCGATAAGATCAGTTATGGATTTTACGTTCATATAAATGCAAATTTTTATTGCGTTTTTACTCTCGGAATAGACGCTAAAGCTGGACTTTACAGCTGTTTAGTTATTCAAAAAACAAGTATTGTGCTTATTTTGTTTCTTCAGCTTTCTCTGCTTCAATAAATTCAGTGATATTGCTATTTATCAATAAATTATACCAGGTGATTAATTTACGTATATCACTTGGATAAACCCGCTCCCGATCATATTCAGGTAAAACTTCGGCCATATATTCCCGTAAAAGATTGTTATCTGATTTGGCATCAACCGGACAAATTGCTCCGTTCTCTTTGACTTTGATTTTTTCCAACACTTTACCTAAAGGTACTTCTTCGGTCTCAGTGAAAATAGCTATATCTCCCAAAGAAACCACTTTATCTTTAGTATATGCAGGTATTCGTTTGCCATCAACCAACGATTCAACAATTAACATGTTCTTTCCCTGTGAAATAAGCTTGAAAAGTCCGGGTTTCCCGGTTACTGATAAAATCTCTTTTAACATAATTTGTATTTATATTTTCATTGTGAACAAAAAGTGTTTAATTCTGTGGGTATAAATTGAATCCCCGAATCACAAATATCGATTTTTTTGAACCTGCAAAATTAATATATTTTTTATTTAACCAATTATTCATTTCTACAAGATGAATAAATTATAACAAAAATGAATTAAAATCTTTACAGATTGATATTTCACAAGCCTGTAAGTCTAACTTCAATATTCAGATTACAAATACATGAATCGTCTTAAGTCCTGTAGTTTTATTTTTCCTTCGTAAATGGCTTTTCCTATAATGACAGCCGGAACCCGGGCTTCCTCAAGTTGTTCAATATCGTCAGCCGAGCTCACTCCACCACTTGCGATCAGGTACATATCTGGCTCATTGGCAAGCATTTTCTTATATAAATCCAACGCCGTACCCTGTAACATACCATCTTTGCTGATATCGGTGCAAATTACTTTATAAATCCCCATTTTCATATATTTTTGAATAAAAGGAATTAAATCAAGCTCTGTCGTTTCAATCCATCCGCCAACTGCTATTTTTTCATTTTTCACATCAGCGCCCAAAATAATTTTATCGCCGCCATATATTTGTATCCAATCTGAAAAGACTTCGGGATGATGCACAGCTATACTCCCGCCGGTTATCATGCTGGCACCTGATTCGAAGGCTATCCGTAAATCATCGTCACTTTTCAGACCGCCTCCGAAATCGATAATCAAATCGGTTTGGGTAGCAATTTGTTCGAGCACTTTATGATTGACAATATGATGCGCTTTTGCTCCATCCAAATCGACCAAATGCAATCGGTGAATGCCGGCATCACTGAACATTTTCGCCACCTCAAGCGGATTTTCGTTATATATCGTTTTCTGGGCATAATCGCCCTGCGACAAGCGAACACATTTTGCATCAATTAAATCGATGGCCGGAATAATTTCTATCACCTTAATAAATTTATGCTGACTAACAAGCAAATGAATATAATACCTGGTTTATTATCAAAAAAACAAAAGTACAAAAAAATCCTTCATCTTTTATCCGAATTTAAAACCACCAAATCAACAAAGCTACAATCACCAACGCCGGAAGCATATTCATAATCCTTAATTTTTTGATTTCAAGAATATTGATTCCTAAGCCCATCAATAAAACTCCGCCCACACTCGTGAGTCCCTGAATAATTTCACTGGTGAAAAACGAACCTGCATACATAGCCAGCAAGGTCAGGGCTCCCTGAAAAATCAACAAGGGAATAGCCGACACAATGACCCCGAAACCAAATGCCGAAGCCAGCAACATTGCCGAGAAAAAATCCATTAACGATTTGGTAAACAGCAAATCGGACGAACCGCCTGTGCCTTCTTGTATAGTTCCCAAAATAGTCATCGAACCGATACAAAATAAAAGAAAAGCCGTTATTAATCCTTCGGAAAACTTTTCATTGCCTATGTGGAAACGTTTTTTCAGGTATTCGCTTAATCGCTCCGCTCCCGCTTCAATATTCATCCATTCGCCCAACAACGAACCGATAGCCAGACTCGCCACCACAATCAGGATATGATCCATTTTCACGACCATCGTGATACCGATAGCCAGCGTAAATAATCCTACCGCCTGAAAATAGATGGTGGTAACGCGTTCAGGCATATTCTTTTTTAAGAGTAAGCCGATTGTTCCTCCCATTATTACCGCTGCTGTGTTGACAAGGGTTCCGACCATAATTCGATTTAAAATTTGAAAAATGAATAAATTTGAAGATGAGAAGTGCAAAAGTAACAAAATTTAAAACAAAAACAAGACTTTTTTTATTCCTTGTTTTCATTGCCTTTTCCGGATTGTTTACTAACTTAGCACATCGAAAAAATGAGAAGATAATTTACATTTAATAGATTGGAATGATATTAATATTTTACTGATCATCAAATTGTTATTTATTAGTTATCAGTTATCAATTAAACATGGCTTCATTTCTATACCGTATAGCACAAACTTATTATAAAAAATACGACTCCGAAATCAGCCGTTTCACTTTCGTTTTTCCCAATCGCCGTGCTGGGCTGTTTTTCCGACGCTACTTAGCCACCATTGCCGACAAACCGCTTTTTTCTCCTGAAATACTTACTATCAACGAATGTTTTGCATCTGCCTCGCCGTGGCAAATTGCCGACCGGCTAAGTAATTTGTTCCGACTCTACCGCATTTACAAAGAGCTAAGCGGAAGTGATGAAAGTTTTGATTCATTCGTATTTTGGGGCGAGATTTTATTGTCCGATTTCGAGGATGTGGATAAATATCTTATTGATGCCCGGCAGTTATTTACTAACATTACCGAACTGAAAGAAATCGACCGGCTATTTAATATCTTTTCCGAAAAACAGGTAGAAGCCATTCGCCAGTTCTGGAAAAATTTTGTGCCCGTTACCGAAGGTAAAACTTCGGAAGATTTCATAGCTACCTGGAAGATATTATACCCCGTATACGAGCAATTTAACAAAGAACTGGCTACCGAAGGCACAGCTACCGAAGGCATGATATGCCGCGATGTGGCCAACAGGCTTCATCGCAAAGAAGATATTGCCGAGTGGAAAGATAAACAATTCGTATTTATCGGATTCAATGCACTCAATCCTTGTGAACGAATGTTGATGGCAGAACTGCAGAAACGTGGTCAGTCCGATTTTTACTGGGATTACGAAGCCGACGAATTACGTGATCCGAACAATCCTGCATCCATGTTTTATGCCGAGAATATTCATGTTTTTCCCTCGAAGTTTGTTATCGAGCCTTTTGCTGAATCGCTGAACGACAAAGAAATAGAGTTAATAGCCGTTCCTTCGGCTGTAGGCCAGGCTAAACAGGTTTTTTCCATTCTGAATAAACTTTATCCCGAAAGAATTAACAATCCAAACTGGATAAACACAGCCGTGGTTTTGCCCGACGAAAGTTTGCTTGTTCCTCTCCTTCATTCCATCCCCGAACAGATACGGAAAGTGAACGTTACCATGGGATTTCCGTTAAACGCCACACCCGTTTCGGGACTGATTGAACATATTTTTGAACTTCAACGCCGGATGCGTATTTCGGGCAATAAAGTCAGTTTCTATCATCAAACTGTGTCCAATATACTCAACC
Source organism: Bacteroidales bacterium (assembly GCA_021371875.1). Lineage (GTDB taxonomy): Bacteria > Bacteroidota > Bacteroidia > Bacteroidales > Paludibacteraceae > Paludibacter. The sequence continues at coordinate 5,727 of JAJFVH010000079.1, forward strand.
ATCAGTATATTGCCTTGCTATGCGGGAATGAAGCGCAAAATGTCAGTCGGAAAATGTCCGAAAACAATTGGATTTATGTCGATGTCAGTGAATTGAAAAAAAACGAATTACTCTCGGTTATATTTAGCCCTCAATCGGATGTAAAAACTTTTTTGCCCTATTTGCTGGACATTATCCGTCAATTGCAAAAAGGATGGCAACATTCATCCGGTGAATCGCGCAGTCACGATACTGAATCGGACTTCCTGTATCAATATTATATCACCATCAACCGCATGGTGGATATTATGAAAAACATACCCGCCGGGATTGAAATGAATACGGATACATTGATGCGACTTACACGCCAGTTAACAGCCGGAATATCTATTCCTTTCGTGGGCGAACCGTTGGACGGGTTGCAGGTAATGGGCGTGCTCGAAACACGTGGACTGGATTTCGAAAATCTGATTATTACTTCATTCAATGAAGGAGTATTTCCTAAAAAAAGCCAATCGAACAGTTTTATACCATATAATTTGCGTCGGGGTTTCGATTTACCTACTTTTGAACATCATGATGCTATTACGTCTTACAATTTTTACCGGCTTATCCACAGGGTCAAACGTATCTTTTTCCTTTACGATTCGCGCACCGAAGGAATACAAACGGGCGAAGTGAGCAGATTTATACATCAACTGCATTATCATTACGGCGTCAGAATCCGACGAAAAACCGTTTCTTATGATATTTCGTTCGGTAATCTGCAAAAAATACAGATCGACAAAACACCGGAAGTGATACGTAAGCTGGAACTTTTTCTTTCAGAAGAAGAAAATGCTAAATCATTATCAGCCAGTTCTATAAAAAGCTATATCGAATGTCCGTTGCAGTTTTACCTCACGCAGGTTGAAAACGTGGAGCAGATTGACGAAATAAAAGAAACCATTGAGGACAATATGTTTGGCACCCTGTTTCATGCCACCATGGAATATTTGTATCAACCATACAAGGGAGAAATAATTCAACCGGATGAATTTGACAAACTGATAATCAATACCCTACATATTGACAAACAAATTAACCGGGCTTTTTGC
>JAJFVH010000088.1 GCA_021371875.1 Bacteroidales bacterium
AAGCTGCCTGCAAGCTGGGGTTGAACCGCACAAATGGTTAACCTCGACTCTTGAAAAAATACCCAAACTTAAAACCCCAATAAACTGGCAGGATTTACTCCCGTAATTTATTTCAAAAATACAAAACGGACTATCAATAGTACTTATATGATAGTCCGTTTTTTTTTGCAAAGTAATACGGCGGATTTGGGATGCTTACAGTATATTTGGGTGTAGGCACAAAAAAAGCGAAACCCTCACGGATTTCGCTTTTGTTTGAATTTTGAATTCAAAAAAGGGAATTTATTCAGCAGCTTCGGCTTTTTCTTCTGCCACAACAGGAGCAGCTTCAACCGCAACAGGAGCAGCTACTTCAGCTTTTTTAGCAGCCGACGAACGACGCGTACGGGCAGCCTTTTTAGCAGCTTTTTCTTTCAACATGTTTTCGTTATAATCCACCAATTCGATAATACACATTTCGGCATTATCGCCCAAGCGGAAACCGGTACGTAAAATACGGGTATATCCTCCGGGACGGTCGGCAATTTTCTGGGCTACATTTTTGAACAATTCGGTAACAACTTCCTTGTTTTGCAAATGGCTGAAAACTGTACGACGTGAATGTGTTGTATCGTCTTTTGCTTTGGTAAGCAGTGGTTCTACATATACCTGCAAGGCTTTAGCTTTAGCCAAAGTAGTAGCAATTCTCTTATGCTGAATAAGAGAAGAGGCCATATTGGACAACATTGCCTTTCTGTGAGCCGTTTTACGGCCTAAATGATTGAATTTTTTATTATGTCTCATCTCGTTACTCTTTATCTAATTTATATTTGGCAACATCCATTCCGAAGGATAGGTTCAAACTTTCTAATTTTTCTTCCAGCTCGGTAAGCGATTTTTTACCGAAATTGCGGAATTTAAGCAAATCGTGTTTGTGGAAACCGGCTAATTCGCCCAAAGTTTCGACATCGGCGGCTTTCAGGCAATTCAGCGCACGAACAGAAAGTTCAAGATCGGTCAGTTTGGTTTTTAACAGCTGACGCATGTGCAAAATCTCTTCGTCGAATTCATCGGTGCCTTCCCCTTCGGTTATTTCTAACGAAATTTTTTCGTCGGAGAATAGCATAAAGTGATGAATCAGGATTTTAGCAGCTTCTTTCAAAGCATCTTTCGGATGAATGGAACCATCGGTACTGATTTCGATAACCAATTTTTCGTAATCGGTTACCTGTTCTACGCGGTAGTTTTCGATTGAATATTTTACATTACGTATAGGCGTAAAGATGGCATCGATGGGAATAACGCCGATTTCGGCATTCGCCACCCTGTTTTCTTCCGAGGGGGTATACCCACGTCCCTTGTTTACCGTAATATCAATCTGGAAACTGGCGGTAGGGTCGAGTTCGCAAATAACAAGATTCGGATTCAACACTTCAAAACCCGTGAAGTATTTCCCTATATCGCCGGCTTTGAATACCGAAGTCCCCGACACCGTGATAGTTACTTTTTCGTTATCGATGTCTTCGACGATTTGTTTGAACCGTACTTGTTTCAGGTTCAGGATAATGTTGGTAACGTCGTCGATCACGCCCGGGATAGTTGAATACTCATGATCTATGCCTTCGATTTTAATCGAAGTAATTGCAAAACCTTCGAGAGAAGACAAAAGGATACGGCGCAAAGCATTACCTATGGTAATACCGTAACCCGGTTCCAAAGGACGGAATTCAAATTTACCTTGAAATGCGTCAGCTTCCAACATGATTACCTTTTCAGGTTTTTGAAATGCTAATATAGCCATGGTTTCACTTATTATTTAGAGTACAACTCAACAATTAATTGTTCTTTGATATTTTCAGGAATGTCTTCCCGTTCGGGAATATGCAAATAGGTTCCTGCCAGTGTAGAAGGGTTCCATTCAATCCAGGTATATTTACTGTGGTTAAATCCGTTTAATGATGCAGCAACCACTTCCATCGATTTATCTTTTTCGCGAACAGCAACCACTTGACCCGGACGGACATGGTACGAAGCAATGTTTACCACTTTACCGTTAACGGTAATGTGTTTGTGGCTAACCAACTGACGGGCTCCGGCACGTGTGGGAGCAAGCCCCAAACGGTAAACGATGTTGTCCAAACGCGATTCCAGCATTTGTAGTAATACTTCACCTGTTACACCCGGGTGACTTTGGGCTTTTTCGTACAAATTACGGAATTGTTTTTCCAATACGCCATAGGTGTATTTGGCTTTTTGTTTTTCGCGTAACTGAATACCATATTCCGACGTTTTTTTACGGCGTCCCTGGCCGTGTTGTCCGGGAGGATAGTTCTTTTTCGCTAACACTTTATCAGGTCCGAAAATAGCTTCACCAAACTTACGGGCAATTTTTGACTTTGGTCCAATATATCTTGCCATTTTTTCTTTTTGTTTTTTTAATTAATTATGTGTTTCTTCCGGACTCGAATCGGGATTCATTGGATACAGCCGCGATTGCTGAGAGGTTTGAACGCAATCGATTCAATATTACCAATCCAATTATCCGGAAAAACAAACTGCAATTTACACTCTACGACGTTTAGGAGGACGACAACCATTGTGTGGAAGTGGTGTAACGTCGACAATTTCGGTTACTTCAATACCGGCACCATGTACGGTACGAATTGCAGACTCACGGCCGTTACCCGGTCCCTTCACGTATGCCTTCACTTTACGTAAGCCTAAATCAAATGCAACTTTCGAGCAATCCTGCGCAGCCATCTGGGCGGCATAAGGAGTGTTTTTCTTTGAGCCACGGAATCCCATCTTTCCTGCTGAAGACCAGGAAATAACCTGACCGTCGCCATTGGTAAGCGTAACAATAATGTTGTTGAAAGAAGAGTGTACGTGTAATTGACCTACACCGTCTACTTTAACGATTCTTTTTTTGGCTGCAACTGTTTTCTTTGCCATATTATTTCAATAATTATTTAGCTTTTCTAAAATTCGCTAACAGTTAAACCTTATTTAGTTGCTTTTTTCTTGTTAGCAACTGTTTTCTTTTTACCTTTACGTGTACGAGCGTTATTCTTCGTACTTTGTCCTCTCAACGGGAGGCCGATACGGTGACGTACTCCGCGGTAACAACCGATATCCATCAAACGTTTGATGTTCAATTGTACTTCCGAACGAAGATCACCTTCTACTTTGTATCCGGCGCCGATGATTTCGCGGATTTTAGCTGCTTGGTCGTCAGTCCAGTCCTTGACTTTGATATCGATGTCAACACCGGCTTCTTCTAAAATCTTTTTTGCATTACTGCGACCTATTCCGTAGATATAAGTCAATCCAACTTCCCCGCGTTTGTTTTGGGGTAAATCTACTCCGACAATTCTTATAGCCATAAACTTACTTTATTTTGCTTATAAAATTTTAATTATCCCTGACGTTGTTTGTACTTGGGATTTTTTTTGTTAATTACATACAAGCGGCCTTTACGGCGAACGATTTTACAATCGTCTGTGCGCTTTTTTATAGATGCTCTGACTTTCATAATGATTAATTATATGCCCCCCGACCCCCTGAAGGGGGAGTTTGGAAGAGTGTTTAAATTTTTTATTACTACCTAAATCTTTTAATTATTCTGCTCATATTCCCCCTTCAGGGGGTTAGGGGGCAGACTTCTATTTATATCTGAACGAGATTCTTCCTTTTGATAAATCGTAAGGCGACATTTCCACTTTTACTCTATCTCCCGGTAAAATTTTAATATAGTGCATACGCATTTTACCGGAAATATGAGCCGTAATAACGTGACCGTTTTCCAGTTCGACACGAAACATAGCATTGGATAATGCTTCGATAATTGTTCCGTCCTGTTCAATTGCTGCTTGTTTGGCCATAAATTATATCGCTTTGTTGCCTAAAACTTGTTCTATATATTCAAAACTCGATAGAATGTCTGCTTTCCCACGTCGGATAGCCACCGAGTGTTCAAAGTGAGCCGAAGGTTTCCGGTCGAGTGTCCGGGTTGTCCATCCATCTTTTTCAAACACCAAATGCCGGGTTCCCAGATTAATCATAGGTTCAATGGCTATCGTCATTCCCGATTTAAGCATCACGCCGTTTCCTTTGCGTCCGTAATTCGGCACCTCGGGCGATTCGTGCAACTTTCGGCCTACGCCATGTCCGATCATTTCGCGAACCACAGAGTAACCCTTGTTTTCGCAATACTCCTGAATGGCATTTCCTACATCGCCTAAACGTTTTCCTTCTTGTGCCTGCTCTATACCCTTGTACAGCGACTCCTTTGTTGTGCGCAATAAATCCACGATTTCGGGTTTTACTTCGCCTACACAAAAAGTGTAAGCCGAGTCGCCGTGAAATCCGTTAATATAAGCTCCACAATCAACCGAAATAATGTCACCTTCTTCTAATACTACTTTTTCGGAAGGTATGCCGTGAACCACGTTTTCGTTGACCGAAGTACAGATAGATTTCGGGAAACCGCCGTAACCGAGAAATCCGGGCACGGCTCCATGATCCCTTATAAATTCTTCCGCCACTTTGTCCAATTGCCCTGTGCTTACACCCGGAGCAATGATTTTGGCCATTTCGGCTAACGTTTTAGCTACTATCTGATTACTGATGCGAAGCAATTCAATTTCTTCGTCAGTTTTTAAAAAAATCATTCAATCGTTTTTTAGTAGGCAGACACTCCACCCGAACGTCCTTTAATTCTTCCTGATTTCAACAAGCCATCGTAATGACGCATCAGCAGGTGACTTTCGATTTGCTGCAATGTATCCAAAATAACACCTACCAGAATCAACAAGGATGTTCCTCCAAAGAATTGAGAGAACGCATCGTTAATTCCGAGCAATTTGGCAAATGCAGGCAGTACGGCAATAATAGCCAAAAAGATAGACCCCGGCAAAGTGATGCGCGACATGATTAGGTCTAAATATTCGGCAGTACGCTTACCTGGTTTAATTCCCGGAATAAAACCGTTATTCCGTTTCATTTCTTCAGCCATCTGGGTTGGGTTGATAGTGATAGCGGTATAAAAATAAGTAAACGCTATAATCAGCAAACCAAAAACAAAATTGTACCAAAAACCGGTATTATTCATAAATGCACCCACAAAACTGTTGATTGATTCCGAATGGGAAAAACCTGCCAATGTTATGGGAATAAACATAATTGCCTGGGCAAAAATGATCGGCATTACACCAGCTGCATTAATCTTCAAAGGAATATATTGGCGTACTCCACCGTATTGTTTGTTTCCAACCACACGTTTTGCATATTGTACCGGAATCTTGCGGGTTCCCTGTACCAACATGATAGAAGCTGCAATAACAGCCAGTAAAAAAACCACCTCTACAAGGAACATGACCAAACCACCGCCGGCATCGGTTACACGCGACGCAAATTCTTTAATAATTGCACCCGGAAAGCGTGAGATAATACCTACTAAAATGATAAATGAAATACCGTTTCCGATTCCTTTGTCGGTAATGCGCTCGCCGAGCCACATGACGAACATGCTGCCGCCGGCAAGAATCAACGTTGATGAAGCCGTAAACCAAAAACCGCTTGGCAGGGCTGAACCGGCCTGAGCCAACTGTACACTTAAATTGATTAAGTATGAAGGTCCCTGCAAAAGCAAGATAGCAACTGTCAGGTAACGGGTATATTGGTTCATTTTCCGACGCCCGCTTTCGCCTTCGCGTTGCATCTTTTGGAAATATGGAACGGCAATTGTCAACAATTGGATTACAATCGAAGCCGAAATGTAAGGCATTATACCCAGGGCAAATATCGAAGCATTGGCAAACGCACCTCCAGAGAACATATCCAACAATGCCAATAAACCACCACTGGTTTGAGCTTTCAACGCGGTCAACGCGGTTGGGTCAATACCCGGAAGCACAATAAACGATCCAAAACGATAGATTAAAACAAACAAAACTGTTGTTAACAACCGACTACGCAGGTCTTCGATTTTCCAGATATTTTTAAGTGTCTCTATGAATTTCATGCGATTATAATTTTACTACGGTTCCACCTGCGGCAACGATTGCTTCTTCGGCCGATTTTGAAAATGCATTAGCTTCGACATCGATTTTCACGGTTAAAGCGCCTTTACCTAAAATTTTCACTAAAGCTGTCTTTGAAAGGAATCCGGCTTCACGTAATTCGGTCAGACCAATTTTAGTAAGTTTTACGCTGAGAGCTAATGCTTCGAGTGTCTCGATATTAATAGCTTTGTATTCAACGCGGTTCACGTTTTTAAAACCAAACTTTGGCAGACGGCGCTGAATTGGCATCTGACCACCTTCGAAACCAATTTTCTTGGAATATCCCGAACGTGATTTCTGTCCTTTGTGCCCTTTTGTAGAAGTTCCGCCTAAACCAGAACCGGTACCACGACCGATACGTTTGCGAGTCTTAACAGAACCTGCTGCAGGGGTTAAATTACTTAAATTCATATCTTAATATTTAAAGAGTCTTAGAATAATATTATTTTATCACTTCAACCAAGTGTTTCACTTTGTTTACCATACCCAAAATCTGGGGGGTAGCCTCGTGTTCAACTACGGCATTCATTTTTTTCAAACCTAATGCTTCCAAAGTCAGTTTCTGAACTTTTGGCGATTTGATTTTACTGCGAACTTGTTTAATTTTTATTGTTGCCATAATTTTATCGATTTAACCGTTAAACACTGTATTAAGCGATACACCGCGGTTTTGAGCCACTGTATGTGCATCACGCAATTCTCCTAAAGCCACGATAGTAGCTTTTACAAGGTTGTGAGGATTTGATGAGCCTTTTGATTTGGCCAACACGTCGGTAATACCAACACTTTCGAGTACGGCACGCATAGCGCCACCGGCTTTAACTCCTGTACCGTGCGATGCAGGTTGAATGTAAACTTGTGCGCCACCGAATTTAGCGAGCTGTTCGTGAGGAATGGTTCCATTCAGCACGGGCACTTTAATCAAGTTCTTTTTAGCAGCTTCGGTTCCTTTGGCAATAGCAGCCGTTACTTCACCTGCCTTTCCGAGTCCCCAACCTACTATACCATCTTCATTTCCTACCACTACAATAGCTGAAAAACTGAAGGTACGTCCCCCTTTGGTTACTTTAGTAACACGATTTACAGCTACCAATCTGTCTTTCAATTCCAGATCGTTGGTCGTTTTTACTTTATTCATATTCGTTGCCTTGCTTGATTAAAATTTAAGACCCGCTTCGCGAGCAGCGTCAGCTAATTGTTTAACTCTACCATGGTACAAATAACCGTTACGGTCGAATACCACTTCTGTAATTCCGGCTTTCTGTGCAACTTTAGCTACCAAAGCGCCTACTTTAGCAGCCTGTTCTATTTTTGTTGCCTTTTCTTTCATACCAAGCGAAGATGCCGCAGCCAAGGTTACACCGTTTACGTCATCAATTAGCTGAGCGTAAATTTGTGTATTGCTTCTAAACACCGTCAAGCGTGGTTTTAGAGCAGTACCCGACACTTTGTGACGAATATGTGCTTTTATTTTTGTCCTTCTATCTAAATTTGTTGTCATAATTTCACAAGTTTACGTAAATTATTTTTTACCTGCAGATTTACCTGCTTTGCGGCGAACAACTTCACCCACAAAACGAACACCTTTTCCTTTGTATGGTTCCGGTTTGCGGAATGAGCGTATTTTTGCGCAAACTTGACCAATCAATTGCTTGTCTGCACTTTCTAATATAATCAAAGGATTCTGGTTACGCTCATTTTTGGTTTCTACTTTAATTTCAGCAGGTAATCCTAAAAAGATGTTGTGTGTGTAACCGAGTGCAAGTTCTAACACCTGGCCCTGATTAGAAACACGGTAACCAACACCTACTAATTCCAAACTTTTTTTGTATCCTTCGGAAACTCCGGTAATCATATTCTGAATCAACGAACGATACAAACCGTGCATGGCACGATTTTGTTTTTCATCATCGGGACGTTTAACAGTACATACATTACCTTCGACCGATACTGTAATATTCGGATTAATTTCTTGAGTTAATGTACCTTTTTGTCCTTTAACGGTTACTACAGTGTCCTGTACCGTTACTGTTACTCCGGCGGGGATGTTAATGGGTAATTTTCCTATTCTTGACATTTTCTTTCCTCCTTTTATTAATAAATATAACAAATAACTTCACCGCCAATATTCAAATCGGCAGCTTCTTTGTTGGTCATAACACCTTTCGAGGTAGAAAGAATGGCAATACCCAAACCGTTCAATACGCGCGGCATGTCTTTGTGCCCAACATATTGACGAAGACCTGGAGTAGAAACACGAATCAATTTCTTGATTGAGTTTACTTTGTTTACGGGATCGTACTTCAAGGCGATTTTGATAGTGCCCTGGGGTCCGTCCTCTACAAATTTGTAGTTCAGGATATAACCTTTTTCATGTAAAATGCGGGTTACTTCCTTTTTTAAATTCGATGCGGGAACTTCCACCACCCGGTGGTTCGCTTTGATAGCATTCCGCAATCGGGTTAAATAATCTGCGATTGGATCTGTCATAAAAATTGTTTTTAAATTGATCCCGGCTGTCGGGACAATATTTAAAGCCCCCTAAATCCCCCGAAGGGGGACTTCAAGAACCATTTATTTATAAATTATTATTGTATTACAATCTCCTAAGTCCCCCTTCGGAGGATTTTAGGAGGCTGTGTTTCTACCAGCTTGCCTTTTTCACTCCGGGTATCAAGCCTTTCGAAGCCATTTCGCGGAACTGAATACGTGAAATTCCAAACTGACGCATATATCCTTTGGGGCGGCCGGTGATTTTGCAACGGTTGTGCAAACGTACAGGCGACGCGTTTTTGGGTAATGCCTGAAGACCATCGTAATTGCCTTCAGTAATTAATTTTTCACGTTTTGCAGCGAATTTTGCAACCAGTTTGGCTCTTTTCACCTCGCGGGCTTTCATTGATTCTTTTGCCATTGTATCTCTAATTAGTTTTTCTTAAAGGGTAATCCGAATTCTTTCAACAGTGCGAAACCTTCTTCATCAGTTGCGGCAGTAGTTACAAACGTAATGTTCATACCCAACATACGGGATATTGCATCGATGTTGATTTCAGGGAAAATAATCTGCTCGGTGATACCGAGTGTGTAATTTCCACGTCCATCGAGTTTATTTTCGATACCCTTGAAGTCGCGAACACGTGGTAATGCGACACGGATAAGACGTTCCAGAAACTCGTACATACGATCGCCACGCAAAGTTACGCGAACGCCGATAGGCATTTTTTTACGCAACTTAAAGTTCGAAATATCTTTTTTGGATATTGTTGCCACTGCTTTCTGACCGGTAATGGTAGTCATTTCGTTGATAGCCACTTCGATAATTTTTTTATCGGCTACAGCGATACCCAATCCCTGATTCAACACTATTTTTTCGAGTTTCGGAGCCTGCATGACTGAACTGTAGCCAAACTCTTTCATTAAGACCGGAACGATACGCTCCTTGTAATCTTGTTTTAAACTTGCTGTGTTCATTCTTAAATTTCTCCTCCTGATTTTTTAGAAATACGCACCAATTTACCTTCAGCATTCAATTTGCGTCCAACGCGAACAGGTTTACCGTTCTCGGCAGGGTTCAAATTTGAAATATGAATAGCAGCCTCTTTCTTTACGATACCTCCTTGAGGGCTTTTCGCGTTAGGTTTGGTGCTCTTTGACACCATATTTACTCCTTCTACGATGGCGCGTTGTTCTTTCACAAGAACTTCCAACACGCGACCGGTTTTGCCTTTGTCAACCCCGGCGTTCACGTAAACGGTATCACCTTTTTTTATGTGTAATTTACTCATCACTAATTTATTTTTCGAGGATTAAAGCACTTCAGGTGCAAGTGATATGATTTTCATATTGGTAGCACGCAATTCGCGGGCTACGGGGCCGAATATACGGCTTCCGCGGATTTCGCCGGCATTGTTTAATAATACGCAGGCGTTATCGTCAAAACGAATATAAGAACCGTCGGCACGGCGTACTTCTTTTTTCGTACGAACTACAACTGCTTTTGAAACGATACCTTTTTTGATTTCAGATGAAGGGATTACACTCTTCACTGCTACCACAATAATATCGCCAAGTGTAGCGTAACGTTTGCTTGTTCCTCCTAATACACGGATACAAAGAGCTTCTTTGGCTCCACTGTTATCCGCTACTACGAGTCTTGATTCTTGTTGTATCATAATTACTTAACTCTTTCGATAATTTCAGTTAATCTCCATCTTTTTAGTTTACTCAGCGGGCGGGTTTCCATGATACGAACTGTATCTCCAATGTTACATTCGTTCTTCTCGTCATGAGCATGATATTTTTTTGTCTTATTTACGAATTTTCCGTAAATAGGGTGTTTTTCTTTCCACTTAACAGCCACCGTGATGGTTTTATCCATTTTGTTGCTGAAAACGACACCCGTTCTTTCTTTTCTTAAATTTCTTGTTTCCATCAGGATCTGAATTTTATTGATTAATTTCACGCTGACGTAACTCAGTAGCAAAACGTGCGATAGTTCTGCGAACCACTTTTATTTGCAACGGATTGTCGAGCGGAGAAATGGCATGATTCAATTTTAAACGAACCAAATGCTCTTGTTCAGCATCCATGCGTTCTTGAATCTCTTTAATGTTTAATTCTTTAATTTCTCTTGTTTTCATTTTTCCTTACACATTTTGAGAGGTAAAATCATAATCGCGTCTTACTACAAATTTGGTAGTAACTGGTAGTTTTTGAGCAGCCAAACGCAATGCTTCTTTTGCGATTTCGAAGGACACACCTTCTACTTCAAACAGTATACGTCCCGGGGTGACAGGAGCTACGAATCCTTCAGGAGCGCCTTTACCTTTACCCATACGAACCTCTGCGGGTTTTTTGGTAATAGGTTTATCAGGGAATACTCGAATCCAGATTTGTCCTTGACGTTGCATATAGCGGGTTACAGCAATACGGGCAGCTTCAATTTGACGACCGGTTAACCATTTTGATTCCAGAGATTTAATTCCAAAAGAACCGAACGCCAACTGATTACCTCTTTGGGCATTTCCTTTCATGCGCCCTTTTTGCTGTCTCCTGAACTTTGTTTTCTTAGGTTGTAACATAATTTCCTTAAATCAAATTCATTATTAACAGTTAATTTTTTCTCTTTTTAAAACCGCCTTTACCGCCACGGTCGTTGCGATCTTTGCGATCTCCACGTTCATTGTTGTAACGCTCGCCACCGCGAGAGACTTCTTTGGTAGCCGTAAAGTTAGGAGCTAAGTCTTTTTTACCGTAAACTTCGCCACGGCAAATCCACACTTTGATACCAATAATACCCACCTTAGTCAAAGCTTCGGCATGAGCATAATCGATATCTGCCCTGAAGGTATGCAGAGGAGTACGTCCTTCTTTATACATTTCCGAACGAGCCATCTCGGCTCCATTCAAACGACCTGAACATTGGATTTTGATACCTTCAGCTCCCATGCGCATGGTAGAGGCGATAGCCATCTTGGTAGCGCGACGGTAAGCGATTTTACCTTCGACCTGACGTGCCACGTTGTTGGCAACGATTACAGCATCCAATTCCGGACGTTTAATTTCGAAGATATTGATCTGGATATCCTTATCGGTTACTTTTTTCAATTCTTCTTTCAGTTTATCAACTTCCTGTCCGCCTTTACCAATAATGATACCGGGGCGTGCAGTACATACAGTAATAGTTACCAATTTCAACGTACGTTCGATAACGATACGCGATACGCTTGCCTTAGCCAAACGGGCATTGAGGTATTTTCTGATTTTGCTGTCTTCAAGTATGGTATCGCCATAATTGTTGCCACCGTACCAGTTTGAATCCCATCCACGGATGATTCCTAAGCGGTTACTTATCGGATTAATTTTTTGTCCCATCGAGCAATTAATTTTCGTTATCGTTAGTATTTTTGGTATCTACAAATATAGTCACGTGGTTCGAGCGTTTGCGAACGCGGTAACCGCGACCCTGGGGAGCGGTACGTAAGCGTTTCAACATGGTGGCTGAATCCACAGCTATATTACTTACATATAAATTAGCATTATCGGCTTTTTGCTCGGTTTTTGCTTCCCAGTTAGCAACAGCTGATTTCAATAATTTTTCTAATCTTCCCGAAGCTTCTTTCGACGAAAACTTCAGTACGCTTAATGCTTTGTTTACTTCCATACCGCGTATCATATCGGCCACAAGGCGCATTTTGCGTGGTGAAGTAGGAACGTCGTTAAGCTTAGCAAAGTAAAGAGTTTTGTTGGCTTCTTTTCTTTCTTCGGCTGATATTTTTTTTCTTGCACCCATTTTCTTGAAATGTTTATTTTTTTCTGATTTAAAATTTCAATGGATTATTTCTTTTTTCCACCGTGACCGCGGAAGTTACGAGTAGGAGAAAATTCGCCTAACTTGTGTCCTACCATATTTTCGGTTATATATACGGGGATAAACTTGTTTCCATTGTGAACTGCAATTGTGTGACCTACAAAATCAGGTGATATCATTGAAGCGCGAGCCCATGTTTTGATCACGGTTTTTTTACCGCTTTCATTCATGGCTAAAACTTTAGTTTCAAGCTTCAGGTTGATGTATGGTCCTTTTTTTAATGAACGGCTCATATTATTTACTTAATTTTTTCGATTATTTTTTCTTTCTTTCAATAATATATTGACTTGATTGCTTTTTAGGAGCACGAGTTTTGTACCCTTTAGCTAACAAGCCTTTGCGAGAACGTGGGTGTCCTCCAGAAGCGCGGCCTTCACCACCACCCATGGGGTGATCAACCGGGTTCATAGCTACACCACGAACGCGTGGACGACGTCCAAGCCAACGTGAGCGACCTGCTTTACCTGATCTTTCAAGTGCATGATCTGAATTTCCTACAGTTCCGATAGTTGCTTTACAAGTTGCAAGAATTTTACGAACTTCACCCGAAGGTAATTTGATAATTGCATATTTGTCTTCGCGGGAAGTCAACTGTGCAAATGTTCCTGCCGAACGTACCATCGCGGCACCTTGACCCGGGCGTAATTCAATGTTGTGAATTATGGTTCCCAGTGGAATGTTTTGCAAAGGCAATGAATTACCAACTTCAGGAGCAGCATTCTCCCCTGAAAGTATTACCTGATCCACCTGCAATCCGTTTGGTGCAAGAATGTATCTTTTTTCCCCATCAGCATAATAAAGCAAAGCGATACGTGCCGAACGGTTCGGATCGTATTCAATTGATTTAACTGTTGCGGGAACACCGTCTTTGTTGCGTTTAAAGTCAATTACTCTATATTTCTTCTTGTGTCCGCCACCAAGGTAGCGCATGGTCATTTTACCATCGTGGTTACGACCACCGGATTTACCTCCGCCTGTTACAAGAGATTTCTCTGGTACACTCGCAGTAATTGTGTCGAATGTGCCAATAATCTTGTGTCTCTGCCCCGGTGTTGTGGGCATTAATTTACGTACAGCCATTTATTTATTTTGATTTACTATTTATCCATTTATAATTTACCATTTTAAACATTGCCCATTAATAGGAAATGGTCAATGTTTAAATAGTCAATTTTTTTTAGATATTGCTATAAAAATCGATTTGTTCTCCTTTTTTCACTGTAACGATGGCTTTTTTATAAGCCGATGTTTTACCATTAATAGCGCCGCTTTTTGTAAAACGGCTTTTTATCTTTGGCGCTACGACGAGCGTATTTACATCAGTTACAGTTACATTATACATTGCTTCGACTGCCTGTTTGATTTGAATCTTGTTAGCGTCTTTTTGAACTCTAAAGCCATAGCGGTTCAGTTTGTCGCCCAGTTTAGTCATCTTCTCTGTAACGATTGGTTTTATTATAATTCCCATTTCTGTTCTCCTTATGCTTTAAATATTTGTTCAATTGCGGCAACCGAATCTTCGGTTAATACAAGCGATTTCGCATTAAGCACTATGTAAGTGTTTAATTCCGAAACTGTTACGACATTTACCTTGGGTAAATTACGAGCCGACAAATATACGTTTTTATTTGCATTTGCTAAAACAATTAACGGTTTTTTATCAGCAACTTGTAAACTTTTTGTCATTGCTACGAATTCTTTGGTTTTCGGAGCGTCAAATTGCAGATTTTCAACCACAGTAATGAGGCTGTTTGCTGCTTTATATGACAATGCCGATTTACGGGCAAGTTGTTTTACTCTTTTGTTGAGTTTGAAGCTGTAATCGCGTGGAACCGGACCAAACATACGACCACCGCCTACACGAACACCCGATTTGATATCACCCGGACGGGCACCGCCTCCGCCTTTTTGCTTTCCTAATTTACGGGTACTGCCTGCCAATTGACTTCTGCCTTTTGACGAGTGTGTCCCCTGACGTTGATTAGCCAAATATTGTTTCACATCTAAATAAATAGCATGGTCGTTTGGCTCAATACCGAAGACAGTATCGTTTAGCGATACAACTCTTCCTGTGTCTTCTCCTTTAATATTTACTACTTTCAGTTCCATGATTATTTATTGATGATTACGATTGAACCTTTAGCTCCCGGAACCGAACCTTTAATCAGGATCAAGTTGTGTTCGGGAATTACCTTTAATACCTGTAAGTTTTGAACAGTTACCTGATCGCCACCCATGCGGCCACCCATGCGCATACCTTTAAATACACGTGAAGGATATGAGGATGCTCCTAACGAACCCGGTGCGCGCAAACGGTTGTGCTGACCGTGAGTCGATTGTCCTACCCCACCAAATCCGTGGCGTTTTACAACACCCTGGAATCCTTTACCTTTCGAAGTTCCAACTACATCGACAAATGTGTCTGCTTCGAACATTTCTACGGTGATAGCATCACCTAATTTGAATTCAGTTTCAAATCCTTTGAACTCAACCAAGTGTCTTTGAGGAGCTACTCCGGCTGCTTTGAAAATTCCGGCTTCAGCTTTGTTGGTGTGTTTTTCAGTTTTAGTCTGAAAACCTACCTGTACAGCTTCGTAACCGTCGGTTTCTACAGTTTTGATTTGAGTAACAACACAAGGACCTGCTTCGATAACAGTGCATGGTACATTTTTACCATCGGCACTGAAAACGGATGTCATTCCGATTTTTTTTCCTAATAATCCTGGCATTTCAATTGTTGTTTAATAATTCCAGCCCCCTAAATCCCCCAAGGGGGACTTAAAAAAGACCATCATTGTTTTAAAAAATCTATTATTTCGACTCCAAAAGTCCCCCTTGGGGGATTTAGGGGGCTTTTACACTTTAATTTCTACTTCTACGCCACTTGGCAATTCAAGTTTCATCAACGCATCAACAGTCTTAGCTGTGGAGCTGTAAATGTCGATAAGACGTTTATAAGAACAAAGTTCGAATTGTTCACGCGATTTTTTGTTTACGAAAGTCGAACGGTTTACAGTAAAGATGCGTTTATGCGTTGGAAGTGGAATTGGACCGCTTACTACTGCACCGGTAGCTTTTACTGTCTTTACGATTTTTTCGGCCGATTTGTCAACCAAGTTGTGATCGTAAGATTTCAGTTTGATACGAATTTTTTGACTCATACTAAAATTTAGCCTCCTTAATTCCACAAGGTGGGAAATTCAGCAAGCATTTTTTAAATTGTTGTTAAATTATTTATCTGTATATTTTTCTGATTAAGAGTCATTCACTAATCAAAAATTCATTTATTTCCAACTTAGCTCCGTAAAATCCCCTTTCGGGGATTTAAGGGGGCTTTAAAGTAATTCTACATGTCCTTTAGCTTCGGCAACCACTTCTTTAGCGATTGATGTCGAAACTTCGGCATAATGATCAAATTCCATTGAAGAAGTTGCACGACCCGAAGTGATAGTACGTAAAGCCGTTACATACCCGAAGGTTTCAGCCAACGGCACTTTTGCTTTAACGATACGTGCACCTGTACGGCTTGATTCCATTCCTTCAACCTGTCCGCGGCGTTTGTTCAAGTCCCCGATTACATCACCCATGCTTTCTTCAGGTGTAACCACTTCCATTTTCATGATAGGTTCCAAAAGAACAGGTTTTGCTTTGGCACAAGCGTTTTTATAAGCCATTTGGGCACAGATTTCGAATGATAACTGATCCGAGTCAACTGCATGATACGATCCATCAATTACGGTTACTTTCAATTTATCCATTGGGAAACCAGCCAACACACCATTTTTCATGGCGGTCTGGAAACCTTTTTGAATAGAAGGAATATATTCTTTTGGAATATTACCACCTTTTACGACATCAATAAATTGGAGTGAACCATCAAAATCTTTATCGGCAGGCTCAACACGAACAATGATATCGGCAAATTTACCACGACCACCCGATTGTTTCTTGTACACTTCGCGCAATTCAACAGGTTTTGTAATGGCTTCCTTGTAAGACACCTGAGGACGACCCTGATTACATTCCACTTTAAACTCGCGTTTCAAACGGTCGATAATGATTTCGAGGTGAAGCTCACCCATACCACTAATGATAGTTTGTCCCGATTGTTCCTGAGTGTGTACAGTAAAGGTTGGATCTTCTTCGGCTAATTTAGCCAATCCCATACCCAATTTATCGAGGTCTTTCTGAGTTTTAGGCTCAATTGAAATTCCGATAACCGGTGCAGGGAAATCCATTGATTCCAATACGATAGGATGGGCTTCATCACACAAAGTATCGCCTGTACGAATATCTTTAAATCCGACTCCGGCACCAATATCACCGGCTGAAATCAATTCAACGGGATTTTGTTTATTAGAGTGCATTTGGAAAATACGCGAAATACGTTCCTTCTTTTCAGAGCGTGTGTTATAAACATACGATCCGGCAGGAAGCTGACCCGAATATACACGGAAGAAACAAAGACGCCCTACATAAGGGTCGGTTGCAATTTTAAATGCCAAAGCACATAATGGTTCTTTTGCATCCGGATGACGAATTACATCCTTATCCTGGAAACGTGGGTCTTTACCTACGATTTCAGGAGTATCCAATGGACTTGGCAGGTAAGCGCAAACAGCATCAAGCATGGTTTGTACTCCTTTATTTTTAAATGCCGAGCCACAAATCATGGGATTGATTTCCATTGAAAGTGTGGCCTTGCGGATAGCTACTTTGATTTCATCTTCTGTAATAGTAGAAGGATCGTCAAAATATTTTTCCATCAGAACATCATCATATTCGGCAACAATTTCGAGCATTTTATCTCTCCATTCTTCAGCTTCAGCCAAAAGATCAGCAGGGATTTCTTCTACATCGTATTGCGCGCCCATTGTTTCATCGTGCCATAAGATTGCTTTCATTTGCACTAAATCGATCACACCTTTGAATTTTTCTTCGGCTCCGATTGGAATTTGAATAGGACACGGTTTAGCACCCAATACATCTTTGACCTGACGAACAACTTCGTAAAAGTCTGCACCGGAACGGTCCATCTTGTTTACGAATCCGATACGGGGTACATTATATTTGTCGGCCTGACGCCAAACAGTTTCCGATTGAGGTTCCACACCACCAACCGCACAGAAAGTAGCCACAGCGCCATCAAGAATACGCAACGAACGCTCCACCTCAACGGTAAAGTCAACGTGTCCCGGAGTGTCAATCAGGTTGATTTTGTATTTTTCACCCTGGTAGTCCCACGAAGTAGTGGTAGCCGCCGAAGTAATGGTAATACCACGCTCCTGCTCTTGTTCCATCCAGTCCATGGTAGCAGCACCATCGTGCACTTCGCCGATTTTGTGAGTCAAACCGGTGTAGAACAGGATACGCTCGGAAGTAGTTGTTTTTCCGGCGTCGATATGCGCCATGATACCGATATTTCTGTTATAACTTAAATCTCCTTTAGCCATTTGTTAACTATTGAATTTCTTTTTTATAAATATATTTTTCAATTAAAATCTGAAGTGGGCAAATGCGCGGTTAGCTTCAGCCATGCGGTGCATATCTTCCTTGCGTTTGAATGCGCCACCCTGGTTGTTAAATGCGTCAACGATTTCGGCAGCCAACTTATCGGCCATCGAACGTCCCCCACGTTTGCGTGAGTATAATATAAGATTCTTCATTGAAATTGATTCCTTGCGGTCGGCACGAATCTCGGTAGGAACCTGGAATGTAGCGCCACCCACACGACGCGATTTAACTTCGACCAGCGGAGTGATATTTTCGAGGGCTTTTTTCCAGATATCGAGTGGAGTTTTTTCTTCGTTCGGAAGTTTGTTTTTCACAACTTCGAGCGATGAATAGAAAATGTCGAAGGCAGTTGATTTTTTGCCATCATACATCAAGTGGTTTACAAATTTTGTAACCATCGACTCATTGAAAACGGGATCAGGTAATACGATCCGTTTTTTTGGTTTCGATTTTCTCATTTTTAATAAAATTTCCGTTTTTGTTTTTTTGGTTGCTTTAGTTCTGCTTCAACGATTCCTCCGAATCATTTACTCAACCTTTCATCTGCTACCTTTAAAACGCAAACAAGTGTTTAAACTTGATTTTGTTAGTTTCTTTTTGAAAGAAAATTGAACTGATTTATTATCAGCTTGAAATAAACAATGTCTTTAAGTCCCCTTTGGGGGATTTAGGGAGCTTATTATTTCTTTTTACCACCTTTTGCGGGTGCACCCTTTGCGGCTACAGCTCCTGCTTTAGGACGTTTTGCCCCATATTTCGAACGACGTTGCGTACGTCCGTTTACTCCTGCTGTATCAAGCGTTCCACGAACCACGTGATAACGTACTCCCGGAAGGTCTTTTACACGACCACCACGAACCATTACGATAGAGTGTTCCTGTAAGTTGTGTCCTTCGCCCGGAATGTAAGCATTCACTTCTTTTTGGTTAGTTAAACGCACACGAGCAACTTTACGCATTGCCGAGTTCGGTTTTTTTGGAGTGGTAGTGTACACACGAACACAAACACCACGACGTTGCGGACATGAATCCAAAGCGGGCGATTTGCTTTTGTCGATGAGTTCTGCTCTTCCTTTTCTAACTAATTGTTGAATTGTAGGCATTTTACTTTGTTTTTATAACTTTAACTACTTAATTTTCTGTCCAAATGGTTTTTGTCCAAAATGGGTTGCAAAGGTAAGAATAATTTTCAAAAACACAATAAGGTAAACACAAATATTTTAAATTACTTGAAAAGATACATATTCAATATGATTTTAACACAGATTATTCAGCTACAATCTTAAAATTTAAAGATAAGAAATTGTATGAAGCACACAAATTGCTTTAAGACAGAAATAGCATTTCCAATTTAATATTATTGATTCCTTTTCAATAAAAGAGTAGACTATGCAAAATTAAATCCGTTGCTTCATAAAAAACAACGGATTTTAAATGTCTGCATTTACATTGAAGAACTTTTTTGTTGAATTGTTTTATTTTATTCCTATCTTTTCTTTCCAAAACAGGTCTGTTGCATTACGTCCCAGCATAATTTCATAATCATCTTCGGCTTCGCACCATCCTGAAACTCCATAGTACTGTAAATCAGTGTAAGGAATATCAATTTTGATTTGACAACTTTCTCCCTTTTTCAGAAATACCTGACGAAAGCCTTTTAACTCCTTTACCGGCGAAGTAACTTCACCCCATAATTTATGGATATAAGCCTGAACCAGTTCTGTTCCATCGTAGTTACCGGTATTGGTTATTTTCATGCTAAGAGTCACACCTGAATTATTTTGAGAAAGAACAATATTCCCGTAACTAAAATCGGTATAGGACAAACCATAAGCAAATGGATACTGTGGCTTGTAATCAATATCGATATAGCGACCAGAATAATCTTCAGGCTGATCGGTTGCCGGACGTCCCGAGTTTTTCTGATTGTAATACACCGGAATTTGCCCCAAATTCTTGGGAAAAGTTATGGGTAAGCGGCCGGAAGGATTATATTTACCCCAAAGCACATCCACCATGGCTGTTCCTGCTTCGGTACCCAACCACCAGCAATAAAGAATAGCGGGAGCTTTTTCAGCTATTTTCGGAAATATCAATGGACGACCGGCCATCAGCAAAGTAACAGTTCGCGGATTGACTTTGTAAATTCAGCAAGTTATTTTACTTGCGAAAATTAAAATATTAACCCCCGCAAACAAGTTTTCACTGATGGCAAAATCTCATTTACTTTTTCCTTCTGTTCCAAAATGCAAATCTGCAAATTTTAAAAATTGTTCCCAATCATAATCAGTATAGCCAAGCATATGACCGCCCTTTCGCATGTGGAACCCGATTGTCTCACCCATAGGTGATTCAACCGGAGGCATCTCCTCTGCCCCAAGACCAGTCTTTCCATACAGCTCATAGACTGGGTCTGCGTATTTTCCGGCGAGAAATGAACCACGTGGATCACCCCAATATTCTTCCTGTGCCGTTTCAATATAAAGAGGCCGTGGGGCAATTAATGCATCAAGCATATGCCAGTCAACAGGAAGATCATTCACCCTGGTACTGTATTTTTTAAAATTCGCACAAAACCAATGAGGGAACGCTTTATTCACTTTTTCAACCGTTTCACCATATTGTCTGCGCACAAGCGTCGCACCGCAACAACCAGACTGACCGGAAAAAACAATTGCGAAACGTTCATCCTGGGCGCCTGCCCACATGGCTGCTTTTCCAAAACGCGAGTAACCGGTAAGGCAAACTTTTTTAGACTCGATTTCCGTATCCGTTTCGATATAATCCATAACCCTGCTCATCGCCCAGGCCCATGCACCAATAGCACCCCATTCACCGTCCCCTGGCTTATCCTGACCGGGTTTTGCATAAATTTTCCGGATGCTGTTCGTATAGCCATCCGGTGTATCCGGTTCAACACTGGTGGGATCAAAATTTATCAATCCGTAACCGTTTTCAAGGAGCATCTCCGTATTCCCGGAAAACTTATCCAGGTCTCCCAATGATTGAAGCATCTGCTGATCCATTTTCTCAGGATCAAAAAATGGGACAATAAATACAGGAACAGGCTTTTTCGAATAAGCAGGAAGTATAACTTTTATTTTCATTTCAGGCCATTGTTTCTTCCCGGTAAAAAACAGGGTTATCATTTTAACCTTAGCCTTACCGTTCATTGCTGCGGTATCAACAGAATCGATCTCCCAGGTCATTCCTTTTGGACGTCCCTCCATCGTATAACCATACACGTTTTTCTCAAAAAGGTCTATGATCTCCGGTCTGCGTTTTTTTTGCCATTCTTCTGCATTCGTTACTTTTTCTCCGTTAAGCATTACCAAAGGATCGGGTAAAGTATATTCCGGCACTTTCGATTCGTCATATTGAGCCTCAGGATATCCGGGAGGCAATATCGGTTGCTGTGCCAGTAATATGGCACATGGGAAAAAAGAAACCATAAATAACAAAAACCGCCGCGTAATATGAAAATTACATGTGCACATAATATCTGTTTTTAAAAACTGAATTCATCATTTTTTAATTTAAATATGAAACATCCGCCTTAATATCCATCATTCTGATAAGCACTCTTATCGGAACTGGTCATCAGATCAATCTGAGACTGGGGGATCGGCCGTAAAACATGAAAAGGCTTGATATTAGAAGCTCCTGCCAGATCATACGCTTTAACCCTTTCCGACAATTTATTGGTTCTTACCAAATCAAACCACCGTAATTGTTCCCCACATAATTCCCTGCTTCGTTCATTCAAAATCAGGTCTATATTAACATCAGCATTTGAAATGATCATTGACTTCTTCGCATTCATGTTCTGATCTTCCGTATTGCCAGCTCTATAGGCTGCGCGTTCCCTGATCGCATTTAAATACGGAACAGCATCCTGTGGACGTTCATCCTCCAAGGCAGCCTCCGCTGCAATTAAGTATGTTTCAGAAAGTTTATATACAATAAATGGGCGTGTAGATTCAAAAGAATACATCGTTTGACGTTTACTATCCTCATACTTTCTTAACGCCGGATACATTTGTGCTGTATAATCACTCGGAGAAAGGGTCAGATATTTATGCAGAGCCTTTTCTGCATCAGGGACTTCAATACCAGGCATATAAATAGCCGTATCACCAATGGAAAATAAAGGCTGTCCTGCATTCGTATTACATTGCCATAATGTTCGAAACGTAACATCATAACGGGAATCATTCACTTTATCAGCAAAACAGGTATTTAAAAGCCATTGAGTTGGTCTGAAGCGTACCCAGCCTACCTGATAGTCGAAATCTATGGTAACAGGAGTAACAGTTTCTCCTCCATATGTTACTGTCTGGATATAATAAAAAGGATAAAAATACAAATGGCTACCATTGCTCTTTGAAAAACCACTTTCATTGAAAATAATATCTGTTGTATGTTCGACCGTCCATATCACCTCATGTCCATGTTCATTTCCCTGCTTATTCACATTTGCAAAATTATCCTCAAGTTGAAGATTATATTTACTTTGATTGTCAATCAAATCTTTCGCCAGAGTATAGGCATTTGAAAAATCATTTGATTTTTTTATATCGAGCCAGCCTCTTGTTAGATAAGCCTTTGCAAGCACGTGCATAGCCACAGCTTTACCTGCACGTCCATATTTTAATGGGATAGCTGGCAAATCCTGAACAGCATCTTTTAAATCCTGAATAATAGCATCATATACTTCGGAAACTGAATTTCGTAAAGAAGTAGTCGCCGGATTTGTATTAAATGTCAGATTTCCACTACCTAAATCCAAAGGAACACCGCCAAAAGTACGTACCAGCAGAAAATAATATTCGGCACGCAGAAATTTTGCTTCGGCAATTAATCTTGTTGCCTCATCTGCTGGCATATCTTCCGCATCCGGTGCAAACTGAATAACAGCATTGCACATATTGATGTAAATGAACGAATTGTTCCATAAAGTCTGGAATTGTCCGTTAGCCGGATTTAAGGTAGATGAATAACTGTCAATCGATATCTCATCATTTGTTCCTAAAGCGGCTGTCGTAAATTCATCTGTCCCTAAAATGGTTGTTGCTATTCCATTTTCCGTACCATAATAAAAGCGCATCCCTGAATAAGCAGAAACTAAAGCAGCCCTTATCCCGTCAGGACTTTCTAAATAGGATGGGACTAAAATGGATCTTGGCTGTTCATCCAACTCATCCTTGCAACCTGAAATAACAAATACGATTGCAAAAAGGAAGATAAAATATTGTTTTATGTTGTTTTTCATATAATTCATATTTTAAAAATTAAAACTAAGTCCTAAAATAAACGACCTTGCTGGTGGAACATTGGCGCCAATGGTTAACTGACGATCAGGTATTGAGTTTGAATCAGACACTCCATTTTCACCGTAACCTGTGGCTTGAGGCGTAATTCCTCCTGCCTTGAGATAAGGCGAAAAAAAGGTTGCCACATTTTCGCAGCTTGCATAAATACGGATTGCTTTTAATTGTCTTAATTCGGACAAGGTATATCCCAAATTAATACTTCTTAAGTTTAAAAAACTGGCATCGAAATATCCTAATGTAGATCCATATTGCGGATTATCTCCACGGCTACCATTTGGTTTAGGATAGTCATTCGTCGAATTTTCAGAAGTCCAGTAATTCACTTTTATCCCGTTTCTTGCTCCTGCTCCTCCCAGCATGTTCAGATAACTCTGCGGCTGGTGAATAGCACTGATTAGCTTACCTCCCACCCGTGCAAAAGCAACGACTGACAGATCAAATCCTTTATATGAAAAACGGTTTGTAATACCCAATTCAAATTTTGGGTCAAGATTTCCCAGTATTTTTTTGTCCCCGTTATCAATCTGATCATTTTTATTGACATCCTCAACCTTAATCTCTCCTGGTTCTAACCCATATTTAGCAGCTTCAACTTCTTCCCCGAGTTGCCAGATTCCAATTTTATTATAATCATAAATAACATCCATCGGATGCCCAACAAACCATCCGTTTCCTTCATCACGTTGTACTCCTGAATTTAATGCAAGTATTTTATTTCTATTGAGAGAAAAACTAAAATCGGATGTCCAACCAAATTTTTTATTAAAATTAATTGTAGTGAATGAAATTTCCATACCATTATTCTGCGTTTCCCCAACATTTGTTAAAAAAGGTCCGGAAACTCCACTTGTCGGCGGCAATTTTTGTTTTAACAAAATATCAGATGTATGCTGGTGATAAAAATCCACAGAACCGGATATTCGATTTTTTAAAAATCCAAAATCAATTCCAATATTGGAACTTTTAGTATATTCCCAATTAAGTTTCTCATTAGAAACTGTTGAGAGATAATAGCCATAAACATTATCAGAGCCAAAATTATACAAATTTTGTGAGATACTGCCCAAAGTTGTATAAGGTTCAACCGCTTGGTTCGACGTTTGTCCAAAACTTAGCCTGATCTTCAAGTTTGACAATGTGTTTTGATTCTTAAAAAACGACTCGTTAATGGCAGCCCAAGCTAATGCCACAGCCGGATAATAATGCCATTTGTTACCTGATGCCAATACCGATGAACCATCAGCCCTGCCTGTTAAAGTTATTAAATAACGATCATTATAGTTATAATTAATACGAGCCATATAAGAAAGAATAACTCTTTTCGAGTATATTTGATTCCCAGCAGGAACATTAACATTAGAATTTGATAAACCAAGATTATAATACTTTACATAATCCGCAACCATATCTGTTGCAAAAGCGTCTGTATTATTATAGTTGGATTTTTGAATGCTGTATAAGCCGGTAAAATTAAGCTTATGCTTTTGATTGAAAGTTTTATTATAATAAATCAAATTTTCAATCGTATAATCAGAGGAAGTCTCATTATTGACTTCCGCTGTTGCCGGGCCTCCCCCATTAATAACTGAACTATAAAAATTACCATATTGATCATGACTATAGTTTGCACCGATATTAATACGGTATTTCAGGTCTTTTGTTATTTCCAGTTCACCATACAAGCTATTAAACGTACTAATTCTTTCTCTATGTTCAGTCCAATTTTCTTCATTTTTATATAGAAGTGGATTGGTAGAAGTCGGAGTTCCATCAGGATGGACAAGAATGGCACCTGTAGAATCATAAGCTTGGTCAACCGGCTTTATTGATAAGAGACCATACATAACATTAGTTGTTTCTCCATCATTTATACTATAGGAAATATTTGAACTAAGTCCTACTTTTATTCTATTTCCGATATTCTGATCAATAGTTGTATGCAAAGAATATCGTTGAAATTCTATTCCAGGCATAACAGATGTTTTATTATGGTACCCAACCCCAAATGAATAATTTCCTGTTTTTGTTCCTCCGGCAATATTTAACTGATGATCACTTATTCTTCCATGTTTATACATCAGATCCTGCCAATCTGTAAATTTACCATCTTCGATAGATTGTTTTTCAAGAGGAGTATAACCATCGTAGTCTGCCAGCTCAGCCATTCTCAAATATTCAGGACCGTTATATAGCGAATATTTCTTGGCGACGACATCAATGCCTTCATAACCTTCGTAAGTTATTTTAGCAATTTCCGTATTACTACGTTCCATAGTGATCAGAATTACACCATTAGCACCCCTCGAACCATAAATTGCTGTGGACGAAACATCTTTCAATATGTCAATTGACTTAATGCTACTGGAACTTATATCATTTAAACTTCCATTAAACGGAATCCCATCGACTACAATTAATGGTTCATTTGAAGCCGTCAACGACCTTGTCCCACGTATTCTAATCTGACCTTCTTGCCCCGGACGTGTTGATGTTGTTTGAATTTGAACTCCGGCAATGCGTCCCTGCAAGGATTGAGTAATATTCGCCGAGGAAATTTCTTTTAACGATTTCGCGTTTACAGAAGCAACTGATCCTGTAATGTCACTTTTTTTCATACTTCCATACCCAATGGCAACTACTTCGTCCAACCCAATGGTTTCATCAACCAGAATCACATTAATAGTCGATTTACCACTAATTGTGATCTCTTGTCCCTTCATTCCCATAAACGAAAACTTCAAAATCGCATTCGCTACAACATTGGAAAGTGAATACTTTCCATCCGAATCTGTAATTGTTCCATTGGTTGTTCCTTTCACAACAACAGAAACCCCAGGCAATGGCTGTCCACCGTAATCGGTTACTCTCCCTGTAATTTTAGTTGAAAGTTGTTGAGAAGATTTTTTTTCATTTTCTTTACTCAAAACAATTTGTTTGCCACTAATTACATAATCAACATCCGTTCCGCTGAATAACTGACTTAAAATCTGATCAACATTCTGATCTTTTTCGTTGATGGTAACTTTTCGATTGGCATCTATCAGCTGTTTGTTGTATAAGAATCGATAAGAGGTTTTTGCTTCAATAGTATTCAAAACTTCTTCTATGGAAACGTTCTTCAAGTCCAAAGTCAAGGTTGTTGACTGTGAAAAGACTTTG
Source organism: Bacteroidales bacterium (assembly GCA_021371875.1). Classification (GTDB taxonomy): domain Bacteria; phylum Bacteroidota; class Bacteroidia; order Bacteroidales; family Paludibacteraceae; genus Paludibacter. The sequence continues at coordinate 26,417 of JAJFVH010000088.1, forward strand.
GAATTTGTTAATTGCACAATAAAGAACAGAATTACGACCATACATGCTCGTTGAATGAAAGTCCGATTAACAGACTTCCCGTTCAAACATCGTGTTTTTTTTAATGATGAATTCATACGCATTAATTAGATTAAGGATAATTATTTAGTAATGAGATTGTTTTTACAGTAAGGATTCCTGTAATTTACAGCAAGAACTGTGTAGGGGGGAGATGTTGCGTGTTCTTCCATCATGTATTAAATTTAAGGGTTACAAAAAATGTAATAATTTACAAAAAACGTAAATTATCTTCTGATAAAAAGACGTTTCAAAAAAAAAATTCCACATTCGAATCTTTATTTTTTTATTCAAATATGGAATTTTATTTATGTATATAAGTTTTTAATTGGCATTGTAGACTTCGATCCGTTCTTTACTAAATTCATTGTCAGGCTGTTTTTCCCGATCTATTCGTTTATAACGTATTGGCGCCGACATTTTCAACAGACGTAATATTTCGTCCAGAGACTCTCCTTCGAAAGTTGCCCGGTAAAGTTGCCGACCTACCGATTTGTCCTTTACTACAATATCCACATTATAAGTCCTTCCAATGCGTTTGAATACATCTTCGAGCGGTTCATTTCTGAACGCTAAGATACCATCTTTCCAAGCACACCAATGTTTTGCATCAGTTTTGGCAATATCATACTTGTTATCTTTACTATTATATACCAAACGATGGTTTGGCATAATATATTCAGATTTCATCTCACCCACTTGCACATTAATTTTTCCTTCAAGCAAGGTAACTGCTGTTATAGTATCGTTAGCATAAGATTCTACATTGAAAGCCGTTCCGGTAGCTACAACTTGTAAATTATTGGTCGACACTACAAACGGATGGCTTTTATCGGAATTAACTTTGAAAAACGCTTCACCCGATAAATACACATTACGTTTACCGGAAGTGAATACAACGGGATATTTTAATTTACTACCGGAGTTGAGCCAAACAGTCGAACCATCAGGCAAAGTAATTTTAGATTTCATACCCAACGGAGCAATGATTTCCTGGTAAGCGACATCAGATTTATGCAAGGAGTCGCTATAAAGCTGATATGCAACTAACATCATCACCGGCACTATCAGAATAGCCGCAAGGCGTTGCCACCAAACCATAAACGAAATATTTTTCGAGGATTTACATTCTATTTGCTTGAGTACTTTAATTTTGGCTTTGTCTAAATCAATATCTTCGGGATGAAATGCAGGATGCGAAACGTGCCATATATTTTGCATTTCCTGAAAATATCTTTTATTCTCCACACTTTCGTTTATCCACGCGTACAACAAACTTTTTTCGTCGGCATTTATGGTTTTCGAGAAAAATTTTATTGTTAATTCTTCTATTTGATTATTGTTTTGCATTTTATACCTATTTTACACCTATATAAAGAAAGACGTTTTAAATTAATTCATCCACATTCATTTTAGATTTCTTATGAAATTAGAAACAAAAGTATCGAGATAAAAAATTCCTTCAGATATTTACGTAATAAACCTAAAGCTTTGCTTACACGCACTTCTATTGTCCGCTCCGAAACATTTAATTGTAGGGCAATTTCCTTGTATTTCAACCCATCGAAACGATTCATTTCAAAGGCTTCTTTATATGTTTGAGGGAGTTTATCAAGTGCTTTGGCGAGATGGAACTGTAAATCGGAATATAAAATATAGTTTTCCGTATCAAGTGAATCTTCAATGTCCGGAATGTTTATCGAATAGTTTTCATGGTCTCTGACAACCTGTTTATGACGAATCTCATCCAGACAAGCATTTTTTACCGATTTCAGTAAAAATGATTTCAAAGAGATTTCAATTGCCAGAATTTCCCTATCCGACCAAAGTTTCAGAAAAATGGATTGAACTATATCTTCACAACGCTCCTTGTTCTGTAAATAATTACCTGCAAAAATAACTAAATCCTTATAATATTGATGAAAAATCAAAGTGAAAGCCACTTTGTTTCCTTTTTTCAACTCAACAAGTAAATAGTTTTCTTCCTTCATGATAATGATTCTATCACCCTTCTTAACCGGAAAACAGAGCAATACAATATATGATTTAAGATTCGTTTTTTAGTAGACAGCAAAACTATAAATAATTTCTGAATTTATTCCGTTTTTGAATATTGAAAAACAAAATAAACACGTAATGAAATCGAGTAGGAAGTGAGCGATTAGTTCGCTCACTGTCCTCTCACACCACCGTACGTACCGTTCGGTATACGGCGGTTTCTTAATATACACGAACAGAGCGATAATAATTTGAGAAAAATAAGTAACCTGCCTTTTGTAG